>NZ_JH601073.1:86355-120807 GCF_000245715.1 Paenibacillus sp. Aloe-11 | reverse complement strand
GCTGCTGCTGCGCATGGCAGCACTCTTGCCCGCAGTGGGCAGCCTTCGCCCAAATCTGGCGAGCGTGCCTGGGGGATCACTGCTCGGCAAGTCAACGATTTCGCGGCAGAACGTTTTCTGCTCTGGGCCGTGACTGGCGCAGGCAAAACGGAGATGATGTTTCCGCTCTTACAGCATGTGTTGGAGCGCGGAGGGACAGCGCTTGTAGCAACACCGCGCCGGGATGTGGTACTGGAGTTGGCACCTCGTTTGGCAGTTGCTTTTCCCCAAGTTAGCATGGTAACGCTCTATGGAGGAAGCGCAGAACGTTGGCAAAGAGGACAGCTGACACTGGCAACGACACACCAGCTATTGCGTTATCGTCATGCCTTTGATCTGGTAGTGATTGACGAGATTGACGCGTTTCCTTATCACAATGATCCTATGCTCGCTTTTGCTGCACAAGCTGTATGTAAACCAGAGGGCAAGTTTATCTATTTGTCTGCTACGCCACCGCATGCCCTGCAGAAAGAGGCTGCACGCGGCTGGCTGCCACACGCCAAGGTTCCCGTTCGTTTTCATCGTCATCCCTTACCTGTTCCATTTCGCTTGGGGACTTCTCCAGTGAAGCAGTGGCTGCAAAAAGC
Source organism: Paenibacillus sp. Aloe-11 (assembly GCF_000245715.1). Taxonomy (NCBI): domain Bacteria; kingdom Bacillati; phylum Bacillota; class Bacilli; order Caryophanales; family Paenibacillaceae; genus Paenibacillus; species Paenibacillus sp. Aloe-11. Next base: position 120,181 of record NZ_JH601073.1, on the reverse strand, counting down.
TCAGCTTCCCGCGTCCTTGATCCAGCATCTGCGTGTATCTATACAACGTGGAGCGCAGATCTTTTTGTTTGTGACACGAATTTCACATATTCGGGGTCTTGTAGAGCTGCTGATTAAATACTTACCTGATGTTCCTATTGCGGGTACCTCATCAGAGGATGAAGAGCGAACCGCTAAAGTACGCTTATTCCGAGCTACTGAAATACGTGTACTGGTTACAACCACTATTTTAGAGCGGGGCGTGACTGTTCCACGAAGCGATGTGTACATACTGGACGCGGATAGCAGCCTTTTTGATGAGGCCTCTCTCGTCCAAATGGCGGGTCGTGCAGGAAGATCCAAGGATGACCCGTGTGGTGGCGTTATTTTTACATCTCCCCAATGGACTCGTGGTCAAAAGAGAGCAATCAGACAGATTCAACGCATGAATACACTAGCACGAAAAAAAGGCTATCTGAAGGAGAAAAAGCATTAAATGCAGTAAATAAAAAAAGTTTTTTTAGAAATATGAAACCTGAAACGATGTCGGTACGTAAACTACCAAGAAAGGTGTATTCTGGTATGGGGATGATTTCCAAAACCCGCCTTTTTATGAATTGGCTACTCCATCGTCAGTCCCAAACATGTATCTCTTGTGGCACTCTCACAGGGCATTTTTCCGAGTACTCCGGGATTTGCACTTCTTGTTCTGCTCAAATTCCTTGGATTTACAAAATTCGGTGTGTTCATTGCGGGCGCCCGACATTTTGTCCGGACTGTATAAGGCTTGTCCGATCGGCACGTTACTATGTGTGTAATCGGAGTGCAACCAGCTATACGCCGATGATGAGAGAATGGATTGGACAGTTCAAATATCGTGGGAATGAAAAGTATGCTTTTGCGTTGGGCGAGATAATGAACCGAGCCTATCGGGCGATGAGACATGAGTTTACAGGCCATGGCGGTTCTGTTCCCAAACGATCTTTGTGGAATGTAGACGTTGTGACCTGTGTTCCGGTAAGTGAGACGAGACTGGCAGAACGGGGCTTCAATCAGGCTCAAGTTTTGGCGAAAGAGATCGCCAGGCGAAATAAGCTCCCTTTCGTATCTTTACTTGCTCGTCCACAAGATACAGGCAAACAGAGCTTTAAAACCAAAAAGGAACGCATAAGCTCAATGGATAATGCCTTTGCTGTTATCCCTGATAAGGCGAAGTTGTTGAAGTCTCTTGTTTTAAAAGCTGATTCTCGATATACATCGGCGAGGATGCAGTCTGTTACTGTTTTGCTCGTAGACGATATCTATACAACAGGTAGCACCTTGCAGGCGTGTGCGCGTGTTTTAGGTGAAGAAGCAGCAGAGCAAGGAGTACATTTGGCTATTTTTTGCCTGACTTTAGCAAGATCATAAGTCTAAATTTTCTGTATTTGCCGTGGAGCGATTGTTTTGAAACTATGAAATAAAGATTGAAATTGCCTCAAAAATGGCTTAATAGGTAGAGTAGAGTTCTTTTACACCACGAAATCAGCAGAATTTGACAACGAGCTAGAAAGAGATATATAATAAAAATATAGAGACAAACAAAAAGTAAGGAAGTGAGGGATGAATTAAGAATATTTCAATTTAGAGGTTGATTTTTTTGGAAAAGAGGAGTACAATTTCTATCTGTTGATAGCTAACATGAATTGGTAATGAGTTGGCTAACGACAAACAGAGCGGACATTGGGAGTGTCTCGCTCAGTAGTAAAGCAGTTAATTAAAATTTAAAGCTAAAAAAGAGGAGAGAAAAAATCATGAAAAACGTAATGAAAAAAGTAGCAGTATCTAGTATGCTGGCAGTTAGCTTAGGTGCAGTATCTTTGTTGAGTCCACTCGCAACAGGTCAAGTAATGGCAGCATCAGGACAAGATCGTGAAAAAGATAGAGCTGAAGAACAACTGATCATTCAACAACAAGAAGCAGCACAAAAAGCATTCGAAGCTAAAGTTTTTGGAATTAAAGCTACTGAAGAAGCAGCTACAACACCCGCTCAACCAGCTACTGAGAACAGCAATCAAGCAACAACTACAAAACCAGCAACAACTACTACAACTGAAACACCAGCTACTGTAAACACAATCACAGTAAATGTTCAAGACGGCGATACACTGGCTTCTATTGCAGAAAAATACGGCGTAACTGTCGAAGAACTGGTTAAAATTAACAACCTGATTAAAGTGGGTCAAGAACTGCAAGTACCACAAACAAACACAAATAAATAATTATTATTATGAATGCATAATAATATGTGTTTATTAAACCAAGTGTTTGACTATAGTATACGGGAAGGCCTCTATTAAAACAATGCTTTTTTGAATAATTGTTTGTTTTTTTTGGGCTGCAAATTTTCAATAATGCATCTATCTTGATTTCAAATAGTTTATGAATTGAGATGAGGATAGTTGCATAAGATTTATGAATCCCCACACTCCATGTGCGGAGCATTCGTATGGGCGCCGATCCCCCGGATTTACAGCATTTGCTTGAAAGCATTCGGGGCACAGGTGAACATGAATTCTTCTGAGGATTGTTTCGCCCGGTTTTCCCCTCAGCTTGATCTGCATTTCTATGTTTGATCATATTCATATATAGCTATTTTAATTATAATGAAGCGCTATTCCCGAAAATTACTGGAATGGCGCTTATTTTATTTTTTAATCTTAAATAAGTTGCCTTTTTTGACGATAAATAGATACATGCTATAGGCTGAGATGTAAAGATTCGTTGGCTTCCTTAATTTGTATGTCATTTGAATAACGATACATATAGATGTAGAGAAAATTTTGCTGCTGGAGTATTATCATCTATATTTTAATTATGATAACGTACAAAATGTGTAGTTGTGTAAAATCTGAGAATCATTTTTGAAATATTTGCTAGACGAGGCTCTTCAGTATAAGGTAATGTAAGGATAAAAGTAATTAGAGACCGGAAATTGGAAAGGGGCGCTGCAGAGGATGAATTTGGATAACTGTCCCCGCTGTGGAAAGCTGTTTATTATGAATGTCAGAGGAATCTGTCAGAATTGTATTAAAGAAATCGAGCTTGAATATGAGCGCTGCGTCAAACATATACGTGAAAATAAAGGGATTAATATGCATGAGCTTTCTGACGCTACTGGGGTATCCGTTAAACAAATCACAACATTTATACGTGAGGGGCGCATTTCCATTGCTAATGCACCCAATATGACGTATCCTTGCGAAGTATGCGGAATACCGATTCGTGAAGGACACATGTGCGATTCTTGTCGAACAAGACTGACCAAAGACCTGCATCAGGCCGCGCGTGAAAGCAGTAATCAGGAGCAAAGTAACAATATGGGCAAAGGTGCCTACAGCGCAATTGATAAACTCCGTGAAAAGTAGTACAGGGGAATTAAAAACACGTTTAGCTATTCAAAAAGTTTCAAATAGCGCCGATAATCTTTATAGAGCTTATCGGTTTTTTTATTTTTAGCAAACATGCACAAAATAAAGAATACGAATTATGTTCGACGCTATGTCGTCTGATACATTCTGACCATATCAAATAACTAAGGAAGGTGGAAGTTATGAAAATTAACGAGACCAACCGCATCGGAGCGATTAATCCATACCAGCGAAATATGGAAACAGGACGCCAGGAGGAGCAAAAGAAATCCCGTCGCAAGGATGAGGTCTCCATTTCCCCGGAAGCAATGGAAATGTTGAACCGCAGCAGCGATACAGATCGAGTTAAAAAGATTCAGGATCTTAAGCAGCAAGTGGCTTCTGGAACATATCGTGTGGATGCAGACAAAATTGCAGAGAAGCTGTTGCCTTACTTCAAGCAGTCTTCCGAAAGCTAGGTGAAGTAAAATATGCCTTTAGAGCGCCTGATTGATGTGCTGGAGCAGCTGAGAGAGGCTCATGAGCAGTTGATTGCACTAGGAACTCAAAAGAAAGAAGCACTGATATCTAATAAGGTAGATCAGCTCATTTTAGTCATGAATCAGGAATCGAAGCTTTCCAAACTTATTGATCAACTTGAAGAGCAACGTATTTCCTCTGCATATGAGTTTTTGCAGGAACGCGGAATTAAATCTAAGTTGAACTTAACCATTACAGAGTTGTCTCGTCTTGTTTTTGACCCTCAAGACAAGCAGAGGTTGCTGAGCATTCAAACACGGCTTTCTGAGACGTTGAACAAACTTAAGCAGCTTAATGAGTTGAACCGTCAGCTTATAGAGCAGGCACTTTCATACATTGATTTTTCTGTAGAAACGATGTCTTATTACGAGGAATCCGAAACAACGTATCATCGACCAGATGAAAAAAATTCTACTATTCGCTCAGGGTTATTCGACACTCGAGCCTAATTGCAGGAGGAAAATATGACCTCGACATTTCATGCTATAGAAACAGCGAAAAGAAGCTTAAATACACAAACCGCAGCACTAAATACAACCGGACACAATATCTCAAATGCCAACACAGCTGGTTACTCCAGACAAGTGGTCAGTATGAAGGCAACTGATTCTATGGAAGCCTATGGTTTGAATCGTTCCGTTGTAAGAGGACAATTGGGAACAGGTGTCGAGTTCAGCGCGATTGAGCGGGTACGTCAGACATTTCTGGATGACCAGTATCGCAATGAAAACTCCTCTTTAGGTGGATGGGATATCCGCTACGATACTTTGAATAAGCTCGAAACAATTATGAACGAGCCCTCTGACACAGGAATGCGCAAGGTCATGGATAATTTCTGGAATGCTTGGTCGGATTTAAGTCAAGATCCCCAGGATGTAACTAACCGTAAAATCGTAAAAGAAACGACGCTGGCATTAACGGATGCATTGAATCAGACAAGCAAACAGCTTGATGCGTTAGATTCTGATTTAACCAATAATATTACATTAAAAACAACAGAAATGAATGCTCTTTTGCAATCTGTAGCAGATTTAAACGGAAACATCACCAAGTTGGAGTCATTGGGAGATAATCCAAATGACTTGAGAGATCAGCGGGATTACGCGATTGATAAGTTGTCTAAACTGGCTAATGTACAGGTTACTCAACTGGATGATGGGTATCAAGTAACAGTAGCTGGGCAAGTAGTTGTAGCTGGTACTGTGGTTACACCATTAACCGCAGATGGTCTTCAGGCTGCTTTTACAGGTGGCACCTTGACCGGCGGTGAAGTTTATGGAATGGTATTATCACGTGACAGATATGTTGCGGATTACAAAAACCAGATGAACCAATTGGCGAATACACTAGCTAATGGGAATATTGAGGTTACCCTTCCTAAAGGAACTGTGCTTCCTGAAGGAACGGTATTGAATACAGGCCCGAATAATACAGCGGTTACTTACTCTAATGCTAATAATAACCGGACTTTAACGAGCGATTTGAAAGTTACTGTTCAAGGTATCAATGGACTTCACCAGTTGGGTTATACAATTAGTGGGACAACTCCCACTAAAGGGGATGCTTTTTTTACCTCTAAAGATGGAGCTGCGATTACAGCGGGTAATATTACGCTAAACCCCGACATACAAAGTGACCCTAATAAAATTGCAACTTCTCTGCGGGTAGATGGTACGGGAACGACAGATGAGAAGGTGATACTCGGGAATAACGCTTTAGCTATGGCAATGGCTAACTTGAAAAATGTAAAATTTGATTTCGGGACAGCTTTATCTAGTCCAACGTCAGTAGATGACTACTTTAGCTCTATTGCTGGACAGCTTGGGGTTCAGACTCAGGAGGCAGAACGTCAATCGAAGAACGCACAACTACTGACAGAGCAAGTAGATTTGAGCAGACAGTCTGTCAGCGGAGTATCTTTGGATGAGGAGATGTCCAATCTGATTAAGTTCCAACATGCTTATAGTGCGGCTTCACGTTTTATGACGACATTCGATCAATTGCTGGACAAGCTGATTAATAGCACAGGCCGTGTAGGACTCTAATTAAAATTAGTAGGAGGTAGCGTATGGCGATTCGAGTAACCTCGGGGATGATGAGCATGCAAACGCTCAGTAACCTGAATCGTAACTATAGCAATATGAATAAAATGGAGAATCAGATTACAACCGGACGTAAGCTCAATAAACCTTCAGATGATCCTGTGGGTGTAACTTATGCTCTTCGTTACAGATCTGAGCTGGCCTCCAATGAGCAGTATTCCAGCAATGCAGATGCAGCCGTAAGCTGGTTGGATTTTACGGATTCCACTATGCAGCAGGCTGGAGATGTGATGAAACGACTAAAAGAGCTAACAGTTCAAGCCTCAACTGGTACTGTTCCTCAATCCGGATTGGATGCGATTAAGTTAGAGGTGGATCAGCTCAAAGAGCAAATGACCAATATTGGGAATAGCCAGATTCGTGGTAAATACATTTTTAATGGTCAAAAGTATGACCAGGCGCCATACGAGCTTGCTGGTACAATTACTAGCTATGACCAAATTGATACAGATCAAGGTGCTGTAAATTTTGCAATTGGAGATCAATCCACATTTCAGGTGAATACTTCTGGAAGTGAGTTTTTCGGAGCGTCAACGGATGCAGATAACGTTTTTAAAATTATGGATAATTTGAGTGCAGCTTTAGCAAGTGGAAACCAAACGACAGTAGCGAATCAACTCACAGATATTGAATCGCGTTATACCAAAATGCAGTCCAGCCTATCCGAAGTTGGGGCGCGCACGAATCGTGTGGAGCTTGTGCAAGCGCGTCTGGGTGATCGTAATTTGAATTTAACAAATTTGCAGTCTAAGACTGAGGATGCGGATATTGCAAGCTTGATGATTCAGGCGACCTCTGCCCAGACCATATATGAAGCTGCTTTGAAATCATCGGCTCAGATCATGCAGCCATCTCTTATGGATTTTATGAGATGACATTTTGCTTTCTTTGACATTTTGAAGCTATGGACGAAGGTCCGTAGCTTTTTTGTTACTATCTTAGGAGGATGAGGTATGAACCAAAAACATGAAGTAGATGAAAAGGGACAATATAAAACAGAGTCCATTTTTATTTTCCCTAAAGGATTACCCGGTTTCGAGTATTTACGTGAATTTAAGCTACAGGAACATAACGAGTTGTTTAGTATTTTTAGTGCTGTAGAAGAGGCAGGGGTCTCCTTTATAACAATCAACCCTTTTGACTTTGTACATGATTACGAGTTTGAGTTGTCTAATGATGCTCTTGCAGATATTGATGTAACAGAGCGAAAGCAGGTCGCAGTACGTTGTATTGTAACCTGGCACAGTAATAGAGCCAAAATAACAGTCAACTTAATTGCCCCTATCATTTTTAATACGGAAAATTTAAAAGGTAAGCAGATCGTTCTGCAAAGCACGGAATATACAACCAAGCATGCATTATGGCCAGATTTAAAATTGGCAGAGCAAGGCGGTGAGGCCTGATGCTGGTGTTGTCCCGCAAGAAAGGCGAGTCTGTCGTAATTCAGAATAATATTGTTTTAACCGTGCTTTCCGTTGAAGGGGATAACGTTAAGATTGGAATATCTGCCCCCAAGGATATAGATATTTATCGTAAAGAGATTTTCGACGCAATCCAGGATAATAATCAAAGCGCAGCAATGGATCTTAAAACGCTCCAAACTGCAATATTGGAAATGGGAAGAGAGAGTGGCAGCATCGAGTAGCTCTCTGTTAGATTTGAACAAAAAAAGCTGGCCCTCGATTGGGTCAGCTTTTTCGTTCCGTTTATATTATCTTATTTGGTAAGCGAAATGATAGAGACTGTTGATATCGGAGTTTAGCAATTTACCGCCACTGTAAAAGTCGATTGGGATAATATCAAAATAATGTGTACTGACACTGTTGTAGAAAGAGTACTTACCTGCAGCCGAGGTTAAACCATTTACAGGTATCGTAAAATATCCTTGCTCATTGGTTGTTCCACTTGCTGTGAATACTTTATTGTTTATTGTCACAATAATTCTCGTGGTAATAATAGCATTTGCAACAGGATTACCTTGGGCGTCAAACGCTCTGCCGCTAATGGTGATATTATTTTTTATTCTCCATTTTTGTCCATAGCCATAGTTGATAAAACCGTATACTCCACCGTCTGTTGTAATGTTGGAAGTTACCACCCGTGCAACATCAGCATTTTGATAACTCACTGTCAAAGTATATGGAGTGGTAAGATCGAATTTGGATGGCGCAATAACACGAATATAATATTCACCTGCGGATAATTTTATTTGTGCAGTTGTGTTCTGGTTGAGATATCCGAGACTGGTCAAATTAGCGTCATATAAGTCCAGTCGGTATTCGCCATAAGCTGACGTATTGTTGAGGTTGAGACGTACGGTAGTATCAGAAGGAACCTTGATTTTGCTCCAATCCTCATCGAGGATATTGTCAATCGTTTGGCTGCTGCTAAAGGTAGCTGATCCGCGGTTTTTAGCAAACCAAGGATTGTCATCTGGTTCACTGCTGTCATAGCTGTCAGATTGAATAGTATGAACGGTAAATGGCTGGGTGACATCAAATCCCTTATATGATTGGACAAGTATGAAATAATAGCCGGTCCCTGCTACATAGCTGACCTGTTCATATTGCCCTGCTCCCTTTGTAGAATATGAAACTTTGTTTAGCGTTCCTGTGCTTTCATCAAGCTTGTATAGATGAAGATCGTAATCTTTGGTTGTGGATGCCCCTGGATTCAGAAATACAGTCAGTTTATTGGGAGTTTCAACACGTGTGAAAAACCAGCGGCTTTCACCCTCTGCAGTAATATAACCTTGTGCGGAATTACCTGATTTAATAAAGATTGCCCCATCGGGTGTAGTATTATAAACATCATATGTGACTGCAGAGACGGAAAATTTATTGTTAGACGAAGTATCAGGTAATGTATTTAACTTTGGATATTTTAAAATTTCCTCCTTGGAGATTGAAAGCGAATTGGATTGGGTTGGTGTTGTATGTAGATCGCTTAAAAGTGTGTTTGAGCCTTTCTTATACATGGAATTCAGAAATTGTACTGGCAGCTGAACAGGTTTGGCTTGAGAAGAACCCGCAAGTGCCAGATTAAAAGAAGATGAGAACCATCCGACTGCAAGGATCAAAACGGATAGCAAACTAATCGTTTTCCGAAACATAATTGAAACACTCCTTATATTAGTATATTTTTTACCACAAGCTTAATATAAGCTAGAGTTCAAAAAATATCAATTATTGGTTAAAATAAAAATTTTTGAGTCGAAGTACTGTTTTCCAAAATAGATTTTTTTGAAAATTTTAAAATGCTATAAACAATACAGCAGCAGGTGTCGATATATAATTTAGAGCGGTAATTCTTCAGGGCGGCCGACCTGCGAAGACGCTTATACCACAAGGACGTGGGAATTAAACCATTTCAGGGAGGAAATTTCAAATGATTATTAACCACAATATTCCTGCATTGAACACTCATCGTAACATGGGTATGAATAATGCTGCAGCAAGTAAAAACATGGAGAAGCTGTCTTCCGGTCTGCGTATCAACCGTGCTGCTGATGACGCTGCTGGTCTCTCCATCTCCGAAAAAATGCGCGGACAAATCCGTGGTCTGGAACAAGCTCAACGTAACGTTCAAGACGGTATTTCTTTTGCGCAAACTGCTGAGGGTGCAATGAACGAAGTATCCTCCATGCTTTCCCGTATGAAAGAACTGAACGTTCAAAAGCTGAACGGAACATATTCTTCCAGCGATAAGAGCAACATTAACATGGAGCTTAACGCACTGGGATCGCAAATCGACAGCATTATGAAAAACACAACATTCAACGGAATCAAAATCACTTCTAACGTAAAAGTACAAGCTGACGATAAAGCCTTTACGATTACAGTTAGTGGTGTTGCTACAGGAGGATTCACTGGTTTGAAATCCTCTTCCACGTTGACAAACGTAAGTGATGCTATTGAAAAAGTTGCTACACAACGTGCTAAACTGGGTGCTGTTCAAAACCGTCTGGAATATACTTCCAACAACTTGGGTACTACAGTTGAGAACCTGACAGCTTCCGAATCTCGTATTCGTGATACTGACATGGCAAAAGAAATGGTTACTTTGTCCAAAAACAACATCTTGCTGCAAGCATCCCAATCCATGCTGGCACAAGCAAACTCTGCGCCACAAGGCGTACTGTCCCTGCTTCGTTAAGATTTTGGGAAGTAAGCGAATTATTAAAGGCTCTGCATTTTGCAGAGTCTTTTTTGTTTTTTTTATATGATTTTTCATAAATAATCTAAATCATTAACCGATATATAGAGTAGGACATCCGATATGAATAGAAGAGAAACAGTGTACGGCATACCATTTTATGAGCGAGGGGTTATGTTATGGAACCGTTGATACCAGCCAATGCAGGAGGTATAGCACCGATTCATGTTTCTGCCGGAGCTAAAAAGGAGGAGACGTCTGTTGATCCAGCCCAATCTGTAATTTCTGCAAAAGCACAGCAAACACATGAGCAAACCATTCAGCAATTACAGAAGGCAATTGATGCAATTCAAGGTCCGCAAAAAATGTTTGAAATATCTGTACACGAAAAAACCCACGCCATTATGATTAAAGTTTTAAACAAGGAAACGGGCGATCTCATCCGTGAGGTTCCGCCAGAAAAAATCTTGGATTTGGCAGCGAGAATGATGGAAATTACCGGGATTATTGTCGATAAAAAGGTATAGGGAGGAATATTTATGGTAACGAGAATAAGTGGTTTGGCATCTGGTATGGATATAGATTCTATGGTTAAAAAGTTGATGACAGCTGAGAGCGCTCCGCTGGACAAGCTGAATCAACAGAAGCAGTTAATGGAGTGGAAACGTGAAAGCTATCGGGAGACCAGTGTGAAACTGGTTACCTTTTCGCAAGAATTAAGTAAGCTTAACATGAGTAGTGCAATTAGTGCTCAAAAGGCGAATATCACTGGAAATACGAGTGCGGTTAGTGCAAAGGTTTCTTCATCGGCCAGTGGAATATTGGATGTAAAAGTGACCTCGCTGGCAACCGCATCAAGCACTACTTCTTCTGCAGCGATTGAGCTCAATGCTCCTGCTTCTGCACCAACCGATTGGGGAACTGTTAAGCTACAAGACATTAAAGGTTCGGGAATCTCAGGAACCGTCCCAGTAACAGTAAAAATAGGTGAAGCATCTATAGAGATAGATCCTGTCAATGAAACGATAGATTCTTTTGTTAATAAAATCAATTCAAATAAGCAAGCTGGTGTGAGTGCCATCTATGACTCCGCCACAGGTAAGGTTTCTCTAACAAGTAAAACGACTGGAGCTAAAGATATTGAGCTTAGTGGAGATATATTCTCTGCTTTAAAGCTGGGGAGTACCATTACAGGCGGTGAAGACGCTAAACTCACTGTAAATGGTTTGGATATGACAAGATCCTCCAATACCTTCACGATGAATGGTGTCGAACTTACGCTTAATAGTGCCAGTGGAAGTACTTCGACACGCATTGAGGTGGCCAAAGATACAGATAAGCTGGTTGAAACGGTTCAGGGGTTTGTTGACGCGTACAATGATCTTCTCTCTACGTTAAATAATAAAGTAAGTGAAGAACGATACAAAAAATACGCACCTTTAACAACTGACCAAAAAAAGGATATGAGTGATGATGAAATCACACTTTGGACCAATAAAGCTAAAAGTGGAATGCTTAAAAATGACGACATTTTGCAGAGTGCAGCAGCGGATATGCGTAATGCAATGACTCAGGGAGTTAAACTGGACGACGGTACAACAATTAGTCTTGCCCAGCTCGGTATAACAACAGGTACGTATCAGACAAAAGGGAAACTTATTTTAGATACAGATAAGCTGAAAGCTGCTTTAGATAAAGATCCTGATATTGTGACCAACTTTTTCAGTAAGCAGGATTCTGCTACAGCACAAAGTAATAAATATACGGATCAAGACGGGATTTTTGCACGCATGAGAAAAATATCCAATACTTCGCTGCAAAAATTAGCTGACAAGGCAGGAACCTCAAAGGTAAGTACTGATCTTAGTGCTTCATTCCTTATCAACAGCACAATGGGAACAGAGTTAACGAGTATTGACAGAAGAATTACCGATATGACAGCCCGATTGAATATGATAGAAACGAATTACTACAAAAAATTCACAGCTATGGAGACGGCAATTAATAAATATAATAGCACTTCTTCTAGTTTGTCCAGCTTTAGATAAATAAGGAGGTCATACATTTGATTCAATCCCCTTACCAGAAGTATCAGCAGGCTCAAGCCCAAACTGCCTCCAAGCCTAAACTTCTGATTATGCTGTATGATGGGGCAATTCGTTTTACTCGGGCAGGTATAGACGGGATTTTAGATGAAGATTACGGGAAAGCGAACTATAATCTTTGTAAATCACAAGCTATCATCCATGAATTAATATCCGCCTTGAATTTTGACTATCCGATTGCACAGGATTTATTAAGAATTTATGAATATATGCTGCATTGTCTGATTGAGGCTAACGTTCATAAAGATGTGTCCAAGGCTCGGGAAGTAGAGGGACATCTAACGGATCTTCGTGAGGCTTGGGTGGAAGTGAGCAAACTACCAAGCTCGGTCACAGGTAGCTGATGGACAGTAACAGTGTGCAAGCCCTTATTCAAGCATTAAAAGAAATGACAATAGAGATGACTAAACGGCTCTCAATCATGGAAGAGGAAGAATTAGTTACTTTTGTAGATCGTCGACAGGAAATTGTGCATGCAATGGAAAAATATCGTGCTTATCTTACTGAGGAAGACAAACAAGAAATTGGCTTCATCTTAGATATGGATGGGCCGATATTGAATCGCATGAATAAGTTAAAAGATGAAGCGGGGAGTTGGATGGAGAAAAAAGGTAATATTCGAATTCAACAAAATGCTTACCAGCGTGCTTATTCGGTTGACAGTCTTTTTATAGACCACCGTAAATAAATGGTATTATAATCTCTCTCAGTCATTACTGGGGGGATTTTTTTTATTTGCAAGGTTCACTCCTTCATGTTACAGTCCGATATATTAATTAAGAAGAATCAATATGAATGGTGGTATGGTCTTGACAATTTTATCAATGAACTTGGCTGCTATACAGTATCGCTTTCCACATGCTGCTAATACAATACTCGAGCTTGAGCCAACTGGGGCTCAGGATCCCAAGTCTTATAATGAACCCGTAGAAAAAGATCATATTTGGTTGGAGGCGGTTCAGCAATCGGTAGAAAATATAGAATGTGTCTTTGTTTATGGATTTGGCCAGGGTCTTGGCATTGCTGACATCCTTGAAATGTATCCTGACCGCTTGCTTTTTGTATATGAACCGGATGAATACCAGTTCCTAAAGTCCATTAGCAGTTATGATATGCGGAGTCTTTTAGAGCATCCCAATTTGTACTGGCTGGCCATTGGTGATTCCCAATTGAACTCACTGTTTTATATGGCGTCTGTCCATATGCAGCGAGAGTTAGCTTTTGTAGCACTTCGTCATTATCTCGAGGTAGAGATGGATGTATTACGTGATGTTAAAGAAAAATTGGAAGAATACAATCACACCTATGAATCAAACCAACGCACGCATCATCTTTTTCGACAGGACTGGATTCGTAACTGTATGTACCAGATGGCAGGGATGCTGACCTCGCCCTCTATTGATGATTTGAAATTTTCCTTTCCCGGTAGTACGGCTTTCATTATCGCTTCAGGCCCGTCACTCCAGCAGGATATTGAGTGGATTAAGCGTGTAAGACCCCATGCTCTTGTTATCGCGGCAGGCTCCAGTATTCAGGCACTAGTTAAACAGGGGATACAGCCGCATTTAGCGGTCACGCTGGATGGGGGGATTATCAATGATAAGGTGTTTTCTCAGCCTGAAACGTTAGAAGCTCCTTTATTGTATGGGTCTACCTCTTATTTTGGAATTACAGACCGCAAGCAGAAAGATACCGTTCATTTTGTGCTAAGCAATGATCATATTTCGCAGTATTATTTAGGAATTGACCGGACACAGGTAGCTATAACGGCAACACCGACGGTTGTAGGCTCAGCTATACAGGCGGCTGTGTGGCTGGGTGCTCGGCGTGTCGTACTGATGGGGCAGGATTTATCCTTCCCAGGTAATAAGTTCTACGCTGATGGATTAGGACATGTTGAAGAATCCCACAAAGCATCGATTGTGGAGAAGGCATTGCAACAGGTATTGAACGTGCACGGTGAATATAATGCAACGAATGAAAGCTTATTGTTTATGAAAGACGCACTAGAGAATTTGTTCGCAGCTTTATCCAGCATTGAATTCATTAATACGACTCGTAACGGGGCCGCGCTAGAGGGAACCGTTTGGAAGCCGATTGAAGAAGTATATGATATGATTGCCGAGGAACATATTGAGCACGATGCAATAGCAAATATTCAACGTAATCAACCCTTTTTTATAAATGAAAATCGTATCGAAGAGGTTAAAGGGAAAATACAGCATACGCTCAATGATTTCGCCCAATTCAGGGAAGAATTGAAAGTCATGTTGAAAACGATCGGAAATATTAGAGAGTGGAGCCGAATGAAGCCGCTGAGGTGTCATAATGCGATTGTCGAAATTGAACAACGTTGGACCAGCATTGTAAGTAGAGATTGGTTCGTTCCCATTATAGAAACCGTACTCCCACTGGAAATTGGTCTGTTTGACCAGCAGCAGCCTTTGATCGCTATAGAGCAAAATCTCTCGCGTAAAGCCGATATGATACACAAGCATCTTGGTAAGCTAGGAAATGAAATACTGGATAAAATTCCGATGCTTGAAGAACTGTTTATAGAAGCAATTCGCAGAATAGATAATATAAAGAGTTAAAGGACAAGGGACGTGTTCAAAATGCAGAAGGAAACCTACAAAGGGAAGAAAATATTAATCACAGGTGGAACGGGAACAATAGGGCGTCAACTGGTGCAGAGACTTTTGAAAGATGAGCCGAGTGTAATTCGTATTTTTAGCCGTGATGAGCATAAACAGTATGAAATGAATATAGATTTTCAAGCCCACTCTAATCAATTGCGTTTTCTGATTGGTGATGTGAGAGATCAGCAAAGATTGATGAGAGCAATGGAGGATATTGATTACGTATTCCATTTAGCCGCAATGAAGCACGTGCCTTCATGTGAGTATAACCCGTTTGAGGCTGTACAAACCAATGTAATAGGCACTCAGAATGTCATTCAAGCGGCTTTGGAGAATGGAGTGAAAAAAGTACTTTTCACAAGTACGGATAAGGCTATTTCTCCGACTAACACTTATGGTGCAACCAAGCTAACAGCAGAGCGTCTGATTTCGGCCTCTGAATATCAAAAGGGCTCCAAGTCTACTATATTTTCTTCGGTTCGCTTTGGAAATGTGATGGGTTCACGTGGCTCCGTTATTCCATTATTCAAGAAACAAATTTTGGAAAATGGCGAAATCACCATTACAGATCCAGAGATGTTGAGATACATGATGACCCCTTCACAGGCGATTGAATTAATCCTGCAAGCTAACGAGGATGCACAGGGGGGGGAAGTCTTTGTCCTGAAAATGCCTGTTGTGCGAATTGGTGACTTAGCCGAAGCGCTCATAAAGGTTTTTTTAGAAAAATCCGGGATCAAAACTAAAGTCGAAGTTAAACGGATAGGACTTCGTCCAGGCGAGAAGATGTTTGAAGAATTAATGACTGAAGACGAACGACTAAATGCTCTAGAAACAGAGCAAATGTATATTATACCGTCACTTTCTAAAAATAAAAATCAAACGTTATCAAATAAGATTATTAAGCCAAATGAGCTTCCAATTGCTAAAAACGTGATTATAGACTGGTTAATATCAGAGAATCTGATTTAATTGTTGTCGAACAGGATATGAAAAATTGAAAATAAACACATGGAAAGAGATTTAAAGAGCATTTGATGTGTTAGTATTTACCGTTCGAGAAGCACTGAAAAAAGAATTCTATAAAAAAATAGGGGAGAGTAACATATGGATTCAATTAGGTATTTAGGAAACTCAAGTAATGAAGAAAAAAAAGGTAAACAAAAATTCGTGGAGATAATGAAGAATTCACCCATTCCTGATGAGGAAATTTTGGATAATATGGGAATTTATCTAAGAAGACAAACTCTCTCAAGGCTATTATACATTAATGAATTATATAAGAAGATTATAAATGTTCATGGAGTTATTATGGAATTTGGAGTGAGATGGGGACAGAATCTGTCGTTATATGAAAATTTAAGAGGTATATATGAACCATATAATTATAATAGAAAAATTATTGGATTTGATACGTTTGAAGGCTTTCCTGAAGTAGATATTAAGGATGGTCAGCACGTCAGTAAAGGAGATTATTCTGTTACTCCTAACTATTTTGAGTACTTGGACAGTGTGATGCAATTTCATGAACAAGAAAGTCCGATTTCCCACATTAAAAAATATGAGTTGATAAAGGGAGATGCAACGGATAGTATTACGACTTATCTATCTGATCATCCTGAAACTATTGTTTCATTAGCATATTTTGATTTTGATTTATATAAACCTACAAAAAAATGCCTGGAGGCTATTTCAAGCCATCTCACAAAAGGAAGTGTTTTAGCTTTTGATGAGCTTAACTATAGTGCACTTCCTGGTGAGACAATCGCTTTAAAAGAAGTATTGGGTTTAAGTCGATATGCCATTAGAAGAGATCCTATGAATCCACTATGTTCTTATATCATTATTGAATAAAAGAAAGGCGAATATTCATGAATATTACTGCCATTATCCAAGCCCGTATGGGATCTACGCGTCTTCCTGGCAAGGTTATGAACAAACTAGGGGATCAGACAGTTCTGGGACATGTGATTAATAGGGTACTTGCAATTCCTACCTTGAACCAGGTCATCGTGGCTACGACCACGGAGACGGAGGATGACCATATTTGTCAGGAGGCAAGCCATTACGGGGTAAACTATTTCAGGGGAAGCCGGGCGAATGTCCTCAGCCGTTACTATGAAGCGGCAAAGGAAGTAAAAGCAGATGTTGTTGTGCGAATTACGTCGGATTGTCCTCTTTTGGACCCACTTATTTCCAATAAAGTCATTACTCATTTTTTGGACAATGATTTAGATTATTCTAGCAGTGGTTTAAGTGGTACTTTTGCACGGGGACTGGATACAGAAGTGTTTACCTTTGATGCTTTAAGCCGATCGTATTTTCATGCCACGAAAGAATATGAATACGAGCACGTTACACCCTACATTTACCAGCATCCTGATTTATTTCATATCCATGCATACAGCAGCAGCACAGATTTTAGTCGATACAGGTTGACGTTAGATACCCCCGAGGATTGGGAGTTGATTTCCAGGATTTATGGGGAGTTATATACAGGAAACATTTTCCATTGGAACGAGATACTTTCGCTACTTGAGCGTCAACCTGAACTGGCGCTGATCAATGCGGAGGTAAAACAAAAAAAGCTAGGCGAGTAATAAAGTGATGACTGATAAAGCGAGGTTTGCGGTATGAATGTCATGATCATGAGTATCAGTCAGAAGGTGCCTATGATTAAAGCGGTAAGGGATGCCCTGCATCGTGCCCGTCCAGGGGCCAAGTTGTATGGAGCGGATATTAGTGCTAGCTGTTTAGGGCAGTATGTGGTTGATGTATTCTGGCTTTGTCCTTCTTTACAAGATTTGACGGTGGATAGTCTTATCAGCTACTGTCATGCACAAGAAATTTCAGTAATCATTCCGAGCAGAGACGGAGAATTACTATATTTTGCAGAGCAGCGGCAACAACTAGAGAAGGCCGGCATTAGAGTTATGATATCGGATGTTGATGCAGTAGAGCTATGTTTGGACAAGTTACGCTTTTATGAGGTACTGGTGAAACAGGGATATCCGGTAATTCCAACATTCACAGAGCTTGAAGCTATAGCAACATCCTCCTACTATAACGTTGGACAATATGTGGTAAAAGAGCGATTTGGGGCCGGTTCAATCAATGCGGGTATTGGTCTTAGCCCCCATGAAACTAAAAGGCATGCGAAAAGAATGCTAAACCCGGTATTTCAGCCTCTGATCCAAGGGATGGAGTATAGTGTTGATGTGTTCTTGACAGGTGAAAGTAAGGCTGTGGGGGCCATTGTTCGGCAACGCAATTGGGTGATGAATGGGGAGTCACAGATCACGACATCAGTTCGTTACCCGGAAATAGAGGAACTGTGTCAGCAGATTGCAGAGCAATTCCGCTTTCGTGGTCATGTTATCTTCCAGCTTATAGTGGATGGAGATAAACGGCAGCATCTAATTGAGTGTAACTGTCGGTTTGGGGGAGCGTCGACGCTATCATTAGCAATGGGGCTGGATAGTTTTTTCTGGTTTCTGAAGGAGAGCGAGGGGACTCAAATTGACGACTTGTTCTTTCATAGATCTGTGCATGAGAAAATGCTAGTTCGGCATGCGGAGGACCTAATCTTATGAAGGTTTTTGTTTTTGATCTTGATGATACTTTGTACGAAGAAATTACTTTTGTTCGAAGCGGATTTCAGGCGGTCGCTTCTTACTTGAGCGAGCAATTTGGTATAAACTCACAGGAGGCCTTCTCAATCATGTGGGATGTGCTGGAGCAAGAGGGTAGAGGAAAGGTCTTTGACAGAGTGCTTGAACATTATGGGATGGCAACACGGCGTAATATCAGGAAATGCCTATCGATTTATAGGCTTCATCGACCGGACATCACACTATCCCCTGATGCGGATGCGGTTTTGGAGCGCCTGGCGGTCGAAGGCTCCCCGATCTATATTGTGACGGATGGCAACAAGGTCGTACAATATAACAAGATTAAAGCACTAGGTTTGGAAGAGCGGGTGAGGAAATGCTATATCACCTATCGATACGGGAGACATAGATCTAAACCTTCTCCTTATTGTTTCCAGCTCATCGCGCAAACGGAAAAGGTTGATCCGTCCGATATTATATATATTGGAGATAATCCGAACAAAGACTTTGTGGGTATACGGCCTTTAGGGTACCGCACGATTCGAATTCGTCGAGGGCATTTTAAGGATACCGTAAAGCCTGAGGAATATAATGCAGATGTGGAAGTGGAAACTTTGGACCAATTGTTTGAGACTACGACTGCTTGGGATGTATCCCAATGAAAATGCAGATCTTGATACGGGCAAACGCCTCTTCTCGACTGGGAATCGGGCATGTGATGAGGTGCATTACCCTTGCCTTGAGTATACGGGATAACATACCAGCAGATATCCGCTTTGTGTGTAATGCTGATATACCGCAAGCTTTGGCTGAAGATATTTGCTGCAGAGGCTATAGTCTTTCCTGTCTATCGGGAACTGATGAGGAACCCTTAGAGATGGATCGGGATGCCCAGGAGACTGCAACTGTAGGTGGTGAACAATGCGATTGGCTTATTGTGGACCATTATGGCTTAGATGCCCGTTGGGAGCAATTGCTCCGTCCTTATGTCCGCAATATCTTGGTGATTGATGACCTGGCAAATCGGCCACATGATTGTGACGTACTATTGGACCAGAACTTATATCCAGATATGGATAAAAGATATATCGGATTGCTGCCGGAGCATGCACTTCAACTATTGGGCCCGGAATTTGCATTGCTACGGAACGACTTTTTCCGTCTGTCGGAAAAAGTGGTCGCTCGGACACAATGTCAATGCATTCTTGTTAATTTCGGTGGAAGTGATCCAACAAATGAGTTGGGGAAAATGCTGCCTGTCGTTGAAAGCGAAATCGGAAAACAGTTTCATTTTATTGTAGTTGCAGGTCCAGCCAACTCTCGTGTACCAGAACTGCGAGCAGCATTCTCTTCTTTTGACCATGTTACGTTTTATGAGAATTGTTCGAATATGGCGGAGCTGTTAGCCTCAGTGGATTTGGCGATCGGTGCAGGTGGAATCTCTATGTGGGAGCGCTGCTATATGGGTGTGCCTTCCGTGATTATCACCGTGGCTGAAAATCAGAAGGCAACTGTTGTGGAAGCAGCAAAACGGGGGCTTGCATGGTATATGGGGGCAAGTGGGGAGGTCAGGACTGAACAAGTTACAGATATACTGGAGAAATTGCTAAATAAGCCCGAATTGCTAGCTGAGCAGAGCAGGGCGGTTCTGGCTTTGACGGAGACGCAGAGAAGGAGCGGGAGACATCCCATCCTTTCCATATTGAAGGGGGAATTATAGTGGAATTCCAAATTGGAGACCGTTGGATCGGTAAGAAACACAAGCCTTTTATAATAGCAGAAATGTCTGGTAATCATAATCAGTCGCTCGATCGGGCGCTTGCCATCGTGGAAGCTGCGGCAGCATCTGGAGTGGATGCGCTCAAACTCCAAACTTATACAGCAGATACAATGACGTTGGACATTCATGAGGGCGACTTTTTCATTGAGGACCCAAACAGTCTGTGGAAAGGCAATTCGTTGTATAGTCTTTATCAGGAAGCATATACGCCATGGGAATGGCATGAACCCATTTTCAATAAATGTGCAGAGTTGGGGATTTTGGCGTTCAGCACTCCTTTTGATGAATCAGCTGTCGACTTTCTTGAATCATTGAAAGTGCCTGCTTATAAAATAGCTTCCTTTGAAAATACGGACATCCAATTAATTCGAAAGGTTGCGGCAACAGGCAAACCACTGATCATTTCAACAGGTATGGCGTCGGTGGCTGAACTAGATGAATCAGTTCGTGCAGCGAAGGAGGCTGGCGCCAAGGACATTGTTTTACTGAAATGTACAAGTACTTACCCTGCATCGCCAGACAATACGAATATTGCGACGCTTCCTCATTTGGAGCAACTATTCGGTTGCCAGGTTGGTATATCGGATCATACAATGGGGGTTGGCGTGTCGGTGGCGAGTGTGGCTTTAGGGACGACGGTAATTGAAAAGCACTTTACGTTGCGCCGCGCTGACGGTGGAGTGGACTCAGCCTTTTCCATGGAGCCTGAAGAAATGGCTGCGCTGGTGACGGAAGCAGAACGTGCCTGGCAGTCTATCGGTCATATTACATATGGTGCAACGGAACGAGAAAAGGAGTCTTTGAAGCATAGAAGGTCTCTCTATATCGCCAAGGACATCCAAAAGGGTGAAATGATCACTAGGGAGCATATTAAGGCAATTCGTCCAGGCTTAGGATTGCCGACAAAATTTCTAGACGAAATTATTGGAAAATCAGTGAAAGAGAATACCCCTAAAGGTACGCCAGTAAACTGGGGGTTATTTTAAGTGCCTGTGAGCCACAGGTTATAGAGTAAGTACAATCAGGCTATTCACTATGAAGAGTCTCGACAAAATGAAATAGACAGGAGTTGCACTTATGAACATTTTACTCACTGGTGGCGCTGGTTTCATTGGGCGTTGGGTTGCCAAGCGTCTGTTGGAGGATGGGCATCAGGTTTGGATTGTCGACGATTTGTCGAATGGTCGTGAAGAAAATTTGTCGGAATTGGTCGAACATAGCGGCTTTAAAGAATTCATCCGGGGAAGCATTTTGGATGAAGTGCTGTTGGAACGATTGTTCAAAGAGCATTCTTTTGAAATTTGCTACCATTTGGGAGCTTCCATAAATGTACAGGATTCTATTGATGATCCACGCACTACTTTTAATAACGATACGGTGGGAACCTTCGCAATCTTGGAGCAGTGCCGCAAGCATCAAACCAAGGTAGTTTTTATGAGTACATGTATGGTATATGACCGCTGTAGCGACGATCAAGGCATTACTGAGTTGCATCCGACCAAGCCGGCTTCTCCTTATGCAGGAGCGAAGGTAGCTGCTGAGAATATGGTATTATCCTACTATTTCGCTTATGGTTTACCGACAGTGGTTATTCGCCCGTTTAATACGTATGGTCCTTTTCAAAAGACAGGCGGCGAGGGCGGCGTAGTTGCAATTTTCATTAAAAACCATTTGGAAGGTAAAGACCTTAACATCTATGGAGAGGGCACACAAACCCGTGATCTTCTGTACGTTGAGGATTGCGCTCGCTTCGTCGTGGAGGCTGGATTTAGCGACCGTGTCAATGGTCAGATTGTCAATGCGGGATTGGGGCAGGATATTTCTGTGAACGATCTGGCATTTCTGATTAGTGGTGATCAGTCCCGTATCAAGCATGTGGAACACATCCATCCGCAAAGTGAGATTCAAAAGCTGTTGTGTAACTCGGCGAAGGCGAAGGAGTTACTTGGTTGGGAACCGCGTATTAATTTGGAAGAAGGTATCCGGCGTACGACGGTCTGGATTCGCGAGAGCGGCATGATCTAGTTTGTTTTAAGCATAGAGGGGGTTAATCGAATGTCCGATGATGTAATAACTGGACCTGTGCGTGATACACTGCTGCCATATGGACAGCAATGGATTGACGATAAAGATATTCAAGCTGTCGTGGATGTACTCCGTAGCGGGTTTGTTACGCAGGGACCTGCGATTCAGCAATTTGAGGCGAAGGTTGCTGAGTATGTAGGTGCCAAGTATGCGGTGGCGTTCACCAACGGAACTGCTGCACTGCATGGAGCCTGTTTTGCTGCTGGGATTGGACAAGGCGATGAGGTTATCACAACACCACTTACGTTCCTCGCCAGTAGTAATTGTGTGTTATACCAGGGAGGAACACCGGTGTTCGCCGACATTGATATGCACACCTACAACATTGATGCGGATCGGATTGTAGAGCGGATTACCGAGCATACTCGGGCGGTCATAGCCGTCGATTTTACGGGTCAGCCGGCTGAACTCGACAAGATATCGATGTTGTGCCGGGACCGTGGGCTGGTGTTCATTGAGGATGCGGCTCACTCTTTGGGGGCGGATTACCATGGGCGCAAAGTAGGTTCATGGGCGGACATGACCATGTTCAGTTTCCATCCGGTCAAGCATATTACGACAGGCGAGGGTGGCATCATTGCGACGAATTCTGAGGAATTTTATCGAAAATTGTTATTGTTCCGTAGCCATGGTATGACACGCGACCCACAGGAGATGACAAAAAACGACGGCCCTTGGTATTACGAAATGCAGGAACTGGGATATAACTATCGTATGACAGATATCCAGGCTGCATTGGGGAATTCCCAGATGGACAAGCTGAATGCATTTGTAGAGAAGCGTCGCACGATCGCTCGGGCGTACAATGAAGCTTTGGGTGAGTTGACCGGGATTGTCCTTCCTGAACAGCTTGCTGGGGCGCACTCCAGCTGGCACTTATACGTGATTCGTTGGCTACCGGAGTATTTTAAAGCAGATCGGAAAACGATATTTGAGGCGCTACAGTCTGAAAATATTGGTGTAAATGTGCATTACATTCCTGTTTACCTACAGCCTTATTACCAACACCTCGGATATGAGGAAGGACTGTGCCCGAACGCTGAGGAATATTATCGGACAGCAGTAACACTCCCTCTTTTTCCTAAGATGACAGATCAGGATGTACAGGATGTAGTCCAGGCGATTCGTAAGATATGGGCCAGATATACGAGATCAGTTTCTGGAGAAAATCCAATAAAGTAAAAATCTGATATGAGACCAACTTCTAATGATGACCATGAATAGTCGTCTCATATGAGGATGGAGCATGAGCAGGAAAAATATCTCTTGCGGAATTTTCTGTGATGGAGCTCTTCTGTAATTTAATTATAGAAGAAAACTATTTAATTTTTTTGTTTCAAATAAATTTGTACGGGGTAAAGGAGCTGAGGAGCTCCTTTATTTTTGCATATACTGCCTTGATTAAATCAATACTTAATCCTAATTTGTGGTAAAAAAATGTAAGAAAACATTATCAATTCCAATTGACAATGGATAAGTTTGGGTGGTATAGTCGGAAATGTGGGCGAGAGCTTCACTTCATTTGATGACGAAGGGAATGTTAGTGCATGCAAGGTAAAGTAAAATGGTTTAACGCTGAAAAAGGTTATGGTTTCATTGAAACTGCTGAAGGCGGCGACGTATTCGTACATTTTTCCGCAATTCAAACAGAAGGCTTCAAAACACTTGAAGAAGGACAAGACGTGGAGTTCGACATTGTTGAAGGCGCACGTGGACCACAAGCCGCTAACGTAACCAAACTATAATCATCCCCGGCATAGCCGACCTACATAATTGGTAAGATGGTTAGCAATGGATAACACGCTAGCAACTGCCCTGGAATGCATTCCAGGGCTTTTTTATGTTTTCAAAATACATAAGGATTTTCTGAAACCCCAACATAAAAAGAGTCCCTTACACGGTGGTAAGGAAGCTCTGAGTAATGAAAAATTATTCTACAGAACCGTCAAAGTTAGCCATCTCCACAAAAATAGTATTGGAGGAAGCAGATTGTTTCTCTATGCGTCCGTCGGGATAACGGAATTGATAGCGCGGGATAGCCTGGGCTATCAGATAAGGACGGAGCGCGGTTTCAATATCAAAGGAGAAGACGATGACGGCTTGATGGTTGGGATCAAGGCGACCCAATGGGAGACCTTGAAGCAGCTTAGGATACGGAAGTGGCCAGAGTTTACGGTAACGGTTCGCAATAAAAGGAAATCCTCGGCTGCGAATGGTGCAGTGAGCAGTAGCTCCTTCAGCGGAGTATTGCCGATGTTTTCTACATGGACGGTGAAGGACAAGGTATCCTCTTCCCCAACACGCAGAGCGCTGGAGCTAGGTGTAAGCTTGGGAATGGCTGCAATAGCGGTCACATCGATAGTGTTGGATTGGGTGCTTTCCTGGATGGTCTCTCCTCCACTATGACGTGAGGTGTATTCGATGGTGGCTTTTGCAAAGTAGCTTCGGTAGTTACGTTGCCAAAGTTGTTAAGTTGGACCGTATAGGTAAGGGGCTTTCCGACAGAGGCGGTAAGCGTGCTGGACGTTTTGGTAAGTGCAATAAGCGGCTGGAATACAGACACGATAAGCGGATCGGAAAAGGTAGTGCCGGTGAATGTTCTGCTGGTAAACGTAACGGCTACGATACCTGTGAGCAGTGGAGGCTACAGCAAAGTTTGCACGGACGTCTGGAAGCTTGCGACAAATGTATTTCCAGGTGCAACATTACCGATGTCAATTCCAGCAACCGGAGAAGCATTAGGGAAGGCTACGCCGTCGATGAGCACACTGTCTGGAACAAAGGAGGTTCCAGCCGGAATCGTATCGGTTACAACGGTATCTGTGACCAGATATACACCGCTATTCGTGATGCTCAGTGTGTATCTGATCGTATCGCCGACTACAGCGGCTGCCAAGTTGGTGCTTTTGTCACCTGGATATTAGGGTGCGGATACGGTGACATTGACTGTATTTGATGTGATGGAACCGCTCAGTACTCTATCGTCAGGTGATGAGTAAGTAAAGTTCGCTTGCCCAACGTCTCGGTCAATTTAGGTGGAGTTGGCAGAAATGAGACGACTGTTTTGGAAGCTTACCACGATACTGCTGGAAGGAACAAGCGAGCCAATTGTAATACCTGTAATCGGTGAAGCTCCAGGGACGAGGATGTCGTTAACACCGACGCTGTTATGCAGTAGCTCAGAGCCAGCCGGGATATTATCTGACAGCACAGGTATAACGGCGATATTGCCAGTATTGGTTAACGTTAGTGTATAGAGCAGTGTTGAACCAATTTGCGCGTTGACGGTATTGACAGTTTTTATCAAGCTAACGGTCGACTGATTCGTAATTTGCGGCGGCTATGGCAGACTGACGACAGAAACTTGAAATGTGACGGCTGCCGAATTGGAACGTGCCAGCCCAAGTGTATTTCCGGTAAAGGTGACAGTTCCCGTCTGGTTCGTTACGTAACGCTGAATAAAAGCCATGGATTAGCCTCCTACTTTCCATCTCTTCCAATCCGCTATACTTGGAGGATCTTCGACTGGGAAGAACCAGCTAAGCTGGATGTAATAATCCTTTCGTATAATTAAACATTACTTTTTCAAAGGATGGCGTTACCAGAGGCGTTTTATCGAAATATGAAGAATTTTGTAAAATAGCTTCGAAATGTTGGGTGTTTTTTTTACTTGGCGTTAACATATGTGTTATACTGAAGGGGCAAAGGAGGCGTGCCCTATGAACTTAACAGTACGAGGTCAACAGATCGAGGTTACCGACGCTTTGAAGGACTACGTTGATAAGAAATTCAGCAGACTTGAAAAGTATTTCGATGCACCCCCGACGTCTGACGGAAGTGTAACGTTAAGCACAACCAGAGATTTGCATACTGTAGAAGTAACCATTCCTTTGCCGGGGCTTGTACTCCGTGCCGAAGACGAAAGCGATGACATGTATGCGTCCATTGATGCCGTGGTAGACAAGCTTGAGCGGCAAATCCGCAAGAACAAAACCAAGCTAAACCGAAAATTCCGTCAAAAAGGCAGTTTGAAAACTCTTTTTGTGGAAGATCCGGCAGGCAGCGTGGTTGTGGCTGAGGATGCAGACTTGGATGAGCTGGAGGTCGTTCGCACCAAGCGTTTCTTATTGAAGCCTATGGATGTGGAAGAAGCTATTCTTCAAATGAACATGGTTGGACATAATTTCTTCGTATTTGCCAATATCGATAACGAAGAGGTCAGCGTGGTTTACAAACGCAATGACGGTAAGTATGGTCTGATCGAACGGGAATAGTTTGTAGAGTTAGAAGCTCATCTTATTTTAAAATGAATAGTACATTATTAATGCAATCATGTTTTATGGATATTAGGGAAAATGATAATAACGACGAGCCTTATCCCTGCGAATCTGGCGGGGTAAGGCTCTTTTATATGTGTCTTTCTTGCGTCAATTGCTCTGGTATCTTTAACCGGATGCAATTCCTGAGGCTGCTTGTGTTGCGGCATGTCCTACAAACTGTTACAATTTATGCAAAGAACATCGCACGATGGGCTGGTACAGCCGGGCCTGTCAAACATATCAGGAATCAATTTCATCATGGACCCTTTCTTATTGTGAAATTGATTCTATTAATTAATTGTTTTGCGTGAAAGGGGTAAACCATGCTAGGAATTGTCAAGAAAATTTTTGGTGATACAAATGAACGTGACGTCAAGCGTTTAATGAAGACGGTTGAACTGATCAATAAAATAGAGCCGGATTTTGAAAAGCTCTCGGATGAGGAACTGAAAGCGAAGACGGCGGAGTTTAGAGAGCGGATTGAACAAGGTACTACGGCTGAAGAAATTCTGCCGGAAGCTTTTGCAACCGTTCGTGAAGCGTCCAAGCGGGTGCTGGGCAAACGTCATTATGATGTCCAGATGCTGGGCGGTATTGCGCTGCATGAAGGTAAAATTGCCGAAATGAAAACCGGTGAAGGTAAAACATTGGTAGGTACGCTGCCGGTTTATTTGAATGCTTTGCTGGGCAAAGGCGTGCACGTGGTTACGGTCAACGACTATTTGGCACAGCGTGACAGCGGAGAAATGGGACAAATCTATAACTTCCTGGGGATGACTGTAGGGCTGAATTTGGCGAATATGGATCATGCCGCCAAGCAGGAAGCTTACGCCTGTGACATCACGTACGGTACGAACAATGAGTTTGGATTTGATTATCTGCGCGATAATATGGTGCTTTACAAAGAGCAGATGGTACAGCGGCCATTGTACTTCTGTATCATTGACGAAGTGGATTCCATTCTCGTCGATGAAGCTCGTACACCATTGATTATTTCAGGACAAGCTCAAAAATCGACAGAGCTGTATTTCGCAGCTGACCGTTTTGTGAAGAGCCTGAATGTTGAAGAAGATTACACGCTGGATATTAAGGTGAAGTCGGTTGCCTTGACTGAAAACGGCGTATCCAAGGCTGAAAATTTCTTCGGACTGGAAAATCTGTACGATCAGGAAAGTGTGACGATCAACCATCACATTGTACAGGCATTGAAGGCTAACGCTATTATGCGCCTGGATGTGGATTATGTCGTAGCTGACGGTGAAGTCCTGATTGTCGATGAGTTCACAGGCCGTCTGATGGCTGGACGTCGCTACAGTGATGGTTTGCATCAGGCCATTGAAGCCAAAGAAAACATCATTGTACAAAATGAAAGCATGACGCTGGCGACGATTACATTCCAAAACTACTTCCGTATGTACCGCAAATTGGCGGGTATGACGGGTACAGCGAAAACAGAAGAAGAAGAATTCAAAAAAATCTATGGTCTGGAAGTACTCCAGATTCCAACGAATCGACCTAACCAGCGTGTAGATATGCCTGACGTTGTATACAAGAGCGTAAAAGGTAAATTCCATGCAGTGGTGGATGAAATTCTGGAGCGTAACAAAAAGAATCAGCCAGTATTGGTAGGTACGGTTTCTATTGAAAACTCGGAGCTGCTTTCTGAGATGCTGAAACGCAAAGGCGTTCGTCATAAGGTGCTTAACGCCAAGTATCACGCTGAGGAAGCGGAGATTATTTCCCACGCAGGTGAAGCTGGCGCAGTTACTATCGCTACCAATATGGCAGGACGTGGTACTGATATCGTATTGGGCGAAGGCGTACCAGAACTCGGTGGATTGCATATCATCGGTACAGAGCGTCATGAATCCCGCCGTATTGATAATCAGCTTCGCGGACGTGCAGGACGTCAGGGCGATCCAGGGTCCACACAGTTTTACTTGTCACTCGGCGATGAATTGATGAAGCGCTTTGGTGCGGATAACGTACTGAATATGATGGAGCGCTTGGGCTTTGAAGAAGACCAGCCAATCGAGAGCCGCATGATTACACGTGCTATTGAATCAGCGCAAAAACGCGTCGAAGGCAACAACTTTGATCAGCGTAAAGTCGTCCTCCAGTATGACGATGTCATGAACCAGCAGCGTGCTATTATCTACAAACAGCGCCGTGAAGTGCTGGAATCAGAGAATATTAAGGAAATTGTGTTTGATATGATCAAGCCTGTCATTGAGCGTGTGGTGGAAGCTCATTGCGGGGATGACATTCCTGAAAACTGGGAGCTTGAAGAAGTTGCAGAGTATGTGAATAACAACCTGCTTGAGGAAAATACACTGACTCGTGACGATCTGTGGGGCAAGGAAAGAGAAGAGATGGTAGAAATGATCTTCGAGAAAGTTACCGCCAGATACCACAGCCGTGAAGAGATGATTGGTGAGGAAATGGTACGCGAGTTCGAGAAGGTTATCGTACTGCGTGCGGTTGATAGCAAATGGATGGATCATATTGATGCTATGGATCAATTGCGTCAAGGCATTCACTTGCGTGCTTACGGCGGTACTGATCCGCTACGTGAATACCAATTTGAAGGCTTCGAAATGTTCCATGCTATGATCGGCAGCATCCAAGAGGAAGTATCGACATACATCATGAAAGCACAAATTGAATCCAACCAAGAGCGTCAGGCTGTCGTTGATGAAGATAAAATCTCGACAAGTGGCGAACCTGCTGCACCTAAAAAGAAATCCGCCCCTGCTCGCCCACGCAGAAGATAATGATTTGAATTAAGGGATGGCTATAGAGATACACCATTCCGTGCAATGCATATAATGGCAGACGGCAGTACATTCACTGACCGTCGGCCATTTTGTGCCATACAGGGGACGACATTGATGTTTTCAACGGATAGCTCTTTTGTTGGAGGATTCGGTTGAATAATTTTTTCATGAAAGGGTTGTTCCTATCGCTATAATTATGACAAAAAAGCAGGCCCCTGCTTGTTTGTCAGTTAATTCAGCTCTTGACACGGCTCACATACCAGAGCCGGTTATTTAAAAGCGGTTTGACTTTACGGCGGTCGGTAGCGGAGCGAAGGATTTGAATCTGGAGAAGCGCCAGCGTTCGCCTTTGCAGTGGGATGCCCACTTTTATAAGGTGTTATTTTAATCAGGGCATCTCACTGCAACAGCGATCGGAAGATCAAATCATTCGCGCAGCGCCTACCCACCAGCCGTAACTCACAACGCGCCTTCACTCCCCCTAACCACATATTAAAGGAGAATGACATCATGATTGATGCAAGTGTAAAACATGATTTACGAGAAATAGGCAAGAAACTAACAAACCTTAGGGGGTCTCTTTGACTTAGATCTCAAACAGGAAATGATCGCGAACTTTGAGGAAAAGATGGCTGCGCCTGATTTTTGGGATGATAACGAAAAGGCCCAAGGTGTAATTGCCGAAATGAATGCTGTTAAGTCTTCTGTGGATAGCTATGAACAGCTTCGTCAGGAATATGAAGACGCAGGCATGATGACTGAGCTGGCTGATGAGGAAGGCGATGAAACACTGGTTGGAGAAATTGAAAACAGTGTCAGGTCGCTGCTGGGCAAATTGCAGGAGTTTGAACTGCAGTTGCTTTTAAATCAGCCATATGACAAGCTTAATGCTATTCTGGAGCTGCATCCGGGAGCAGGCGGTACCGAGTCCCAGGACTGGGGCCAAATGCTGCTGCGCATGTATACACGCTGGGCAGAAAAACGGGGCTTCAAGGTGGAAACCCTGGATTATCTGGCAGGTGATGAAGCGGGGATCAAGAGTGTAACCCTGTTAATCAAAGGTTATAATGCCTACGGTTATCTTAAAGCGGAGAAAGGCGTTCATCGGCTTGTCCGCATCTCTCCATTTGATTCCTCCGGTCGTCGGCATACATCGTTCGTATCCTGTGATGTGGTACCGGAAATTGCGGATGATGTGGATATTGAGATTCGCACGGAAGATCTTAAAATTGATACGTACCGGGCCAGCGGTGCGGGTGGTCAGCATATTAATACGACCGACTCAGCTGTTCGGATTACGCATTTGCCTACCGGTATTGTCGTGACTTGCCAAAATGAACGTTCTCAGATCAAGAACCGTGAACGTGCGATGACGATGCTCCGTTCGAAGCTCTACGAGCGCAAGATTGAAGAACAACAGCAGCAATTGGACGAAATCCGTGGAGAACAGTCTGATATTGCATGGGGGAGCCAAATTCGCTCCTACGTGTTCCATCCGTACAGTATGGTCAAAGATCATCGTACCAGCGTGGAAACAGGCAACGTGGGAGCTGTTATGGATGGCGATCTCGATTCGTTCATCGACGGTTACCTGCGCAGTCAAATTAAGCTGGACGCAGAATAATAGCCTGTATGTTTTCCTACAGAACCGCGGACCGGGTGCCTGCGGACTGTAGGAATTTTTGTGTATACGGTATTTTGAATTAAAGGAGCACATGAACTTATGTCTCAATTGAATCCTCCCGTTGCTCGTCGAAGACGCCGCAAGCCTTGGATTGCCGCCAGCGGCCCCGTACGTAATGTAACGGATATTTTGCTGATAATACTCGGGTCCTTCATTACAGCACTGACCTTCAATATGTTCCTGCTTCCAAACCAGATTGCGTCCGGTGGGGTATCGGGTCTGTCTATCGTGGGCGAGGAACTGTTTGGTCTGGAACCGGCCTATACGCAATGGAGTATGAATATTCCCCTATTCATAGCAGGGGTGCTGCTGTTAGGAAAAAAATATGGACTGCGCTCTCTGCTGGGGAGTATTATGCTGCCGCTATTCGTGTATGTAACCAAGGATTGGGCGGTTCCGACAACGAATCCGCTGCTGGCTTCGCTGTATGGCGGGATCGGAGTGGGTTTGGGATTGGGCACCGTATTTCGGGGCAGAGGCTCGACGGGCGGACTGGCTATTTTGGCGCAAATTATTCATAAATATACGGGCTTTAGCCTTTCTCTCTGTGTCATGCTAATGGATGGCACGGTCATTACATTGGCTGGCTTTACCCTGTCCCCGGAGCGGGCATTGTATGCATTGATTGGGCTGTTTGTAACAGGCAAGGTCATTGATGCTGTGGAAATGGGGCTAAGCTACTCGAAGGTGGCCTACATTATATCCAATCAAAAGGAAACGATCACACAGGCCATATTGCAGGACTTAGATCGGGGATTGACAGAGCTGGCAGGACGTGGGGGTTATACGAATGAGGAACGCCCTGTACTTATGGTTGTGGTCGGACAAAACGAGGTAACTCGTCTCAAAACGCTCGTCCGCTTGGTAGATCCGGAAGCTTTTGTGATCATTAGCAACACGCGTGAAGTGCTGGGAGAAGGCTTTAAAAAGGAAAGCTAAAAACAGGAGTGACCTGCCGGAAACCCCCGTCTTATCAGACGGGGGTTTTTTGTTGTTACTTTATTTCTTTATTTATACTCTGCATAGCTTGTCCGTCAAAAGAATAGGCAGGAGCGGCAATTTTAAATTTGCGGTAAAACATTACATGAGTGTGTTGTATTTATATGAATAGAGTCGTATAATAATACATATTTCATAGGAACGGAATGGAGGAAGGTCTGTGAGCAGCAAGCTAAAAGTGGCAATTGTCGGTTCCACCGGTTATGGCGGGGTGGAGCTCATTCGTTTTTTGGTTCATCATCCGCAGGTAGAGATTGTATCTGTTATATCTTCGTCCAGCGCGGGTGTCCCGATCAGTGACGGGTTTCCACATCTGACGGACATCGTGGTGCAGGATTTGGACGGTGTTGATATCCACGAAATTGCTGCCAAGGCCGATCTGGTTTTTACAGCCACGCCATCGGGTGTTAGTACCCAACTGGTACCGCAGCTTCTGGATGCCGGACTGAAGGTCATTGATCTGTCCGGGGACTTTAGGCTCCGAAGTGGGGAAACGTATGAAGCATGGTATAAAAAGCCTGCCGCTTCCTCCGAATATCTCAAGCAAGCGGTATATGGACTCAGCGAGGTGTATGCAAAAAAGCTTGCAGGCGTTCCCTTTATTTCTAATCCAGGCTGCTATCCGACGGCAACACTGCTGGGGATTATCCCTGCCCTGAAGGCGGACTGGATCGATCATCGGACGCTGATTGTGGATGCCAAATCCGGGGTATCCGGCTCCGGACGGGGAACAAGTCTTGTTTCGCATTATGCGGAAATGAACGAGAACTTTAAGGCTTATAAGGTGAATAAGCACCAGCATATCCCTGAGATTGAACAGGTTCTGGGCGATATTGCGGGCGAGGATGTTACGGTCACGTTTACGACACAGCTTGTGCCTATGACCCGGGGGATTATGAGTACAATCTATGTCACGCTGAAAGGTGACCATACGGATCAGGATCTTATCGGGCTATACCGAGACTACTATAAAGACCATCCTTTTGTCCGTGTACGTGGCGAAGGTGTATGGCCAGCGACGAAGGAAGTATTTGGCTCGAATTATTGTGATATCGGTTTTGCAGCGGATGCCCGAACCGGGCGCCTTACGATTATTTCTGTCATTGATAATGTGGTGAAGGGTGCTGCCGGACAGGCGATTCAGAATTTAAATTTGATGATGGGATGGGAGGAGAACCTCGGGCTCGGCTTCATACCGGTATATCCGTAAGTAAGCAAGTAACCGCAACAGGTTGCGGGGAACGACGGAAGGCAGGTTTGGGAACGCAAGCTTAGCTGTCATTCATCCCATAGGTTGCGAACGAGGGCACATAATTATGAGTATGAGTAAAGTAGGGTTTACAGTAGTAAACGGGGGCAGCATCGTAACTCCGCGTGGCTTTACAGCTGGGGGACTGCACTGCGGATTGAAAAATACGGACCGCAATGATATTGGCGCCATTCGTTGCGAGGTAGAGGCGATAGCTGCTGCGGTGTATACCACCAATGTGTTTCAGGCTGCACCGCTGAAGGTGACCCGCGAGAGCCTGGCAGATGGCCGTTTGCAGGCGGTAGTGGTGAATAGCGGGAATGCCAATGCTTGCACAGGGCAGCAAGGGGAGCAGGATGCCTACGCCATGCGTGCGGCTGCGGCTCGAGAGCTCGGTGTAGCCGAGAGTAATG
>NZ_JH601073.1:77842-86341 GCF_000245715.1 Paenibacillus sp. Aloe-11 | reverse complement strand
CTGGCGTGATTGGCGAGCATTTGAAAATGGATCGTGTGCTTGGCGGTATATCGTCATTACCTGACCGTGTGAACGGGGAAAGCGATGGAGCGGAGCAATTTACCCAAGCCATTCTGACGACAGATTTGGTGAAAAAGGAAGCGTGCGTGGCGGTTGAAGTGGATGGCGTGACGGTGCACATCGCCGGGGCAGCGAAGGGCTCGGGCATGATTCATCCGAATATGGCAACGATGCTGGCCTTTATGACCTGTGACGCAGCCATCGGGCAGGCAGCGCTTCATCAGCTCCTAAAGCAGGCGACGGATAACAGCTTTAATATGATTACAGTGGATGGCGATACAAGTACGAACGATATGCTGATCGCTATGGCAAGCGGGCTGGCGGGCAACCGCGAGTTGGATGCAGGCCATCCCGATTGGGAGGCTTTTGCCGAGGCGTTCACCTATATCTGCCAGGAGCTGGCGAAGGCGATTGCTCGCGATGGAGAAGGTGCTACGAAACTGGTAGAGGTGTCGGTGATCGGGGCGGTAAG
Organism: Paenibacillus sp. Aloe-11; assembly: GCF_000245715.1. Taxonomy (NCBI): domain Bacteria; kingdom Bacillati; phylum Bacillota; class Bacilli; order Caryophanales; family Paenibacillaceae; genus Paenibacillus; species Paenibacillus sp. Aloe-11. Next base: position 85,809 of record NZ_JH601073.1, on the reverse strand, counting down.
CGATGCGTCTGCCCAGGCGATAGCCAAGACGGTGATCGGGTCCAGTTTGGTGAAATCAGCTGTTTTCGGTGCAGACGCCAACTGGGGACGCATTATTGCAGCCGTCGGGCGTGCCGGAGAGCCGGTGAATCCAGATACGGTAGACATCCGCCTGGGTGATATTATCGTGCTGAGTCAATCCAGTCCGGTCGCTTTTGATGAAGCCGAGGCGCTTTCCTATTTACGTGGAGATACGGTGCGAATTATCGTTGATTTGCATCATGGGAACGGAACTGCTACAGCCTGGGGCTGTGATTTAACTTATGATTATGTGCGGATTAACGCTGCATATCGGACATAGATGCAAGGAATAAACACCAATTGAACAACGGCATTCGTTGATATAAGCAATGAGCGGGTGTAAATCTAGCGTCTTTTTAAAATCGCACGGACCTGTGCAGAGGAGAAAAGGAGAGATGATATGCAATCAGCAATGGAGCACGCGGATCAAGCCAATCATGCCGGAGTGGCACGTCGTAATTTTGTGATGAAATGCGGAGGAAGTACGTTGGCTGCGTTGCCTGATTCCTTTTTTGACGACTTGGCCCGTTTGCAGTCGGAAGGACTTCAGCCTGTCATTGTCCATGGCGGGGGTCCCGCGATCTCTGACAATTTGGCGAAGCTGGGAATCGAAACGGAGTTCATTAATGGATTGCGTAAAACGACTGAACCTGTGCTGGATGTCGTGGAAATGGTGCTGGCAGGCAGCATTAACAAGCAGATTGTACGCAGAATAGGGATGCACGGAGGGCGAGCATTGGGCTTGTCAGGCAGTGATGGCTATTTAATTGAAGCAAAGCCTGTGCCGAATGCCGCAGAGGTCGGTTGGGTCGGAGAGGTAACGTCTGTTCAAGCTTCGATTATTACAGGTGTGCTGGATATGAACTACATGCCTGTTATTGCACCTATTGGCATTGATCGATCCGGTCAGCGTTACAACATTAATGCGGATACAGCGGCGGGTGCAGTGGCTTCTCACCTCGGGGTCAGTCGGATGATCGTCGTTACCGATGTGCCGGGGATATTGAAAAAGAATGGTAGCGAAAAGAAGGTACTGGACTCCATCACCGTACAGGAGATTGAAGATATGATCAGTACGGGTGAAATCTACGGGGGTATGATCCCGAAAGTGAGGGCGGCTATTGCCTGCATCCACGGAAAAGTGAAGGAAGTTGTTATTGTGAATGGCAGCGAACCGCAGGTGCTGAGCCGTGTGCTGGGCGGGGAATCGATAGGAACACGCATCGTGCGTATGCAGTAATTACGTTATAGCGAAACCTTTATAACCAAACGAAAAAAGGAGCGTGAACAACATGAGTAAGGAGTCTAATGCACTGGTGAGCGAGGAATTGCCAAATACGGATGCAATCGGAGTGCGCACGGAAAAGGTAGCGGCAGAAGCGCAGCCGCAAAGCTCTCTCTTTCCAACCTATGCAAGATATCCGCTGTCACTGGTCAAAGGTCAAGGAAGCTGGCTGTGGGATGATCAGGGCAAGCGTTATCTGGATTTCATGTCAGGCATTGCCGTTACCAATCTCGGGCATGCCCCTCAGGCTGTAGCCGAGCGCTTGAAAAAACAGATTGATGAACTGTGGCATGTATCCAATCTGTTTCATATTCCAGGACAGGAACGGGCGGCAGCTTTGCTGACTGCCAATAGCAGCGCGGATGCTGTATTTTTCTGCAATAGCGGGGCGGAGGCGAATGAAGCTGCGATCAAGCTGGCGCGTCGTTACCACCAAAAGGTGAAACAGAACGGCCGCTACGAAGTCATTACGTTCACGCAATCCTTTCACGGGCGGACGCTGGCAACCCTGACCGCTACCGGTCAGGATAAAGTTAAAGAAGGATTTTTGCCGCTTCCTGCCGGGTTTAAAAGCGTTCCACTTCATGATCAGGCTGCGCTTGAAGCAGCTATCAATGAGAATACGGCGGCCATTATGCTGGAAATGGTGCAGGCCGAAGGCGGCATGTATCCGGTAGACCCTGCTTTTGTAGATGTGATTACCAAGCTGTGCCGCGAGCATGGCTTGCTGCTGATCATTGATGAGGTGCAAACAGGCATGGGACGGACAGGTAAGCTGTTTGCCTTTGAGCATTATGGCATAGAGCCGGATATCTTTACATTGGCGAAGGGACTGGGCAGTGGCTTTTCTGTAGGTGCGATGCTGGGCAAAGGATATTTGCGTGAAGCGTTCACGGCGGGCAGCCACGGTTCCACCTTTGGTGGTACGCCGCTCGCGATGGCAGCCGTTCAGGCGACCATTGAAACGATTATAGATGACAAACTGCCAGAACGTGCAGCTGAGATGGGCGAATATTTGTTCCATAGCCTGCAAAAGCAGCTTGGAGATATTCCTTTTGTAAAGGATATCCGCGGAAAAGGGCTGATGGTCGGCATTGAGTGTGCGGAGCCGGTAGCAGAGCTTGTTTTGGCAGGACAGAAGAAGGGAATTCTGTTCATTACAGCAGGCCCGAACGTGATTCGCCTGTTGCCTAACCTGTATGTAACAAAGGATGAAATTGATCAGGCTGTAACACTGATTGCTGAATTGATTCGGGAGCATGTGGCTTAGTTTTAAAAAGCAAATCATCCAGATTAAAGTGTAAAAGGAGACGATAGCATGAGCCAGAGCGGCGCACTGCAGCAGATGAATTTGAAGGGGCGGGACTTCCTTGAGCTGGATGACTACTCTACAGAGGAAATCCAGTATTTAATTGATCTCGCCATCGAAATTAAGCGTAAGCACAAAAACGGGGAAACCTATCAGCCGCTACAGGGGAAAACACTTGGACTGATTTTCGAAAAATCCTCCACACGTACACGGGTATCTTTTGAAGTCGGTATGTATCAATTGGGCGGGCATGCCCTTTTCCTCAGTAAAAATGACATTCAACTGGGACGCGGCGAGCCTATTAGCGACATGGCGCAAGTCATGTCACGCTATCTGGATGGCATTATGATTCGTACCTTTGGGCACGATAATGTCGTAGAATTGGCACGTTATGCATCCGTTCCTGTGATCAACGGCTTGAGCGATTTGGCGCATCCATGTCAGGTGCTGGCTGATTACCAAACCTTGTATGAGCAAAAGGGCAAGCTAAAAGGACTCAAACTAGCTTACATCGGGGATGGCAATAATATGGCGCATTCTCTATTGATCGGCGGAGCGAAGCTCGGAGTACATGTATCGATTGCAAGTCCTGCTGGATACGAGCCTGACCCGAGTGTGGTTGCAGCTTCCCGTGAGATCGCCAAGCAGACAGGGAGTGAAATTGTTATAACCCAAAGTCCGCAAGAAGCGGTAAAGGATGCGGATGCAATTTATACGGATGTATGGGCGAGCATGGGCTTTGAGGAAGAGCAGAAGGAGCGTGAGCTTGCTTTTGCCGATTTCCAGGTGAATGAGGAGCTGGTCCAGCTGGCGAAGCCGGATTATTTGTTCCTGCACTGTCTGCCTGCACATCGTGGGGAAGAAGTGAGTGCGGGTGTCATTGACGGTCCGAATTCAGTCATTTTTGATGAAGCGGAAAATCGCCTGCATGCGCAAAAAGCGCTGTTGGTTGCTTTGCTGGGATAAGGAAAATAGGTAAGGAAGATAAAGGCTAGAAGCATTTTGGGGAGGACTTTAATCATGGCAAAAGAAAAAATCGTACTCGCATACTCCGGCGGTCTGGATACGTCGGTCATTCTGAAATGGCTCAAGGAAACGTATGATGCCGAGATCATCGCATTTACCGCTGACATCGGTCAGAAGGAAGAACTGGACGGTTTGGAGGAAAAAGCGCTCGCTACGGGGGCTTCCAAAGTGTACATTGATGATCTGCGTGATGAATTCGCCAAGGATTTTATTTATCCGATGTTTCAGGCGGGTGCTTTGTATGAAGGGCAATATTTGCTCGGAACGAGTATTGCACGTCCATTGATCGCCAAGCGAATGGTCGATATTGCGATTGCCGAGGGAGCAACAGCGATCGCTCACGGCGCAACAGGCAAAGGCAACGATCAGGTGCGCTTCGAGCTGAACGCGGCAGCGTTGACACCGGATATCAAGGTGATTGCACCTTGGCGGCTGGAAGAGTTCCGCAATCAGTTCCCGGGCCGGGCAGAAATGATTGCCTATGCTGAAAAACACAATATTCCGGTAACCGCTTCTGCAGCCAAGCCGTACTCCATGGACCGCAACCTGCTGCATATCAGCTATGAAAGCGGTGTGCTGGAGGACCCTTGGTTTGATCCGAGCGCTCCTGAAAATAAAGAGATGTTCTTGCTCAGCAACGCGCCAGAGGACGCTCCTGATGAAGCGGAATATTTGGAGCTGGAATTTGAAGCAGGCAATTGCGTCGCTTTGAACGGAGAGCAGTTGACTCCGCTGCAGGTGATGGAAAAGCTGAATGAGCTGGGCGGCAAGCACGGCATCGGACGCGTGGATATGGTGGAGAACCGTTTTGTGGGCATGAAGAGCCGCGGAGTCTACGAGACGCCGGGCGGTACGATCCTGTTCACAGCTCACCGCAAAATGGAATCCATCACGATGGACCGCGAAGTTATGAATTTGCGTGACAGTCTGATTACCCGTTATGCTACCTTGGTGTACAACGGGTTCTGGTTCGCGCCGGAACGTGTGGCTTTGCAGGCTCTGGTTCATGAGAGCCAGAAAAATGTCAGTGGTACGGTGCGCGTGAAGCTGTACAAAGGCAATATTATCGGCGCAGGCGTCAAAAGTCCGGTTAGCCTGTACAACCCAGATATTGCGACGATGGAAGCCGATCCGACACAAGCCTATGATCAAGGTGATGCAACAGGCTTCATCCGGTTGAATGCTTTGCGCTTGAAGGTCAATGCGGGCGTAACACAAAATCATAAATAATGATGTAATCTAATAAATGTACGGAATGCGGGCCGTTCTTGTCCAAACGACGAGGGCGGCTTGTTATTGCAGAGAGGGGATCATGCAATGAGTAAGTTATGGGGCGGGCGTTTTACGAAGCAAACGAATAAGCTGGTAGAGGAATACACGGCTTCTATCGGATTTGATCAGGCGTTGGCAGAAGAGGATATTCAGGGCAGCTTGGCCCATGTAGCCATGCTGGGCAAGTGCGGCATTATTCCGCAAGCGGACGCCGACACGATCAAGGAAGGATTGCACACAGTACTGGAGCGCATTCGCCGTGGAGAGATTGAGTTTTCAATTTCGGACGAGGATATTCACATGAATATCGAAAAAAATCTGATCGAAGCTATTGGTCCGGTTGGCGGTAAGCTGCACACCGGACGCAGCCGCAACGATCAGGTAGCCACGGATATGCACTTGTATTTGCGTGGCCGTGTCGTATCGCTGGTGGGGATGCTGCATGACGTGCAAGCCGCATTAATCGGACAGGCGAAAGACAATCTGGACACGATTGTACCCGGATACACACACTTGCAGCGTGCGCAGCCGATTTTATTTGCACATCATTTGCTCGCATATGTATCTATGCTGGAGCGTGATATTGACCGTCTTAAGGACAGCTACAAGCGTATCAATGTATTGCCGTTAGGTGCTGGCGCTTTGGCAGGAACCACCTTCCCGATCGACCGTCATTTTGTAGCTGAGCAGCTCGGGTTTGATGGCGTATATGAAAATAGTCTGGATGCCGTCAGCGATCGGGATTTTATAGTAGAGTTCCTGGCTGGAGCCTCGCTGATTATGACGCATTTGTCTCGTCTGAGCGAGGAACTGGTGCTATGGAGCAGCACGGAGTTTGGCTTCGTGGAGCTGGATGATGCCTTTTGCACAGGCAGCAGCATTATGCCGCAGAAGAAGAACCCGGACGTACCGGAGCTGGTACGCGGCAAAACCGGACGTGTCTACGGCAATCTCATGGGCTTGCTAACCGTTCTCAAATCCTTGCCACTGGCATACAACAAAGATATGCAGGAGGACAAGGAAGGCATGTTTGATACCGTTGCTACGCTGGAAGGAGCGCTGCAGCTGTTCGCACCGATGATCGCCACGATGAAGGTGAACAAGGATCGCATGCGTCAAGCGGTCAATCAGGATTTCTCGAACGCAACGGATATTGCGGATTTCCTGGTCGGCAAGGGACTTCCTTTCCGTCAGGCGCATGAGGTCATCGGTAAAACTGTGCTCTATTGTATCCAGCACGGCAAATATTTGCTTGATCTGACACTGGAGGAATTCCAGCAGTTCTCCGATTTGTTCGACGACCGCATTTATGCGGTGCTTCAACCGGAGGCAGTAGTGAACGCACGGAATGTATATGGCGGAACAGCTACAGGACAGGTACAGGCAGCCATTGGACGCAGTGAGCAGCTCCTAGCGAACACGTCAGCCTGGTTTGAAGAACACCAACGTAGTAACTAAATCAGCAAAGAAGCATGATTCTTCTGTCTGGTTACAAGACTATATATGGAATCTCAAGTTTTGTTCAATAGAGGGCACCGTTCGCGGTGCCTTTTGTGTTTTTTAAGACATATGTTAATAGTTCTAAATACCTAGTTGTACATAAGTATGAAAGATTGAATAGTTTACATTTTATATACCTACTTCTGACATAATTATGGTAGAATAGCACTAAGTTTTTAAAGGTAGACCCAATTAGCCAGAACGGACCCATTTATACATAGCTGAGATCAGGCCGGAAAGAGTGTTTTCTGACCGGAAAAATTGCATCAATGTGTAAACGATTGGTATATATAAGAAATATAAGGATGTTCTGATGTGCATAAGGACGTATGGATCATCGAAGTAGTGATATGCTCAAGGGACAGATTGGGACGGTACAGGAGGTATTATGAGGAGTAAAAGAACGGCACGGAAGTTAAAGAGCGCATGGATCGGTTATCGCGCTTCTGACGCCGAACAACTGGTGTTTTCATTGAATGAGGAGCGGATGCAAGCGGAGAAGTTGCTGCGTGAGGAACGGGAGCTTTTTCACGCGGCGCTGGAACGGAAAGAGCAGCGGGATGCGGAGCTGAAGCAGCTGCTTGCGGACGCGCTTGCCGAAGAGCGGCGCTGGATTGAAAGGGCGGGAATCCATGGGTGACAAGCTTAGGTGGCAGATTGGCGGAGTGTCGATTCGCCAAACCAAGAAAAGAATAAAAGAAGAGCGTCAACTGATCGCTCAGCTGCAGCAGCAGCTGGAAGCCCAGCGGTCGGAGCAAGCTCCGGTGCTGTACAAGCTTGATTTTCATATCGAAGAGCTGGAACGGCGACTTCAGGATACAGAGCTTCGCATCCAGGCTATCAAGAACGCTGATGATTCAGTAGCAGTGAAGCCATTGCTGGATGAAGGCATGCAGGCTGGACAGGCACAGGAGGCGCAGATCCAGTATGCTTCCGGGCAGCAGGAACAGGCAGCAGGCACCGCTATGGGAGCGGCTTCCAGTGTGGCAGGCGCGGCAGATGGAGAGATTGTCACTGGAGAACAAAGCGGACGAAACGGTAAAGCTCGTCTGGGGGATCAACTGGTGGAGAACGGGCTGATTACCCGGGATCAGCTGGCGGACGCCATCCGAAACCAGAAGCGTTATGGTGGCAGGCTGGGCGACATTCTCGTGGAGATGGGCTTCATTACAGCCGGGCAGCTGCAGCAGCAGGTTAGCGGGGACGAGTCCAAGGAACGACTAGGCGATATGCTGGTTCGTTCCGGCTATATTTTACCCGAGCAGCTAGAGCGCGCACTGGAGTTCCAGGCGAAGAGCGGCGGGTTGCTCGGCGACATTTTACTGTCATTGCAAATGCTGGAACCTGCGGATTTGTACCGCGCGATTGCTACACAGAACCGGATCGGCCGTATCGGTGAGGAACTGGCGCTGGATGCTGCCTATAAGCTGCCCGAGCAGGTGGCTATGGCTTATGGTGTGGTCGTCATTCATCAATATATGAACCGCTATATTGTGGCGGTCAGTGACCCGCTGC
>NZ_JH601073.1:31581-77814 GCF_000245715.1 Paenibacillus sp. Aloe-11 | reverse complement strand
ATCCTCGGTATGCCGGTAGAGCAAGTGCTGGCGACCAAGGAAGAAATGGAGCAGCTCTGGGGTAAAATTTACGGCGAAGAAATGATGCAGGAGAGCACGACCGGACTGCTGGAAAAAGAGCCGCACAATTCGGCGCGCACGACCTTTACGAAGGGGCAACTGTTGGTGTTTGCGGCGATGGGCGTAATTACACTGCTCGGCCTCTTCTGGAACAGCTGGAAAACGGTGCTGATTATCAATATGATGATTCAGCTGTTTTATTTTGCTATGACCCTTTTCAAGTTCGGCATTATCTATCTCGGTTCCCGGCGTGAGGCGCAGCTTCGCTTCACGAAGGAAGAGGTTGACGCCATGGATGAAAAAAAGCTGCCGATCTATACGGTTCTTGTACCGATGTACAAGGAGGCTGGCGTACTTCCGATGCTTTTGCGGAATTTGGAGCAGCTGGATTATCCCAAGTCCAAGCTGGATGTACGGTTGCTAATTGAAGAGGATGACGTGGAGACGATTGAGCTGCTTCGCGAAATGAAGCTGCCTGCCTATTATACGACACTGATCGTTCCTGACGGCTTGCCGAAAACCAAGCCAAAGGCATGTAATTACGGGCTAATTCGGGCACGTGGCGAATTTGTCGTCATTTACGATGCCGAGGATCGTCCTGACGCTGACCAGCTTAAAAAGGTCATTGCGGCGTTCGATTCACTTCCTGAGAATTATGCATGTATTCAAGCGAAGCTCAATTATTTTAACAGCACGCAAAATTTGCTCACTCGCTGGTTTACTCAAGAATACAGCATGTGGTTCGAATTGCTGCTGCCGGGCATTATGCAGCTGGATACCCCAATCCCGCTGGGCGGGACGTCCAATCATTTTCGGGTATCCGTATTAAAAGATATCAACGCATGGGACCCCTACAATGTAACCGAGGATGCCGATCTGGGCATACGTCTGTATAAAGGCGGCTATAAAACCGCCATTGTCGACTCCCGTACATGGGAGGAGGCCAACAGCCGCGTCGGCAACTGGATTCGTCAGCGATCACGCTGGATCAAGGGTTATATGCAGACATGGCTGGTTCATATGCGCAATCCGGTTAAATTGGTGCGTGAAGTGGGCTGGAAAGGCTTTTTCGGTTTTCAGGTCATGATTCTGGCAACTCCAATGCTGCCTTTGCTGAACCCGATTTTTTGGGGCTTGCTTATTTTATGGTTTGGCTGGGAATTGTCCTTTATTCCCAAGCTGTTTCCGGGTTATGTGTATTACCTGGCCAGCGCGGAATTTTATATCGGCAACTTTCTGTTCGTATTCAGTAATGTGGCCGGCATGTATTGGGTCATCGGGGAGCTGGAAGAGCGTGGTGAACGAACATTTTCATACGCGATGGTCAAATACGGGCTACTTTCGCCAATATATTGGGTACTTATGAGTATAGCTGCGGTAAAAGCAGCCTGGCAGCTCATTACCAAGCCGTTCTACTGGGAGAAGACGACACATGGTCTGACAGATATGCACGACTTGGATGATGCCCCGGCACAGTCCTCCTGAATATGAAGAAAGAAGGGGCAAGAATGGAGACAAAAACACCTTTTTTATCCGTCGTCATTCCCATGTATAATGAAAGCTCGCATTTGGAGCGTTCACTCACGGTAATTGATGGAGTATTGTCTGTTGTCACCTCACGTTATGAGCTGATTATCGTAGATGATGGTTCCAAAGACGATACGTGGCTCAAACTGTCCGAATTGTCCCGTCGCATGCCCTCTTTGCTCGCGCTGCGGCTGAGCCGGAACTTTGGCAAGGAGCTGGCACTGTGCGCAGGTTTGGAAAACGCCTCCGGCGACGCGATCGTCGTCATGGACGGTGATTTGCAGCATCCTCCTGAGATGATCGGGGAAATGGTGCGTTTATGGCAGGATGAGGGTTATGATCTGGTCGAATGTGTAAAAGAATTCAGGGGAGAAGAGTCGGTGGGCAAAAAGCTCGGTGCTTCATTGTTCTACGCGACCTTGAACCGTCTGACGGGCTTTAACCTGAAGGATGCTTCTGATTATAAGCTTTTGGATCGTCGGGTCGTGGATGCCTGGATGGCGATGCCGGAGCGGATGCCGTTTTTTCGCGGAATGACGGCTTGGCTTGGCTTCCGCAAAACCCAGATTTCGTTCCGGGTGGCTCCGCGGGAGGAAGGTCCAAGCCGCTGGAGTCCGTTTGGGCTGTTTCGGCTGGCAGCAGAAGCGATCGTATCGTTTTCAACCGTACCGCTGCGGGTAGTAAGTCTGATGGGAATCATTTTTATGCTGATTTCAGTCGTCTTGGGGATTCAAACCTTGATGCGCAAGTTAATGGGTGACGCTGTTACCGGTTTTACCACTGTCATATTGCTGCTCTTGATCATTGGCAGTGTCCTCATGCTGTCCATTGGAGTAGTAGGAGAATATATTGCCGCCATATATCACGAAGTCAAAGCCCGACCCCGTTATCTAATCGCAGACAAACGGGCGAATGCTGACCGATTGTGGGTGGATAGGGAGTTTAATCAACATGATCAGACGTTCATATCTAAAGTATCCAATCATTAAATACGGTATTGTGGGGTTGCTGGGTACAGGTATCCATGTCGGTGTGCTTGTGCTGCTGGTGGAGCTGTTCAAGGTCCCTGCGGTAACAGCTACTACGATAGGATTTGTGGTGACGTTGTGTGTTTCGTATGTGCTGAATCGGAACTGGACATTCGAACCCACCGGCGAGGGGAGCCGCACACAATTTTTTAAATATTTGTTGGTCTGCTCTTGTGGCCTGCTCTTGAATGCAGCTCTTATGTACGTAACTATTCACTGGATCGGTTGGCCGTATCTGATTGGTGAAGTACTGACTACCATCATCGTGCCCATTCATAATTACCTCTGGAACCGCTATTGGATTTTCTCCGTTCCACAAAAGCGTCAGAAAGAGGCTTCATAATTTTAAAAAAACACGGAAAAACGTTCGAATCATGCAGCTATAGGCTGGAAGATAAGGCTATAGCTGCAATACCGCAACAAGTTTGAGGAGGAACGAGAGGGATGTCCTTTCGCAAATGGTCTGCAAGCAGATGGATGGCTATAGGTCTGTTTGTATTTATACTTGCGTTAGAGCTGTCCGCAGGCATTTATTTCAGCTATGTTTTGGGATATATGCATACGGATGCGCTCAGTCGTGTAGCTAACGCTTTTTATGTGTTGTATAGCCGTGATCCACATCTGGGTGCAATTGGGTTTATCTGGAATCCGCTGCCCAGTCTGCTGGAAATGGCGATTCTCGTGTTGTATCCGGTTTTTCCGGCATTAGCATCCTATGGATTGGCCGCGGTCATCCTTAGTGCTACCTTCGCCGCTTTGACTGCTATGCTGCTGTATCGGGCTGGTGTCAGAACCGGGCTTAGCTCGGGAATGAGCTTGCTGCTGGCTTTGCTGTATGCGCTAAATCCATTTATTTTACTGTTTGGCGCCAACGGGCTGAGTGATTCACTATACATATATTTTATTATGATGACGGTGATTGAATTTGCGCTGTGGCTCAAGGATCGTACGACGGCGAGTCTGATTGTATCCGGATTAGCGTTAGCTATGGCGTTCTGGACTCGCTATGAGGCAGTGCCCCTGGGCGTAGCGATGGCGTGTGGCGTGGTCGTAGCAGTGCTATTCTTACATCGGCATATGGACAGACGTGAACTGCCTTTGCGGGAAAAGCTCCACAAGGTCGAGGCGACCTGGCTTCTGCTCCTGCTCCCTGTGGTCTTTTCCGGGCTGCTGTGGATTTTCTTTAATTATCTCATTATGGGAAATGCTTTTTATTTCCTCAATTCAGAGTATTCGAACACGGCGCAATCGGCAGAACTGCTGAATGATGATAAATTCGTGGAGATGTTTTCCAATCCGCTGGTAGCCTTGAAGTTTATTGCTTCCAAAACGATTTGGTATTCTGTGCCGCTGTTTGCTATTCTGCTCATTCGCTTATTGAGCGGGCGCTTGTTCCGGTGGGGTACCCTGATTATTTTGTTGCTGTTTCTGTCCGTGCCAGGCTTGCAATTTTTACTCATGATGAAGCAATCCTCGTATGGGTGGTTCCGTTATTTTATGTATGTGTTCCCCATTACCGTAGCCTGGTTGCCGTATGAGCTTAGCCAGCTTCAGGGACGATGGCGGAGAGCGGCCTTTAGTCTGGTAGCCGTCAGTCTGCTGCTTACCGCCGGATTGCTCTCTTATGCGTTGACTCGTCCGGAGATTGCACCGGATGAGAACAGCTTTCTCACCCGAACGGGTAATGTGAACTATGTAAGACAGGTATCAGATCGAAAGATCGCCGTCTGGCTGGATGAGCAACTGCCGAAGTCTACGATTATGACCGATTCGGCCTCAGCCTACACGATGATCGTGTATAGTCAGTATCCCAAACGCTTCCTGATCACAAGTGATTACTCGTTCAATAAAGCATTAAGCTATCCGCAGGATAGCCATGTGGATTATATCCTTGTACCTAAAATCATGCCAGGCATGCCGCTGAGTAAAATCAACATGGTATATCCGAATTTGTATGAAAAGGGTGCGCCGTGGGTTCAGCTTGAGCGTGAGTTTAACGGCGAGTGGCGCTTGTACAAAGTGCTACCCAAGTCACAGACGCAGGTATCTTTATCGACGGAGACGACAACAGCTCCTTGATTGTGCAACAAATCCCCGCAGCTTCTTCTTCACTGTAGTATGGTGAGAAAGGCTGTGGGGATTTTTTTAACCTCAGTATACCGTAGCCTTCCACATATACATATCCTAGCAATTAGCTGGGTATTAAGTCCTAAGTCTTGTTTATCCTACATTAGTTGGGATGTGGTTAAATGGGACGATTTTTGTAATTTGGTGGTTATTTGGGTTTGATTTCTGGTAAAGTGTTTAAAAAAGAGTGATGAAGCCAATCAAAGGAGGAATTTATAATATGGGGAAAAAGTTTAGAAACACAGTTACAGGTGTATTGAGTACGGGCCTTATTCTAAGCGCATTCAGCGTAGCGGCAGCAGCTCCTCAAACAACAAGCGGCCATTGGGCAGGAGATCAGGTACAACGCTGGTCGGCTACAGGGCATTTGGATAGTGCAACGAAACCGGATGCAGCGATCACGCGTGCAGAATTTATTGTTCTTCTGAACCGCAGCTTGGGTACGTTTACAGTGGACACTCCGGCTGTGACGGACGTAACATATGCAGACAGCGTGAAGGTAAACGGCAATGGAAGCAGAACGTTCACAGATGTACCAGCGTCGCACTGGGCATACAATGAACTGACAAGTGCCGTGAATGCAGGTTACATAAGCGGCTATGCAGATAACAAGCTCAAACCGAATGGAAAAGTGACACGTCAGGAAGCCGCGGCTATCGTGAGCAAAGCGATTGGGCTGACTGCGGGTAACGCAGCAGATGTCACTAAATTCATCGACTCCGGCAAGATTGGATCTTGGGCGAAGAAAAGTGTAGCAGCAGCTGCGGAGCAAAAAATCATCAACGGCTATCCTGATGGCAAATTCCAGCCACTGAAGCCGCTGACTCGTGCCGAAGCGATTGCCATTCTGGATGCGGCATCCGGCTACAACCTGAGCTCCGTTGATAACCTGACAACGACTCCTGGCGGAACCGTAACAGATTCCACATACGGCACTGTTACGGATTCCACTTATGGCAACACGTCTACTACTTCCGGCAGCGAAGCTGAAGATAGCAGCACAAGTACAAGTACAAGCACGGAAAGCACAACCACAGATACAGATGCTACGACGAACAGCAGCACGACTGTGGACAACTCTACAACAACCGATACTAGTGCAGATACAGACGCAACTACAGACACAACCACTGACGCAGCTGCAAGCACAGATACACTGAAAGTCAATGATGTGTATGACGGGGAAGGTACAATCACAGGGACAGCCAAAGCAGGTTCCACAGTGACTGTCTATTCCAACGATCTGCCCATCGGTAGTGCGGTAGCCAAGGATGATGGTACGTTTAGTATCAGCGTGATTACTCAAAAAGCAACGGTTACGCTGGTAATCAAAGCTAAAGATGCAGACGGCAACGAAAGTGCGCCTGTAGAAGTTTCTGTTTTGGGTAAACGCAGCAAGTAATCAATCTATAATTAAAATCCCCCTTTAACTCTGTCTGAACCGATTCAGGCAGCCGTTGGAGGGGGATTTTTCGTTTATTACCTTATGCCGTCCTCGATGATACGCTTTTGCGGTTCACGTGTTTGTGGCTCAGACGATGTACTTTCGTCAGGAACAGCAACGATACGCTGTTGCGCATGGTATGTATCGCGGCTGATCCGGGTGCGTTCCACAGTCTTGCCGTCCACCTTTTTGATTCGGTATGTTTCCACTACATATCCTTCCCTGCCCTGCCGAAGTACTTGATAGAAGCCGGGGGAAAATGAGCCATTACGGATTTTCTTTTCCGGTATAGGGAGGACACGAACCGTGCGGGATTCCAGCTCATAGGACACATTTGATGGGAAGGTGCCAAAAAATTTTACGGTAAGCATGCGGTTTTGAACGGCGGCACGCAGGAGCAAATGCTTGCCCGTATTGTTCTTAAAGCGAAAATTAATAGATCCTGTAGCAAAAGTGGCATCCTGCCCCTTGGGCAGGTAGCTGACTGGCAAGGAGTGGTTGCGACGCTCAATAATGTCCAAACCGACTCGCAGCGCCGCATTATAGACGGTGCTGGATACCTGACAAATCCCGCCGCCAATGCCGGATTCCAGCTGTCCGTTCACGATCACCGGGGCTTCACGAAAGCCTTGAGTGCGCTCAGCCTTGGCTATAATTTGACCATAGTCAAATATATCGCCTGGCTTGAGGATCAATCCGTCAACAGTGCTGGCGGCTGAGTTGACGTTATACACACGTCCTTCCGAGCTGCTGCCCAGGCTGGTGGAAAACTGGACGATTTTACGCTCGATACCTTCGCCCCGCAGGCTATCCACCGTAATATCCGGTTCCAGCTGCCGGAACGGTAGCTCCACTCGAACCGGCTCCCCGGAGGCGGTTAAATCCTTGGGCAGCGCCTTATCCAGTGCTACGTTTAATTTGGGCCAATCCAGGCGGCGGACGGATCGCCCCGGAATATATTGAACCTGATCGTATGGGGTGATCTGACGTACGGCATTCACCGGCATGCCGTAGCGCTGTTCCTCCCAATCGGTCCCCAATTGGGCTTTTAAGGCGTTCTCTTGTCGGGAAGGCGTGACAGACCATTCCTTTTCAAAGGTAAAGCGTGTCTGCACACGAGTCCACAGATGCTCCGAGCCGAGCGCCTTCACGGCATTGCGGAAAGCCGCTGCATTATAAGTAATCCCTGCGTCTCCAAGAATAAGTTTTATATCCTGCGCACTGCTGTCATTATCCGTCAAGATCAGAGGGCGCTGCTTCAAGGCATCCAGTTTCTCGTCCAGCAGGCGAAGAGCGGCTGTTTTATCCATAGCTCCCATGCTGATTCCTCCGACCCTTACTCCCTTCGGCAGCGTTTGTCTATCAGCGTACAGGTGAAGCCCTCCCCATAGCATCGCCAGCGCCAAAATTCCACACCATATCCAAATGACAGATAAATGAATTTTTTTCATAATGCAGCTGTCTCCTGTCTCGTAAGCTTAGTAACGCATTCGTGTGCCATCATATTCATATATATGTGCCAAATGCGGAAAACTTTCGGTACTATTTAGGTAACAAATTTGTTACAATGATAGACGGTATGATGAAATACAGAAGTTTATAAAGGAAATGCATGGAATATGTCGAATAGTTATTAGGTTATACGTAACATGATTAAGCAGCGGGAAGTGATCGAGTGATTGAAATGCAGGATGTGTGGAAGACCTATACTAACGGGACCCACGCACTTCAGGGAGTGTCGGTCAGAATTGACCGTAATGAATTCGTATACGTAGTCGGCCCGTCCGGGGCGGGTAAATCGACTTTTATGAAGCTTATTTATAGAGAAGAAGTACCGACCAAGGGGCAAATTTCAGTTAATGGATTTAATATCGGGAAGCTCAAGCAGCGTAAAATCCCTTATGTCCGTCGCAACATCGGAGTCATTTTTCAGGATTTCCGCCTTTTGCCGCGTTTGACGGCCTATGAGAATGTAGCATTTGCTATGGAAGTGATAGAGGCTCCCAAAAAGCTGATTCGCAAACGAGTACCGGAAGTGCTCGAATTGGTAGGTTTGAAAGAGAAAATGAATCGTGAGCCTGCCCAGCTTTCCGGTGGGGAGCAACAGCGTGTAGCGATTGCCCGTGCCATCGTGAACAATCCATCGGTGATCATTGCCGATGAGCCGACGGGTAATCTGGACCCCGAAACATCGTGGGAGATCATGCAGCTGTTGGACGAAATTAATTTCCGGGGGACGACAATTGTGATGGCAACACACAATAAGGACATCGTGAACTCCATGCGTAAACGCGTTATTGCCATCGAAAATGGCAACATCGTAAGAGATCAGGTCAGAGGGGAGTACGGATATGACTTTTAATACCTTCTTGCGTCATATGCGGGAAGGTTTCAAAAACATATTCCGCAATGGCTGGATGTCCATCGCATCCATCACCTCAATTATTGTGTCACTGCTTATTTTGGGCGTGTTTATCATGCTGGTGCTCAACGTCAACTCCTTGGCTGATCAAGCAGATAGCCAGGTGGAGATCAACGTATTTTTGGAGCTGAATGTGGATCAGAGCATGCGTGAAACGCTGCAAAAGGAAATCGCGGCCATGCCGGAAATCAGCAAAACCAGCTTTGTGACTAAAGCTCAAGGATTGGAAGAGCTGCGCAAAGATCTGGGCGACAGCGGCAAAGAGCTGCTGGAGGGTTTTGACAAGGACAGCAATCCGTTGCCGGACAAAATTGTGGTAGAGGTTATTGAACCGACGACGGTTCCATTTGTGGCCGAGAAGATTGAGAAGCTGAATACGTTGCATCCAGAGAAGCCGATTTTAAAGGTTCGTTATGGAAAAGGCACCGTAGAGACGCTCTTTACGATAACCAAGCTGATCCGCAATGTTGGCTTTATATTCGTAGCCGGGTTGGCGATTATGTCCATGTTCCTGATCTCGAATACGATTCGTGTGACGATATTGGCACGACGCAGAGAGATTAGCATTATGAAGCTGGTCGGTGCGACCAACTTTTTTATACGATGGCCGTTTTTTATTGAAGGCGCGCTTATTGGTCTCATTGGTTCCCTGATTACCGTAGGTATTTTATTTACAGGCTATCAGCGTCTGCTCACGGCCGTTCAGGGAGATATCGCATTGAATATGCTGAAGCTTATGCCGCTTGAGGGCATTTGGATTCAATTGAGTGCTTTGCTGGTTATTTTGGGGATGCTGGTCGGCATTATTGGCAGTACCCTGTCCATGCGCAAGTTCTTGAAAGTATAAAGAATCATTTGGTGGACGTCGTATCAATATCAATTAGAACGGGGAAGCCCGCTGTTATGTTGCGCTAAAGATTTTGCGATAAAGGATGGGGATTGCAAGTTGAAGAAAACAGGATCTGTGTTGGCCGCTACCCTGGTAGCCGCATTGCTGATTCAGCCTTCTGACGGATATGCCAAAAGCATGAGTGAAATCAATTCGCAGCTGAACCAATTGGAAAAGCAGGCCAAGTCTGCCAAGCAACAGCAGGAAAAGGCTGCTCAAGATAAACAGTATGCCCAGCATTATAAAAATAAAACCGTGCAAAACCTGAAAGTTGTACTTGATCAGATTAATAGTGTCAGCGACCAGTTGACTCGTGTAGCGGTTCAGATTGATCAAACGGAAGATAATCTGCGTGCGACTAAAAAAGATTTAGCCGAAGCGATTGATCGTATCCAGTCACGGGAAAAAATGCTGGAAACTCGCGTGCGTCTGATGTATACGGATGGAACCGTCTCGTATATGGACGTGCTTATGTCTTCGACCAGCTTTAGCGACTTTCTCAGCCGGGTAGATTCCTTGAAAACGATCGTGGAGCAGGATCAAATCCTGTTGGACGAGCATAAAAAGGACAAGGCCCTGGTCGTAAGCAAGAAGAAGCAGCTCGACACGGAATATAAAAATGCCAAGAAGCTGTATGCGATCAAGCAGGACGCCAAAGCAGAGCTGAATTCCAAGGAGCAGGAAAAGCAAAGATTGATCGCCGGCTATGATCATGATATTGCTGAGTCAGATGAAATCAGTGAAGAGCAAAATGATATGCTGGTAGCCCTCGCTAACAAACGTGTGGGTCTGTTGCAGGAGAAAAACAAGCTCAGAGCGGAGCAGGCTGCTAAAGCAGCACGCGCCAGAGCGGCTGCACGTGCTGCTGAAGCCAAGCGATATGCTTCATCCTCAGGTGCCGGCTCGAATTCCAGCCATGCGGCAGCAAGTACGTATACAGGCGGATCGGGCACGTTGGCTTTGCCTGTATCCCATTACCGACTCTCATCTACTTTTGGCATGCGGGTACATCCGATAACCGGCAAGCTGAAAGGCCACACAGGTATTGATATGGCGGCCCCGCAGGGAACCGATATTCATGCAGCAGAAGACGGTGTTGTCATTGTAGCCGAATGGTGGAGCGGTTATGGAAACACGGTTGTGATTGACCATGGAGACGGGCTATGGACCCTATACGGACATATTCGCAATGGCGGTACGGTGGTTCATACGGGACAGACAGTGAAACGCGGTCAAAAAATTGCGGAAGTTGGTTCGACGGGGAATTCTACAGGACCTCACTGTCATTTTGAGGTGCGCGAGAATAACAAACCTGTAAATCCGATGAACTATTTATAGCTGAAAAAGGCAAGCCCTATTTGTAGCCAATACGGTTGTAGATAGGGCTTTGCTTTCATAGCTTGATACCCGATGAAGAACATGTGCATTGAGACACAGAGTAGGATACAATTATCATATTCCGTACAAGCTAGACGTATACTGCGTGAATGGATATGCGTTTGAGGAATAGGCTACAAGATAAAGAGAAGGCGGTGGACGATTAGATGTTGAAAAAAAGTACAGCAGTACTCTTGATGGTGATTGGCCTGCTTGGCGGCAGTCTGCTCACTTTTGCTTATACTGGAACGGCCACAGTGGGGAATAGCGCTCTGGGCGAGGGACTGCTGGCAAGTGTGACAGGGAGCAGTTCCGCCTCCAGAAGCGATATCCGCAAAATTGAGACAGCGATGGACCTGATTCAGGGACAATATTATCAGGATGTGGATCGTACCAAGCTGGTGGATGGCGCTATCAATGGTATGATGGAGTCGCTAGGCGACCCGTATTCCTCTTATATGGGCAAAGAAACTGCACAACAGTTTGAGCAGTCTATTGAAGGCTCTTTTACCGGGATCGGAGCCGAGGTAGCGGCGGAAAACGGAAAGGTAGTCGTAGTAACACCAATTAAAGGTTCTCCGGCGGAAAAGGCGGGGCTTCGCTCTAAAGATATTATTTTGTCTGTTAACGGTGAAACACTGGATGGATTGGATCTCAATAAGGCCGTTTCCAAAATTCGGGGACCCAAGGGCAGTCAGGCCAAGATCAAAATTCAGCGCAATGGCTCTCCTGATCCGCTCGAATACACGATTACCCGTGACAACATTGATATGGAAACCGTCACAGCTCATATGGAAAGCGGCGGTGTAGGTGTTATTACCATCACCCAGTTCTCGTTGAATACAGCAGAACGTTTCAAAGAGGAGCTGGCGAAGCTGGAGAAAAAAGGGCTTAAAGGACTCGTCATCGACGTGCGTAATAACCCTGGCGGTGTGCTTTCGGTCGTCATTGATATTGCCCAGCAATTTGTTCCTTCGGGCAAAACGATTGTACAGGTGGAAGACAAGAACCAGAAGCGTGAAGAAGAGAAATCCAAAGGTTCAAGCAAAAACTATCCGGTGACGTTGCTGATGAATAAAGGCAGCGCCAGCGCGTCCGAAATTCTGGCAGGTGCTCTCCAGCAATCGGCTGGTGCAGTGTTGATCGGGGAAAACTCCTTTGGTAAAGGAACGGTACAAACCAGCTATGACAAGCAAATGGGCGACGGCAGCCTGCTCAAAATCACGATTGCCAAATGGCTGACGCCAAATGGCACGTGGATTCATAAAAAAGGGATTAAGCCGGATATCGCAGTGGAGCAGCCTGAATACTTCACAGCGGCACCATTGAACAAAGAAAAGCCCTTGAAATACAATATGAATAACAGCGATGTAAAAAATGCGCAAATCATTCTGCAAGGCCTGGGTTACAAACCGGGGCGTGAAGACGGCTATTTTGATAAAGCGACCGAAAGCTCTGTGATTGCTTTTCAAAAGCAGGCGAAGCTGACAGCTAGCGGTATCATTGATGCGAAGACAGCAGCGGCGATGGAAGCCAAGCTGATTCAAAAGATTCGTGATCCGAAAAACGACAATCAACTCAAGCAGGGGATTGAAGAGATTCGGAAGGAAATGAAGGCTGGCGCAGCGAAATAATTAGGAAGGCTACAACAAGGGGGCTGGAAACAGCCTCCTTTGTTATTGGGATTTATTTGTAGTCTGTCGGTTTGTCTTCCCTACGTTGGCAATTTCATATAGAATAAATGGATATGAAACGTACGTGATCCGCTATACCAGCGGGCCAGGGGCATAAGGAGTGTGAATGAACTTGGAATGGGCATTACAATGGGGATGGAGCGTTCTGAATGCTTGCTTGTACCTGCTTTTGCAGCCGTTTTACTATATCTCAATACTCATTGTCGCGCTTGGCTATCGTCGACAAATGCTGCTGGAGCGCAAGCTCTTTCATACCAGAGTGCACAGCTGGGCAGGACAAGCCTGGCGCGTCGTATGGAGTGGCTTGATCGCTGGAATGGTGCTATCCGCTCTGGGAATGTTCATCAGCGTACATCTGAACACAGCTTCCATCGTGTGTCTGTGGGTGACCACATTGCTGCTCATGCTGGTGCGTGTCCGTTACCTGTGCCTGGCCTATTCGGTAGGTCTGCTGGGTGTGGCTCAATTTGTATTGAACGTCGCAGATGGCTGGCAGCCTGAGGGGGCGCTCGGAGCATCGTTAGCAGCTATCCGCGGATTGGATATACCTGCATTGCTGGTGCTGGTCGCCGCGCTGCATGTGGCTGAGGCGCTGCTGGTTCGCTGGCAAGGAGGAAAGGCGGCCACTCCACTATTTGTGGAGGGCAAACGGGGAAGACTGGTTGGAGGCTATCGTATGGAAGATCTCTGGCCGATTCCGCTGCTGCTGTTGGTTCCCGTTCAGGGAGGCTTAACGCTTCCATGGACACCTTTATTCGGCAGCAGCGACGCCGGAGCCGGATATATGCTGGCTGCCTTGCCAGTCCTGATGGGCTTCAGCAGCGTGACGCTGGGCTACCTGCCACGTCAAAAGGCGTTGCTCACGTCGAACCGCCTGCTCCTGTACAGCGTGGTTTTGCTTCTGCTAAGCCTGCTGGCGGCATGGTGGAGCCCGCTGATGCTGCTGGCAGCGTTATTCTCCTTCCTCGCCCATGAAGCGCTAATCTGGTATGGCAACCTGGAGGAAGGCCGTCTCAGTCCGATGTTTGTTCATCCGGAGCAAGGAATGCGCGTTCTTGCTGTGCTGCCGGACAGTCCGGCGACGGCCATGGGCATTCTGCCAGGGGAGGCCATTTACCGTGTGAATGGTGTCGTTGTAAATAGCCGTGCCGAGCTGCACCAGGCCTTGCGAATCAATTCTGCTTTTTGCAAACTGGAGGTGCGCAACCTTCAAGGTGAGATCAAGTTTGTACAGCGCGGCATGTACGATGGCGATCATCACCAGCTAGGGGTCGTGCTTGCACCGGATGAGGACGCGAGCTGGGCCGTGTCCATACAGCCGGCCTCCATCTACCGGATTCTTGCCATGCATATAGGTGCACGGCGACGTAAAGCTGGACAGGCATCGAAGGCAGAGGGTGTAAGCTTGGACACCATGGAAAAATAGATGTACCATAAGAGGGCAGTCTTTATTTGATTAGAGTCGAATAAGGATTTGCACTCTTTTTTATATTCAGGTAGTGGCCTGCTTGAAATCACTATTCTGATCAATATACAATGGATATGGAATATGATACGTTGATGAACCGTATGCCTATCAAGTGTGTGAAGCAGGGAGAGGAAAAGATGAATGCAATTCACTTTATTCGAGAGTATATTAGGCATCCACGCAGCGTAGGCGCTGTCATCCCAAGTTCAAGACAGCTGGCCAAGCAAATCACCACACCGATTTCCTTTGACGAAGCATCGTGTATTATTGAATACGGCGCGGGTACCGGTGTGTTTACGCAGGAGTTGATTTCCAACAAGCGTCCAGAAACGCTACTTCTGGTGATCGAAGCCAATGAATCGTTTTACAAAACACTACAAAGCAAGTACGGACACTTGGAACGGGTACACATTATTCACGGATCGGCTGAGCATGTAGCACAGTATATGCACCAGTATGAGGTCTCCAAGGTGGACTATATTGTGTCAGGGCTTCCTTTTACCAGCCTGCCAGCCGCGTTATCCAGCCTTATTTTGGGACAAACAGCAGAGGTTTTGGGTCAAGAGGGCAAATTTATTACGTTCCAGTATAGCAAGGTCAAACACAATTTCTTTCGCACCTTTTTTGCGGACATTCAAATTAAAAAAGTACACTACAACGTCCCGCCTGCCTATGTATTCACTTGCAGCCTGTAATCTATCACCTATGTAGAGGATAAGAATAAATACGAATAGAGATTTTTTGGGAAGACCCGGTTAGCGTCATTAAGATGTTGAACAGGTCTTTTTTGTTTTGCATGCCCAAGGGGGAGAGAGGTGAAATAAGGGGATATGTTTAAAAGCAAAGTTCGTTTAAGGAATCATATTTTAAAATGGGACTTAACCTATATATTACATATGCTGGAACCTGTTAGATTTTGTGTAATTCATAATAATTCTGAGCTTTTGTTAAAGGGGATTTATGTATGGTAAAACCGATGATGTTCATGCGTTGGTGTGAGTATTACGGGTTAAGTGACCGTGAGACAGATTTTATATCTTTTTTTATGATGAATTTCTCGGCTGCCCGATCAGGCAATCATCCGAAACTTAGAGAACAATTTGTTGAGATTCAGAGAAAAACCTTTCCTGAGTACCCGTTCGACATTACCCCGGAGGAATTGGATTACTCCAAATTTGAAGGACTGATGAAGCAGGTGTTGAAAATTCATTTTGACACGGCCGAGCTGCTATATTCCTTTTACCTCCAAAAGCTGTGTGCCCCGTTGGCAGAATACATTTTATCCACTGGAGAATCAGAGCCTTCACGCATCTATTACGAGCTTATTCAAAAGGACAAGGTGCGATAGGGATTGGAGTGAATCAACAAGGGCTACTTAATAGATTAAGATTCCCGTTCCCTAAACGGGGTCGTGATCGCCGCCGGTGGCGACTGGACGGCGTATTCATTTTCCATGAGGAATGGTTTAGCAGGCTCCGTGTTTGCTCAACCATTCTTTTTTATTTTCAGATGATCAAAGCTACAAAAAGCAATTTGACTTTAACATTCTTTTATACCCATATCGCAATTCATGGATGAACACCCAAACTTTATGGTTATTTAGGGAATTAATCCCATTTAATTAAAACTAGAATTAAAAATTTCAATACACCTTTGTGTTAAGGTTATATCATAACCTCACAATTCGACATATATCGTTCTTAATCTCTATATCTAGGGAGGTGGAAAGTAATAAAATGTAAAAATATGAAGTTGGACGGACAGAAAACAATATCTTCCTGCGTATAAATAGATAACCTGTCGAAGTTTGTCCAGTTTCATAAAGAAAGGCGGTGACATAGCTAGAATAAATTTGCAGAAAGCTATGCAGGCAAACTGTTATACCTGCCATATTTTGGCGCAATTCAAGCGCGTATCAACAAAAACGAATGGACGAACTACAATATGGCAGATGACTACTCCTACGATCCTACAAAAAATGAATTTGCGGATTGGAGTAAGGTGACGCTGTACCAGAACGATAAGCTCGTTTGGGGTCAGGGGCCTTAAAGCCTGACGGAGCGGCACCCGTATGGGTGCCGCTCTTTTCAAATTTAAAGGAGGAAAGCGGCATGAAGGCAAGAAATAGTAGTGGTATTTTGTTCAAACGTTCCAAATGGCTGCCTATCTTCATGGCATGCACGATTATAGCAGGGGGGGCACTGCCGGCTCCAGCTGTAGTTCATGGTCAAACAGCAAAGACTGTTACCATTAAAGTCGATACATCCAAGGATCGTAAGCCTATTAGTCCTTATATATACGGTTCGAATCAGGACTTGGCAGGCGATGAAAATTTGGCTGCCAGACGACTTGGTGGCAATCGAATGACCGGCTACAACTGGGAAAACAATATGTCCAATGCAGGAAGCGATTGGCAGCAATCCAGCGATAACTATTTATGCACTAATGGTGGACTGACAAAAGCCGAATGCGAAAAGCCGGGAGCGGTGACGACTTCGTTTCATGATCAATCGCAGAAGCTTGGCGCTTATTCTTTAGTCACGCTGCCGATGGCCGGTTATGTGGCCAAGGATGGAAACGGAAGTGTGCAGGAAAGCGAAAAAGCCCCTTCCGCTCGTTGGAATCAGGTCGTAAACGCCAAAAATGCGCCGTTTGGGCTGCAGCCTGATCTTAATGACAATAAGGTTTATGCGGACGAATTCGTCAACTTTTTGGTGAACAAGTACGGCGTTGCTTCAACAAAGACGGGTGTGAAAGGATACTCGCTCGACAATGAACCAGCTCTCTGGTCGCATACGCATCCGCGCATTCATGGTGAAAAGGTCGGAGCGAAAGAGCTGGTAGACCGGTCGGTAAGTTTATCCAAAGCTGTCAAAGCAGTTGACGCAGGTGCGGAAATTTTTGGCCCGGTTCTTTACGGTTTTGGCGCCTATACAGATCTTCAATCCGCACCTGATTGGAACTCTGTAAAAGGCAACTACAGTTGGTTCGTGGACTATTACCTGGATCAAATGCGCCTCAGCTCGCAAGCTGAAGGCAAGAGATTGCTGGATGTATTCGATGTGCACTGGTATCCCGAAGCGATGGGCGGGGGCATACGAATTACGAATGAGGTAGGCAACGACGAAACGAAGAAAGCCAGAATGCAGGCGCCTCGTACTTTGTGGGACCCGACCTACAAGGAAGATAGCTGGATCGCTCAATGGAACAGCGCATTCTTGCCTTTACTGCCTCGATTGAAGCAGTCGATAGACAAGTATTATCCGGGAACCAAGCTGGCTCTGACCGAGTATAGCTACGGTGGTGAAAATGATATTTCCGGCGGTATCGCTATGGCCGATGTGCTAGGCATATTTGGCAAAAACGATGTTTATATGGCAGACTACTGGAAGTTAAAGGATGGTGCCAACAACTACGTTAGCGCCGCTTACAAGCTTTACCGCAATTATGACGGAAAAAATTCTACTTTCGGCGATACTAGCGTTAATGCGCAAACGTCGGATATTGTCAATAGCTCGGTGCATGCTTCCGTTACGGATGCATCCTACAAAGAACTGCACCTCGTTGTCATGAATAAAAGCATGGACAGCGCATTCGACGCCCAATTCGATCTTTCCGGCGATACGACTTACGGTTCCGGTAAAGTATGGGGCTTCGACAAAAATAGCTCGCAAATTAAGCAAGCAGCGCCAATCACGCAAATTTCCGGCAACCGCTTTACCTATACAGTACCGCCTTTGACGGCTTATCATATCGTGTTGACTGCCGGTAATGGTACACCTGAGCCGCCTGTACCTCCTGTAGATGATCCTGAAAGCTTTACGCTGAAAGCTGAGGCTGGCGACGGGAAAGTCGATTTGTCCTGGAACGCTTCCAGCGCAGCTGTGGGTTACAGTGTACAGCGGGCAACGGATGCCAACGGTCCTTTTACTGCTATAGCATCCAACTTGATCGAAACGTCTTATACAGATACCAACGTAAAGAACGGCTCTTCTTACTATTATAAAGTAACTGCAAGATCAAATGCGGGAACGAGCGATTCCAATGTCGTGAATGCAGTTCCACAGGTACCGAAAGACGGCCCTGTTCGCTTTGAAGCCGAAGACGGCATACTGAAGGGAACAACTGTGGAATCCAGTGGGGCCGGCTTCTCCGGTACCGGTTACGTAACTAATTTCCACAATGCAGGGGATTCCCTGACGATGACGATTCAGGCAGAGACGGCAGGTTTGTACAATCTTACAATCGGCTACCGTTCTCCATATGACGACAAACGCACGAATTTCTCTTTAAACGGCAAATCGTCTGGCGAACTGGTGCTTTGGAAATCAGCTGATTTTAAAGAAACATCCGGAGGTAAGCTTCTGTTGAATGCAGGGGCGAATACGATCGGTTTTGAAACAGGCTGGGGCTGGTACGATATCGACTACGTCAAGCTGGAGCCTGCTGCTGATCGTCCACCGCATGCGGTAACCAAAACGCTCACCAATCCGAATGCGACGGTAGAAGCAAAAGCATTGATGAACTACCTGGTTGATCAATACGGCAAGAATATGCTCTCCGGTCAGGAGAATATAGACGAAATTGATTGGCTTCAAGCAAATGTAGGTAAAAAGCCAGCTATTGCGACGCTTGACCTGATCGACTATTCGCCAAGCAGAGCGGAACACGGTCTTAGTTCCACAGAGACGGAAAAGGCGATTGAGTGGGATAAGCAAGGGGGCATTGTTTCCTTTGCATGGCACTGGAACGCGCCGAAAGATCTTATTGATACACAAGGTAAAGAATGGTGGAGAGGCTTCTATGCCGATTCGACTACATTCGATGTAGAATATGCGATGAATAATCCAGAGTCCGAAGATTATAAATTGCTTATTCGCGACATCGATGTGATTGCAGGTCAATTGAAGAAGTTGCAGGATGCGAAAGTTCCTGTCCTGTTCCGTCCTTTGCACGAAGCGGAAGGCAAATGGTTCTGGTGGGGCGCCAAAGGTCCTGAGCCTGTTAAAAAATTGTATATTTTGATGCACGACCGTTTGACTAATGTGCACAAATTGAACAATCTGATTTGGGTATGGAATTCCGTTGCTCCGGATTGGTATCCGGGAGACGAGTATGTGGATATTTTGAGCTTTGACTCTTATCCGCAAGCAGGCGACTATAGCCCGCAAATTGCAAAATACGAAGACCTTGTTACATTGGGCAAGGACAAAAAGTTAGTTGCCATGAGCGAAAACGGACCTATCCCGGACCCTGATCTGATGAAGGCATATCAAGCCCATTGGAGCTGGTTCGCTACATGGTATGGGGATTTCCTGAGAGACGGCAAACAAAACAGTCTTGAGCATCTGAAAAAAGTGTATAATCATCCGAACGTCATTACGCTTGACAAGCTCCCAACCAACTTAAAAACGTATGGCATTACCGAGCAGCCGTCAGTACCGGGCAGCTTCACGCTGAGCGCAGCGGGCGAAAAGGCGAAAGTATCGCTGAACTGGACAGCATCGGCGAAGGCGGCAAGCTATGAAGTGAAGCGTTCGACGGCTGAAAACGGCGTGTTCGCCACAGTAGAGAGCGATGTATACGGAAGCAGCTACACCGACACAGACGTAACGGCAGACACGACGTACTACTACCAAGTCGTAGCGAAGAACGATGCAGGCCAAACGGTTTCGAACACGGCTAGTGCAACGCCGAAAGCGGATGTTCAGCAGCCGACAACAGGGCTGGTGCTCCAGTATCGCGCAGCGGATACAAATGTGAACGACAATCACTTTAAGCCGCATTTCCAAATTTTAAACAAAGGCACAACTTCCGTACCGATCAACGAGTTGAAAATTCGCTACTACTACACGATCGACGGCGACCGCGCCCAGACATTCAACTGCGACTATGCGACGCTGGGCTGCTCGAAGCTGAACGGCAAGCTGGTTAAAATGGATAAAGCTGCAACCGGTGCTGATTATTATTTGGAAGTCAGCTTCTACCCGGATGCAGGCGTGTTAGCACCTGGAGGAAGCACGGGCGAAATTCAAACCCGTATTAATAAAACAGACTGGTCGAACTATAACGAAAGTGACGATTACTCGTATAAAGGCACGCAAACTTCATTTGCCGATCATACGAAAGTTACGCTGTATCAAAATGGCGAACTTGTTTGGGGAACCGAACCGACAGCGAATTAAGGCAAACGTCTGATATACGGCAACATGTGAATTAACCGATTATTCGCCAAGAGAGGGGGGACATTACGTTCTTCTCAACCCGAAGCTTCATACCATCATTATGATGGCCGTAAATCACCACAATACAAAAAATGAAGTGATTACAAATTGGAAAGTGGTTGCCAGATGAACAACTTATCTGAAGAATACTTGCCGCAAATTCGCAACGGCGATGAGCAGGCACGGTCGGCTCTGATTGTTCAATACCGTCCCTTTATATTGAAGGTTGTCAAACACGTCTGCAAGCGCCGAATTGGATGGAGTGATGATGAAGCAAGCATAGGTTTGATCGCTTTCAATGAAGCTGTCGATCGATACCGTACGGAGTATGGAAAAACATTTAATAATTTCGCTTTCCTTATGATCCGCAGACGATTGATTGATGATTTTCGGAAAAAAATAAAAATTTCCCAAAACGAAGCTGACTGGAAAGACGAAGAGGAAATGCTGTACATTGCAGATAAGGTAAGCTCGCTGGATGCTTTTGAGAGGCAGGAACGAGCTGCGGCGCTGTCGGAGGATTTGGTCAGCTACAATGAAAGACTCCAGGAATTCGGTGTTTGTCTTCGGGAACTGGAAGATATCATGCCAAGCCATCGGGATACCCGGCAAATGCTGGTGCGGATTGCCCGCAATTTCTGCAACAACCGGGAGTGGCTAAACGATCTTTTTCAAAAAAAGAAGCTTCCCTTGAAGGCAATGACCAAAGAGATCAACGTCAGTAAAAAGACACTGGAACGCAATCGAAAGTATCTGATATCGCTGATTCTGATTTTCGGCTGCGAGGATTTTACGGGAATCCGCGAGAGCATCTCTTTTACAAGTGTGGGGGAGGAAACGCGGTGCGTAGAGCAGTTATAGCGAGTTTCCGCCATTTTAAAATGATATAAATACCATCTCTGAAATGAGCAGGGGGATTTAGTATCCCGCCTGCTCATTTTTTTGTACAAGTAAACCCCCGCGGATCACATATATACGAATAACTGACCATGAAAGAACTGCCAGACCCGTTTACGAGAGAGTCGGTAAACCGAAAACCCACGCGGTTGGCGGACTTTCAATGCGCCTTCTGAGGCGCTTGCTTGTACCATACCCTTATAGGGCTGATGGAAGCCATCGGCTAAGCCGGTGGTTGTGACTTTAGCAGGGAGATTTGAAGGTAGAGATATGTTTGATTACTATATTCAGGTTTAAGAAATCAGGAGCTAAAATTACCTCATAATGTTATAAAAGACGAAAAATATAATTTTTTCGAGTTAAAGAGGAGGATTGGCATGGAGCACACACCTACGATCCGCTCGAAGATAGAGACTGAACTAAAGCACAGGGGTTATACCTTTAGCAGTTTTAGCAAAATTTCTGGTATTAACCGAGGTACATTCAGTGCTATGCTGAACAGCAACCCGCCCAAGCCGATCTCTGTTCGGTCAGATGGACCTGATTACCAAGGCATTGGGATATCCTGAAGACTGGCTGTATGAGTCGTACATAGACGAATGTTTTTACGAGGGAAAAGGGCACTGGAAACGGATCAAGCCTTTTTTATTACGCTGTGTGGAGTTAGAGAGGAAGGACTGTATTCAGAAAGTATTGTTGAGACTAACCGAGGACTTGTCCTATGTGTCGACGATATTTGAACTTGCAGAAGAGCTATTTAAAGGAGGCAAGGAAAAGGAATCTGTCCCCTTTTATGAGTGTGTAATCGAAAATGAAAAATATCGTCATTCAGAGCGGTTGGCTATAAGCCAATACAAAAGGTTTAAAGCATTTACAATGTCTGACTTGGAAAAGAGCCTTGAGTTAGTATTGGAATTTATACCTTATCGTAATTTGCTTCCTGAGCATTATCAGTTGGAGGCGATTCATAAGATCACAAATATATATTTTTACTTACACAAATGGGATGAGGTGGAAAAGTACGGCCACGAATTAAAGGAACTGGCGTATGTAATTTATACGAACCAGCAAATAAGGAAAGAAAAAAGAAAAGCAACTACATGGTTACATGCAGAGCGAAACTTGGTATTTTACTATGGCTACGGATTTCTTTCTGTCTCTACAGCATTACAAAAGAAAGGCTACATTAAAGAGGCAAGGGCAGAGCTTGAGGGCTATGCAGATTTAAGCTGGTTTAAAGGGCTTGACTCAGAAGGTGAAGCAGATGTGGAGCAATTCCGTGTGTGGGCTAAAGCCAACTCTTATACTTTAGATTTACTCTTAGGCAAGAGAGATATCCTTCCGGCGTATATAACTTTCCTTGAAAATCACCCTGAAGAAATAAGTTCCGGACTTGTAACTATACTTGAAACTGCTAATAGATATGATTTTGATGTAGATTCTATTATTGATAAATATTCTGAGCAAATAAAGAGATTACAGGAATCAGATGATGTTAAACAATTGACCTATTATTATTCTTACATGTATCAGCTTGCTATTTACCATTACAGACGTGGGAGAATAATAGAAGGGCAAAAGGATACCCTTAATTATTTGTCATTATCTGAGCAAAGAAATTGGTTTAAGCCGCCAGTAGCTATTAAGACTCTTCAAGATCATATGCAATAAGACTAGGCCAATCTTACGGGATTGGTCTTTTTGTTGATTATTTTGTAAAAAATGAAATGATATGTTTATTTTGATCTTTTTTGTAACACATCAAGGATTACAATTTCTTTAGAGCCAGTGGGAAGGAGGATAGAGAAGATAAACAACCGTGTATGATGTAAATCAATTGGCTCAGTGGATGAAGGGGCGTTTTCAGAAGGAATTTGCTAAAAGCGACTTGTATTCTATCAAAAGAGCTAAAAACTACTTGTTTGAAAGGAGTTCATAGGTATTAAAATAGTTTTAAAGAGAGTCTGACTTGTTGTGTACCTCATGTTGAAAGGTCATAAGGGAATATCACTTCTTGGTATAAAACATTTATCTTGTTCTTTTTATTAGACGATCCAAAACCAAACCAACAAGATACCAGAAACCTAGTGTAGTCAAGTATACAACTACTATTGAAATATCTACTTCTCGTACAAATCGAAATGATTCGTAAATCCAAACCAACGGACTAATAATAGCCAATAGTATATTGTAGTCGTCGTATCCTGAAATGTTTACAATAATTACTAAAATTGAGATTAGAACCAACCAAAAGCGAAATGATTTCATTGACCATACCTCCAAACAAATATTTACAGTTAACATAACATATAGTCGTCGTAGTTGCAAAAAATAATACAACTAAATATATACTTACTTCTTGGATAGTATGAGTTAATTTTCATTAAACATGAAAGAAGGTCAAGTGATGAAAATAAATAAGACTATTGTAACAATCGGGACTACCATTCTCTTAATTTCCTCTGTCGTTCCTGCTGCTCTAGCTTTAAATGCTGCCTCAAAAGAATCAACAGGCTTTGTTAAACCAACTATTTCGTCGCTTAAAGATTTAGATCATGTCGAAGTATTGAAATCACTGAATAATGCTCAAACAGTTAACTTATCAGTGTATGGTGTTTCAGATAGCCAGCTAGATAAACAAACCGAATATTTGAAAACATTAAATGGGAATGAGCTATTTGAAACACTTGGTGAACTTTCCATTTACGACGAACCAAATTTTGAAAGATATGCAGAAGCCATTTTACCATATTTAAATAAACAATGGCAGGGAAAAGTACCTACTGGAGTCTCGGATATTCTAGCTGATCAAGAATATAATTCAAAATTAAGAGCATTTATTATAGATATATTGGCTAATGGTAATAAATTGGATAGAAATAGTCTCGAAAAAATGAAAACCGTCATAGAAAATAAAGATGAAGATGGGAATCTTCGGAGATATGCTTTATTGCAATTGGAGCCACAAAAAGACCCTGTATTAAGTACTGAAGAAAAGTCAATTAATTTGAAAGCAATATTTGATGATTCTAATGAATCTGTTCAAGTAAGATCCGCCGCAATTACAGCTATGCGGAGGTTAAACGATCCTAATTTTAAAGTGGTCTTATCTTCTTTAAGCAAAAGTGAGAACGCAAATGATCCCTTACTTCGTACTTTGTTTACAAGCGCTGCAAAAGTAGGAGAATTAGATGATTATATAGAAGTAGTGAAAAAAATTCTCAATGAAACTAAGGATGAGCAAGTTTTTGGAAGTACAATATACGCGCTTGGTATTTCTGGTGGTGAAGAAGCAGTATATCTAGTTGTACATCATCAAGGGAAGTTTAAGGGCAATACAGAAGAAATTGGTAGATACTCCTTATTAAGAAATTTGAATACCATTTCATCTATGTTGAAGAGTCAATCTGATGATAAAATCATAACAGCTTTGAAAGCATCAGAAATTATCAATTATGGAGAAGCATACCCTGGCATAAAGGAAATTCGTAAAAATTCTAAAAACTCAGAGGTTATCAAAGCAGCAGAACACGCTTTAGAGACGATTATACCGGAAAATCTTGTTGATGAGTTCAATACTAAGAAATGGGAAGGAAGATAATTATGCATAATATCTCGCTTCTAAATAAAAAATTACTGATAGCTATACTATTTCCACTATTAGTTTTACTAGGAGCTAGTTACACTCATGCGGCAGACAGAGGTGATGCAGGATATAGAGAGGGGGGATGGCTTACGTTTGGAAGTGACCATGGTGGCATACGCGGAAATAGTGGTGTTGTTTATGAAATAAAAGGTTATTGGGGTAGTGGAGTTGTATTGAGTGATTTTGATAGTTTTAAATCTGGTAAAACATTCTATGGATTTTATACCAATCCTTCTATAACAGATTCGAAAAGAGGTTATATTGTAAGCACGGTTGCTGCAATGACCGCTGATCCAGACATTTCTTATACTGCTCAAGCGCAACTTATGCACGACGATCATCGCTCGTCATCATACGTCCATGTTGATGAAATCACAGATATACGTTGCGATGGAGTTATTGAGTATGCCTATGAATTTGACGATGTTTATGTTTGGGGGCCATCTAGTACTAGAACAAGCTCAGGGAATCCAACAGATTTTGATATATCAAGTAAAGTAAATGTACAATACCATGCAAATTTAGGATACGATGAGCCTTGGATTGAAGTTAGTCCAAGAGTACAGCGTGGAGCGGCAACCGTAGATAACCCTACTAGATGGACTCAATTGCGCCCAAGAACCTCGTAAAATCACATAAACTAGTACACTAATCAATCTTAAACTGTGGATACAATCTATATCGATGTCTACGGTAGTATAGCGCTTGATTACCAATACAGCATTGGTAGTACAGTAACCTCTAGATTTTGCTGAACAGAAAAATGAAGGGCGTTCTTGGATGAATCCGAGAGAGCCCTTTTTGTATTAAATGAAGGGTTTGAATGTTGGAAAAGGGATGTGCAATGATCACCGAATTCGTTAAAAAAAGACTTCTGTCTAAGGCATCATAAATTAAAATGGCTATATAGACCATATATTTCACTATTTACGCGATTTTGTATTTGCATAAATTTCCAGTAGTATGGATTTTACATAAAAAGTATCACTTATGATATGTCCAAAACGTATTGAGGGGGATTGAAATGGAACATACACCTACGATCCGCTCGAAGATAGAGACAGAATTGAAGCAAAGGGGGTACAGCTTTAGCAGCTTTAGTAAGATCTCCAGTATTAACCGTGGTACATTCAGCACCATGCTGAACAGCAACCCGCCCAAGCCGATCTCCGTTCGGCAGATGGACCTCATTACCAAGGCATTGGGATATCCTGAGGGCTGGTTGTATGAGTTGTACATAGATGAATGCTTTTACGCAGGAAAAGGTCACTGGAAACGGATCAAGCCTTTTTTATTGCGTTGTGTGGAGTTAGAGAGGAAAGACTGTATTCAGAAAGTATTGTCGAGACTAACAGAGGACTTATCCTATGTGTTGACGATATTTGAACTTGCAGAAGAGTTACATAAAGGAGGCAAGGAAGCGATACCTTTTTACGAGTGTGTGGTAGAGAACGAAAGGTATTACCATTCCGAGCGGTTGGCAATCAGCCAGTATAGGCTATTTTCTTACTCTTTAAACAAAGATCTGGAGAATAATCGCCAACAAGCTATAAAATTTGCTCCTTATCGCAAAAATCTGCCTGAAAATCATCAACTGGATGCTTTATTAAAGCTGGCAAATGTGTATTACCAAGTTGATGATTGTGAGACAACTATACAATATGCAAAAGAACTTGAGGTAATTGCCACAAATATTTACCAGCAGCAGATTCAGGCTAGATTAAAAAAACGTGAAGTTAAGGCTCTAAATACAGAAAGACATCTAATCGTATATTATGGTCAAGCCTATTTAATGCAGGGGAATATCCTCGAGAAGCAAGGACGATATGAAGAAGCAATGGAGTTCATACCTTACTATGCAGACTTGACTGCTTTTGAAGGATTGGATGAAGTGGGAATTCTGGAGGTACGCAAATTTGAAATGTGGGCAAAAGCAAACCACTTGAATTTAGAAATTCTAATGGGAGATATAACTAATTTACCCGCCTATGTTGAACTTATTAGGGATAATCCTCAGGAAATATTACTTGGTCTACTAACCATTTTAGAATCGGCCAATACTTACAATTATACAATAGACGATATCCTGATCCTTTTTGATGAGAATATTAATGAATTTAGGGACTTACGTACAAACATTTCTTATTATAAGACGAATTACAATCTAGTGACCTATTCTCGTTTTTTTCTTGAGCTTAGTCGCTATTATTTTAATAAGGGAAACTACTCTGAGGCGATCGACAGTATGTTGAACAGTCTCAAAGCGTCCTCACAGTTGAATGATAAGGCTTTCTATATCAAGTCCATCATGTTGTTGTTTGAGAAATATAAAGACCATTCAACACATGAACAACGGGCAGAATATGAAAAAGTACTTAAAGCTGTCGAATATAACATTAAGCAATTGACTCCCTAAAACTCAAAAAGGCTATGTGTCTCTTCTAGTGTGTAGGTAGAGAAACATAGCTTTTTTGACATTTAAAGAGCAAGATTATCTGGGAAATCTAATTTTTTTCATTAACATCGGAATCATCGGAGTTATTTTCAGAAAGCTCACTCTCCGACGAGAAAAGTTCCTTTAGAATGCGATAAGCTTTATTTTGCTCCGCTTCACTCTGCTGGGAAAGGATATGAATACATCCCCATATCCAGGGTTGACTTTTAAGTTCTTCATATGAATCGAAGTCAAAAAATGCAAACACGTTTGTGTCCAGTGCCTCGGCTATTTTCTCCAATGTTTTGATCTGCACATTGACCTCGCCACGCTCCAACTTCCCGATATATGAACCTGTTGAATCGGAAGCTTCTGCAAGTTGTTCTTGTGTAATACCAAGCAATTTTCGAAATTGGCGGATTTTTGCTCCTATGAGTTTTGTTGTTTCCATCGACATCCACACTCCTATACTATGAGTCTAGACAAAGGTAGATCAAGCGTGGAGGTAATTGAATTACCTGAATAATTCATTTTTAAGTCCTTACAGAGACTATTTAATGGATATTAAATTCGATAATATATTAAAACAGTGCGGAAAAGGGGTTGACCATCATCCATTTTATTCATATAATTTCTAGTATATTGTAATTGGTTGTTGAGGAGGGTGATTTTTAAAATCATCTGAATACGCCGGGAGGTGTCTTTATTGGAAAATGCAACCACGATTCGTTCGGAAATTGAAAAACAATTAAAACTTGGAGGGTATACTTTTAATAGTTTCGGACAAGTTACAGGGCTTAATCGGGGCATATTTAGTGCTATGCTTAACGGAAATCCGCCTAAACCAATCTCTGTGAGACAAATGGACTTGATTACCAAAGCGCTTAATTATCCAGAGGACTGGTTGTATGACCTATACGTTGATGAATGTTTTTATGATGGAAGACCACATTGGAAAAGGGTTAAGCCATTCCTGATTCGTTGTGTTGAAGTTGGAAACCTGCGGTGCGTGGAGAAAGTACTATCTCGATTAATGGAAGATCTTAACCACATTCCAACGATCTTTACTTTGGCAGAGGAGTTATACGAAGGTGGGAAGCTACAAGAAGCAATTCCTTTCTATGAATGTGTTATTGAAAATGAGAAGTATCAACATTCGGAGAGATTGGCAATTAGTCACTATAAATTATTTCGTGCAAAAATTGGTGAGAATACTGAAATAAACCTAAAGGCAGCTATTCAATTTGAACCTTTTCGTTTTCGGTTGCCAGAGTGTCATCAATTAGACGGATTATTGCATCTAACAAATATATATTCTTCACTACATAAATGGCAAGAAACAATTACACACAGTGATGAGCTTTGGGAACAATCTAAAATTATATATGAAGAAGAAAATAAAAGAAGAGCTCACAAAAACAGGAATTATGTACCAATAAAAACCGAACGACATTTAGTAGTGTATTATGGACAAGGATTACTTATGAAAGCTTATGCTTTACAAAAAATTGGGGACTATGATAATGCGAAAAAAATTGTTGCTGAGTATGCTGATTTAAGTTGGTTTGATGGTTTAGACACCGTTGGGAAAAGAGAAGTGGAAAAGTTTAAGTTATGGTCTCAGGGGAACTCTTATACACTTGATTTACTACTAGGAGATACATCTGTTCTCCCTCAATATGTGAACTTATTAGAGAACAATAATGAAGAGATATTACCAGGTCTTGTGAATATTTTAGAATCGGCTAATAGGAATTTGTTTTC
This sequence comes from Paenibacillus sp. Aloe-11, assembly GCF_000245715.1. Classification (NCBI taxonomy): domain Bacteria; kingdom Bacillati; phylum Bacillota; class Bacilli; order Caryophanales; family Paenibacillaceae; genus Paenibacillus; species Paenibacillus sp. Aloe-11. The sequence goes on along the minus strand of NZ_JH601073.1, from coordinate 48,813 downwards.
AGTTGACATTATTTTGGATCGATTTATCAAATATATCGATACTTTCAGAAATACACAAGATGTAATATTTATGGACGATTATTATAATTTTAATTTTCAATTAGCCATTTATTATAGCCGAAATAAGAAATACAAGGATACAATAAATGCTATTTTACAATGTATACAGATATCATTCTTCCTTAAAAATGTAGAGAGTTTCGCCCAAAGTATGGTTTTCTTCGAAAATCATAGAGCTTTATGTGACGAAGGACAAATTGAGATTTATAAATCTATTATTAAAGGGGTGTGCAAAGATGAAGAAGGTTTTTCTTTCACTTTTGCTTTCTCTAATAGTAGTCGGTAATATCGGGATTCTGCCTTCTTTCGATAATATAATTAGTGATAGTTCCCATATTACAGTTTCTAGCCATGGTAGAGGTGGGTGAAATCGCAATTGTGATATTTGCTTCTAGGTGAGTTTCCTGTTAAATGGAATTAGTGAAAAAACAGCCCTAGTGTGGCTGTTTTTTTGATTCATTCCGTTAAAGGGATGAAATGGGTTTTATTATATTTTTAACCTGTGGGGAAGGTATCAGCTTGTAAAATAAATGTAAATACCACACCAAACAGGAGGTTTATTGATGTGAAATTGCAAGAATTGGAGGACTGCATCGAAGAAAAGCGGCAAGAATTAAATGTTTTGGCGAATGAGGTGGGATTGAAGGATCGGCGGGTGTTGACCAAGTCCATGGAGTTGGATCGGCTCCTGAATAAGTACAGCGATTGGAAATATAGCTATCGTAGACAACAGAGCATACCCCAAAGTTCACAGATGGAAGATAAGCAACATGAGCTTGTTCTATCTTATTGATCTTCAAGCAGCATGACAAGATTTACCTAACTTCACCTTGGCTTCTAATACATAGTAGGGATATAGACTAAACAAAAATAATCTCTATTGTACCTTGTACGCCGCTCTTTTACACGTTGTTCGTACGGTTTATTGTTCTGCGTCTACATCAGAGCGGAAGCCATGTAACATGATGATGTGTGTGTCCAATAAAAACCTCCCGATTCACGTTGTTGCGTGACTCAGGAGGTTTTTGGCATTTACTGTTGAAGCTGACGCAATACAGTGATTTCGACACGCCGATTTTTTTGACGTCCAGCCTCGGTACTATTGTCACCAACCGGACGGGTATCTGCATAACCCGCATACTGAAATCCAGAGGGTGACAGCTGTTCTCTATCCAGAAAGAATCGCAGTACGGATAACGCCCGTGCGCCGGAAAGCTCCCAGTTGTCCTTGTAGATCGATGAGTTCGTGGTGCGGGTGAACGGAATGTTGTCCGTATGTCCCTCGATGCTGATCGGTGTTTTCAAATCTCTGAACAAACTGGCCAGCTTGGATAGTGTGTTGGCAGAGCCCTGCTTGAGTGCAGCCCTGCCTTGATCGAATAAAAAGCGGTCATTCAGCGTAATAACAATTCCGCGCGGTTGATCTGCCACGAAAATCTGGCTTTCCAATTTGTTTTCCGAAATATACTTCTGAATGACACCCATGAGATTTTGCAGCTCTTTTTCCTGCTTGCGAAATGCCTGTTCGCGTTCGGTTAGCTTGGTTGATCCCGCTTCTTTTTTATCAGCTGCCGATTGCTTGGCCGCAGGCGGATTTTTGCTGGTGTAGCGATCCGCAGTCCCCGTGATGCCCGAACCCTGCTCCAAAATAGAATCCCCCTTGCGGAACGTATCCTGGAGGGATTGAACAACGACCTCGTATTTTCTGGCATCCAGGCTGCTCATGGCGTACATCACGACGAAAAAAATGAGCAGCAGGGTGATTAGATCAGCATAGGTAATCATCCAGCGGTCGCGATGGTCTCCGCCCTCCTTCCGCCCACGACGCTTAGCGCGCGTTCTCATGGAAGGAGTCCTCCTTTGGAGTGGTGATCTCTATGCGTGTGCGCCGTGGCGGTTTGTAATCCTGATTTTGTTCTGAGCGGATAAAGAACTCCAGCTTTTTGCGTACCAGCTTCGGATTTTCTCCGTTTTGAATAGCCAGAATACCTTGCAGCAGCAATTCCATGGTGGAGATTTCTCTTTCACTGCATGCTCTTATTTTCGAAGCGATAGGCAAGAAGATCAGATTGGCGCTGGCTACGCCGTATAGTGTTGCGATAAACGCGACCGCAATGGACGGTCCAAGCGCAGTAGGCTCGGTCAGGCTGCCCAGTACATGGATCAGACCCATTACCGTACCAATAATCCCCATCGTAGGGGCATAGCCGCCTGCGGATTCGAATATTTTGGCATATCCTTCATGCTTTTGTTCAATGGTATCTAACTCAAGCTCTAATATCTGTTTGATCTGCTCCTGCTCGGTGCCGTCGATGACCAACTGAAGACCTTCACGCAAAAATGCATTCGGATGCTCCGAGGAAATACGCTCTAGCGCAAGTACACCGGATCGGCGGGAGGTGGCAGCCATGGAAACCAAATCTTCTATATACTGCTCGGTAGGGTTCTCCTCACGGCTAAACGCCATCCGAAGAGCAGTTGGTATGGTCTTCAGCTTGGAGGCGGGGTAGCTAATAACAACTGCGGCGAAGGTTCCACCAAATACAATCAGAGCCGATGTACCTTGGAGAAGTCCTGAAAATTCGCCGCCTTCCCATAAGAAGCCACCAATTAATGCGATGATTCCTGCGATGATGCCCAATACGATGGTGATATCCAAGATACAATTCACTCCTATTCAAGACTTATCGTTTGCATCCACCGTAAGAAAGAGGTATAATACGGGAACAAACATTCTTATCCAACCATATTTCCCAAGTATCATTGCTCGGGAAATATTGACATAGAGTTACAGGCAAAGACATTCCAGTTCGACTGGTGTAGAAACATGATGTTTCCATTTTAGACGATAAGGGTGATGCAGGGCAATGAGTGATATCGTTGTTAGCAACAAGACTTTTGAAATTGAGTCGGAATTCCAACCTCAAGGCGATCAGCCTCAGGCCATTTTTGAACTGGTAGAGGGGATCGCAGAAGGAAAGAAGCATCAGACGCTGTTGGGTGCTACGGGAACGGGTAAGACATTTACCATCGCGCAAACCATTGCCAAGCTGAATCGGCCTACGCTGATTATTGCACATAATAAGACGTTGGCTGCCCAACTGGCGAGTGAATTTAAGGAGTTTTTTCCAAACAACTCTGTCGATTATTTTGTCAGCTACTATGACTACTACCAACCGGAAGCGTACATTCCGTCTTCTGATACGTATATTGAGAAGGATTCCAGCATCAATGAGGAGATTGATAAACTTCGCCACTCGGCCACAAGCTCTCTGTTTGAGCGTCGTGATGTTATTATCGTAGCGAGTGTCTCCTGCATTTATGGTCTGGGGTCGCCGAAAGAATATTCAAGCCTGCTGCTCTCGCTTAGAGTCGGTATGGAGAAACCCCGCAATCAGATTTTGTCCCGCTTGGTCGATATTCAATATCAGCGGAACGATATCAACTTCGTGCGGGGTACTTTCCGTGTACGGGGAGATGTGGTTGAAATATTCCCGGCTTCCCATGGGGAACATGCCATACGTGTAGAGCTGTTTGGGGATGAGATCGAACGGATTACCGAGATTAATGTGCTTACGGGTGAATTAATCGGTGAGCGTGAGCATATTGCCATTTTCCCGGCATCTCACTTCGTTACCCATGAGGATACGATGAGGGTAGCACTGGTCAACATTGAGCGTGAGCTTGAAGAGCGACTGGCGGAGCTGAAGGAACAAGGCAAGCTGCTGGAGGCACAGCGTTTGGAGCAGCGTACCCGCTATGATATCGAAATGATGAGAGAGGTTGGCTTTTGTTCCGGCGTCGAGAATTACTCAGGTCCCCTGACATTCCGCGAGCGGGGAGCGACGCCGTATACGCTGATGGATTATTTCCCGGATGATATGCTGATCGTCATTGACGAATCCCATGTTACGCTACCGCAAATTCGGGCGATGTATAACGGTGACCAGGCACGTAAAAATGTGCTGGTGGATCATGGTTTCCGCCTGCCGTCTGCGCTGGATAACCGTCCGTTGAAATTTGAAGAGTTCGAAGACAAGGTCAATCAGATTATTTACGTATCAGCTACCCCGGGTCCCTACGAGCTGGAGAAATGCAATACGATGGTGCAGCAGATTATTCGTCCTACCGGACTTCTTGATCCCATTATTGAGGTACGTCCAAGCAAGGGGCAGATTGACGATCTTATTAATGAGATACGGCTTCGCATAGAGCGTGAAGAACGGGTATTGGTCACCACACTCACGAAGAAGATGTCCGAGGATTTGACAGACTATTTAAAAGAAGTAGGCATCAAGGTCCGATATATGCACTCTGAAATCAAGACACTGGAGCGGATGGCCATTCTGCGGGATCTGCGCCTGGGCACCTTCGATGTCCTGATTGGGATCAACCTGCTGCGGGAAGGTCTGGATTTACCGGAAGTTTCTCTGGTTGCAATTTTGGATGCGGACAAAGAAGGCTTTCTGCGTTCTGAACGCTCTCTGATCCAGACGATTGGACGGGCAGCACGCAATAGCGATGGTCGAGTTATTATGTACGGTGATAAGATTACCGAATCTATGGATAAGGCGATCAAAGAAACCGAACGTCGCCGTGCGATTCAAATTCAGTATAATGAAGAGCATGGAATTACGCCTCAAACCATCCGCAAAAAGATTCGTGATGTCATAGAAGCAACCAAGGCGACAGAGGCACGGAATGATTACCTTCCTAGTGAGACGGGTAAACTTTCCAAGAAGGAGCGTCAAACGCTTATTCAGCGTCTGGAAGCAGAAATGAAGGATGCCGCCAAGAATCTACAGTTCGAGCGGGCCGCCGAGTTGCGTGACGCTTTGCTGGAACTGCGGGCCGATTAAGCATGTAGTATAAGAATAAGCTATAAACGAAAGCACATTGAAAATGAAATATTTGAATGTTTTTAACAATAGTGAGGGCGGCCCATGTGGTCGTTCTCTTGCGATATATCACCTGCATCCATAACCCAGTGGAATATAGCATGACTTGAACTACAGCTAAGGAGATGAAACATTTGGCGAATGAAAGCATCATCATCAAAGGCGCACGGGCGCATAATCTCAAAAATATTGACGTGACGATTCCGCGTGACAAATTTGTCGTTCTTACGGGGCTTAGTGGCTCGGGTAAATCGTCATTGGCTTTCGATACAATCTATGCGGAAGGACAGCGGCGCTACGTGGAATCTCTATCTGCGTATGCACGTCAGTTCCTCGGACAAATGGAGAAGCCGGATGTCGACTCGATTGATGGTTTGTCTCCTGCGATATCTATTGACCAAAAAACCACCAACCGGAATCCGCGTTCTACTGTCGGTACGGTTACAGAAATCTATGATTACTTGCGGTTGTTGTTTGCGCGAGTGGGTCACCCTCATTGCCCTGAACACGGAATTGAGATCACATCCCAGACCGTTGAACAGATGGTGGATCGCATCATGCAGTATCCTGAAAAGACACGACTGCAAATTTTGGCTCCATTAGTATCCGGACGCAAAGGCGAACATAAAACACTATTCGCGGATATAGCCAAACAGGGCTTTGTACGGGTACGTGTCAATGGCGAATTGCGAGAGCTGTCGGAAAAGATAGAGTTGGAGAAGAATAAGAAGCATTCAATTGAAGTGGTTGTAGACCGGATCGTGGTCAAGGAAGATGTGCGTGCACGTCTATCCGACTCGATTGAGACGGCTCTAAAACTATCAGGTGGCCAACTGCTTGTGGATATTATGGGGCAAGAAGAGCTGCGATTTAGCTCTAATTTTGCGTGCCCGATTTGCGGTTTTAGCATAGATGAGCTGACCCCGCGGATGTTCTCTTTTAACAATCCGTTTGGTGCTTGCCCGGATTGTGACGGATTGGGTGCTAAAATGGTAGTGGACCCTGATTTGCTCATTCCTGATCCTCAAAAAAGTGTGGAAGATGGAGCATTTCAGGCATGGAGTGGTGGAACTTCCACTTATTATCCGCAATTTTTACAGTCGGTATGCGAGCATTTTGGTATTCCGCAGGATGTTCCTGTTAGCCAATTGACCACGGAGCAAATGAACATCATTTTACACGGGACGGCTGACCAGAAGATTCGGTTCCGTTACGAAAATGATTTTGGTCAACGCAAGGAAGCCTATGTGACCTTTGAGGGAATCATTCCGAATCTGGAGCGCCGTTATCGTGATACAGCTTCTGATGGTATCCGTGAATTTATTGAAGGCTTCATGAGCGCCAAACCATGTAACACCTGTAAGGGACACCGTCTGAAGAAAGAGAGCCTCGCGGTAACCATTCAGGAGCAAAATATCGCCTATGTGACTGATTTGTCCATCACAGAAGCGGCTCGCTTTTTTCAAACGCTGGAGCTGAGTGAGAAGGAGAAATCGATTGCCAATCTCATTTTAAAAGAAATTAACAGCCGTTTGGGCTTCCTGGTCAATGTCGGTCTGGAATATTTGACATTAAGCCGTTCCGCAGGAACGTTGTCCGGCGGTGAGGCTCAGCGTATTCGGCTGGCGACGCAGATCGGGTCCAGTCTAATGGGGGTACTTTATATTTTGGACGAGCCTAGTATCGGATTGCACCAGCGAGACAATGACCGCCTGATTAGTGCTTTGGAGCATATGCGGAATCTCGGAAATACGTTGATTGTGGTGGAGCATGACGAAGATACAATGATGGCGGCGGACTATATCATTGATATTGGACCGGGAGCAGGAATCCATGGCGGGATGATCATGTCACAGGGGACCCCGCAGGAAGTCATGGAAGATCCGAACTCCTTGACAGGGCAATATTTGAGCGGGCGCAAGTTCATTCCGGTCAATACCGAACGGCGCAAGCCTGCGGATAAGTGGCTGGAGGTCCGCGGGGCCAAGGAGAATAATCTCAAAAATTTGAATGTTAAAATTCCGTTAGGTGTGTTTACCGCTGTTACTGGCGTATCCGGTTCTGGCAAGTCAACACTGGTCAACGAAATCCTGTACAAAACGCTGGCGCGTGATCTGAACCGGGCGAGAGTACGTCCGGGCCAGCATAAGGAAATTCGCGGGCTTGAGCATATTGATAAGGTCGTTGATATTGATCAGTCTCCGATCGGCCGTACGCCGCGTTCCAATCCTGCGACCTACACCGGGGTATTTGATGATATTCGTGATTTGTTTTCAAAAACAAATGAGGCCAAGATCCGTGGTTACCAAAAAGGCCGCTTTAGCTTTAACATTAAAGGTGGTCGCTGTGAAGCTTGTAAAGGTGACGGCATAATCAAGATTGAGATGCATTTCCTGCCGGATGTGTACGTCCCGTGCGAAGTGTGCAAGGGCAAACGGTATAATCGTGAGACCCTAGAGGTTAAATACAAAGGCAAAAGTATTGCTGATATACTGGATATGACGGTAGAGGACGCGACAGAGTTTTTTGAAAATATCCCGAAGATTCATCGCAAGATTCAGACGCTGATGGATGTAGGCTTGGGGTATGTCAAGCTGGGTCAGCCTGCGACTACCCTGTCTGGAGGTGAAGCTCAGCGCGTGAAGCTGGCTTCTGAGCTGTATCGTCGCAGCACAGGCAAAACGATCTATATTTTGGACGAGCCGACAACCGGTCTGCACGTTCACGATATTGACCGATTATTGATGGTACTGCATCGCTTGGTTGATTCAGGAGAGACGGTGCTGGTTATTGAGCATAATCTGGATGTGATTAAGACAGCCGATTATTTGATCGATCTGGGACCGGAAGGCGGAAGCGGCGGTGGAACGATCTTGGCTACCGGAACACCGGAGCAGCTCGTGAAAGTGGAAGAATCGTATACAGGCCGATATTTAAAACCAATCCTTGAACGGGATACGGAGCGCAGCCAAGCGCTTCAGACCGTTGATCTATAGATAGGATTAGCGTATGTTTTGGAAGCCCTGCACAGGCAGGAAGGCGGAATACGAATTAGCGTATTTAGGCCTTTCCCTTGGCAGGGCTTTATTATTTTTGAAAAAAAGAAAACTTTTATCAATTTCTTGCGTTAAAGCATGTGACAGCTAGTTTGCCAAGCGCTGGAATAATAAATCTATAGTTATATTCATCGACAGAAAGTTCTGAGTTGTCTCTCTGTTTTGGAGTTGCGAATGTTTAGGCTCGGACTTGAAGAGGTAAATATTTAACTCATAAGTATATGGCATCAACAAAGCTCCGTGCCCCGTGACAACCATTCCAAGTTGAAGCGAAACCGTCTGTAGTCTGATCACGTCCAAGGTTTATAAAACATCTCTGAGGTAAAGTCATGAAGGGAGCTGGAACGTTTTGAAGATTATGCAAAACAGAGTTCTACGTACACGTGTATATGCATGGGCGGCAGGAATTACTTTAGCGGCATGTGTGATGGGATATAGTGCTTCACCATCCTATGCATCAGAGGTATCTCAAGCACTTGTGCCCAAGCAAGCCGAGATTGAAACCAGTGCGGCGCTTGGAAGCATTAAGGATGTAGACAACGCCTACGATTATATCCAGCCCACGGCGAACGGTGGATTTTTAATTCTGGATATCGAGGACGATTTAGAGGCAAGTGTAGTGCATGTTACATATGGCAAGCTGGACAGCTCTCTGGAGAGTGTATGGAAGCACCAGCAGGAATTGAACGTGCAACCGGGAACGAGCACTAGGGGGGTGCAGCGGGAAACGCCAGATGGTGGCATGCTGTTTTTGACTGACTATACCCAACCGAACGGAATACAAGATTTACAGGCTACACGATTGGACAACGATGGAAATGCTGTGTGGTCCAAAACGTTGCAAACAGATGGTTTGATATCCCATGGACAGGATTCTCGGATAGGTTTGGAACCGCTTGCGGACGGAGGTTTTCTGGTCTCCTCTCTGAACCGTGCGGAGCAGACTTTCACTGTGCTCAAATATACAGGAGATGGCGATATCCAATGGAATCGAACGACGACCGGGGTGAACTCGGGTTGGCTGGTTGGCAGCTACAATGGATATTATGCGCTTATGAATAGCTTGGATGGCCCGATAGGGGTACAAGCAGATGTATATGGTCGCGATATGCGTGATATCCATTTGGATTTGGGCTCAGGCAAGGACATTGCAGCCGTACGTGAGCTGCCCAGTGGTCATATTGCTGTAACAGGACTTAAAGGAAACAGCAAGCGCACACAGGTTTTAAGCAAGGGTCTGCAATTGTTTGGCAATACAGAGGACTATCCGGCTGACAGGGTGTACCTGCCTGAAGAACAGCTGTACGTTCAGTTCAGCGATCGATATGATCCACTGGGAAAAACCACGAAGATGCATGGAATCACCATCACAGGCTTGGAAGGAAACGGGACAAAGAAGTGGGAAACCACGACTCATTATAAGGAAGACAATTCCTTTGGCATCCGATATGATACGGGCTTGATATATAAAATACCATCAGGCTACGCGGTGGTAACATCTACATCAGGTGCCCGGAAACCAACAGTGCTCGATTTTGCGAAAATATTGATGCCGGAGTAATCCGGTGTCTTTTTTTGCGAGTCCCCGAGGGCGATATTGAATAGTTGTGGCCATAAAAAAACAGCCTGCTTGTATATGAGATACAAACAGGCTGATATTGGATGCCGTATCTAGGATGCAACGATGCTGGACTGTAAAATGTCAGACAGCTTTTCCTGGAAAGCCGGAATACCCACACGTTGTACATATGCGTAAAAGCTTTCACCAGGGTTCCGATTTTCTTTGTAGTACAGAATGAGTTCTGCCAGGACAGGTCCAACCTGGTCCCCGCGCACGCGGCCCTTGAGTGCCTTGTTGAGTTGGGCACCTGATCCGAGTGCTCCGCCGACAGCGATGTCGAACGCATCGACCAAGCCTTCGGGGGTTTTAACAAGCGAGCCCTGCAAGCCGATGTCCGCAATATGCTTTTGACCGCAGGAATTTGGGCAGCCAATAAAATGGATACGAATTTTTTCATCCAAATCGACATGCTGATCCAAATACTCGGCCACGTCAACCGCCCGCTTTTTGGTCTCCACAATTGCCAGATTGCAGAATTCATTCCCTGTACACGATACCGTGCGGCTCATAAAATGCTTGGGCTGTGGTGTCAGGCGCTGCAGTACAGGAGCTTTCAGCAACTCATCCACTTGGTCGTCCGGCACGCCACTTAGCAGTATATTTTGCGACATGGTGGTACGAATCTGTCCATCACCATAGCGATCAGCGAGATCAGCCAGTTCATGCAGCTCGTCAGCGCTCAGACGGCCGACAGGCACGTTCAGACCGACATAATTCAGGCCCTTCTGGGCCTGAGGATGTACACCGTCAAAATAGGCGGCTTGCCAGCCGATCGTTTTGTCCTCACCTCGTCCCGGCATTTCGCCGATATACTCAGTGAGCTTAGTCAGGAACTTTTCCGGGCCCCAATCGGCGACGAGGAATTTCAGACGGGCATGATGCCGTTTTTCACGATAGCCGTAGTCACGGAAAATGGTTGTGACGGCAATAGCAACCTTTAGTACCTCCTCAGGGCGAACAAACAGATCCAGTGACTGCGCCAAGTGTGGCTTGGCGGATAAACCTCCCCCAACCATCGCATGGAAGCCGACTACTTCTTTCCCGTCGATGATTTTGGTGGCTGGCGTGAAGGACAAGTCGTTAATTTCAGCCTGTGCGTTGTTGTACGTATTGCCGGAGATCGACATCTTGTACTTGCGCGGCAGATTGGAGAAGTCCCGATTTAATAAGAAAAAACGGTTCACCTCATCGACAATCTCTCTGGTATCGACCAATTCATTGGGATCAATGCCAGCCAGCGGGTTGCCGACAATGGTACGAGGGCAATCTCCACAGGCTTCAAAGGAATACAAATCGACTTTTTCCAGTCGCTCGAAAATATCGGGCAAGCTTTCAACCGTCAACCAGTGAAATTGAATGGCCTGACGAGTGGTGACATCCACAAGACCGCGTCCATATAGCGTGGATATGTCGGCCAGCGCATGTGCCTGTGCTGAAGTCATAATACCTGTGTTGATGCGGACACGCATCATAAAATGACCATCCTTGGGCTTTTGCTGATAGACACCAGCCCATTTGAAACGGTCCATATCGTCCGCAGAGATCGAGTCATAGCCTTCGTTTGCATAGTTTTCAATAATGGTGCGTATAACGTCGAGCCCGTCTTTTTCCAGCTTGACCAGCTCAAATTTGTTTAGCTTATCTGGATGAGCAGTCCAGATTGGTTCATAGGCCATCCTGTTAACCTCCTTCATTTTATTTCCGACAATATAACTAAGATATAATGTGATGGTATCACAATTGGTTGTGCTCGTAAACGAAGGAATGGCCCAAACGGTATAACGATTATTTATCGTTTTTGCTTATTTTTTTGATATAAGGATTTGGTAATTTCATAATATAAATAGTAAATGAGGGCAAACGGCGCTTTTTAAGAAAAAGATAGGGCTTAAAGCGTTTGTATGCATATCCCCTCTATGGTAGATTTGGACTAACTGATAGAACAGGGTTATGTTAGAGAGGAAATGGTGAGTGTATGCGTAAAATGGGGAAAAGAGCGTTTGTTCTGGCTTTAGGCAGCGCTTTGTGTGTTTCTGGATCGGCAGGTGCAGCCAGCAGTGGAGCTGCTTTGAAGGCCAAAGTCATTAATGGCGGGGTCTATGTCAACGTAAGCGATATGAATAAAGCATTGGGAACTAGCGGCGCATATAACAGTGCGAATGGTACATATACATTATCGGCCGATCGTGTGCCGCAGGTCATTAAAAATGTGTCTCCTTCCGTGGTTGGTATCATCGGCCGTTCAGCCACAGGAGAAACAGTAGCGGGAGGAGATCGGTACAATCTGGCTCACGGCACGGGTGTCATCATTCGGACAGATGGATGGATTGTCACGAATGCGCATGTTATCGAAGGATTAGGTGATGCCGTGGTCGTAACCTCGGACGGAAAATCCTATGGAATCACCGACAGCTACAGCGATCCGGTCAGTGATTTGGCATTAGTCAAAATCAAGGCAAGCGGCCTCAAGCCTGCAACCTTGGCAGCCTCCACGAACAGTCTGCAGGTGGGTGAGCAGGTAGTGGCTATCGGTACACCGATCTCGTTTTCACTCCGCAATTCTGCAACCTCGGGTGTCGTTAGCGGACTGAACCGTGGTGTCAACGCTGCTTATCGTCTGATCCAAAGTGATACAGCGATCAATCCCGGCAACAGCGGCGGTCCGCTAGTCAATCTCAAAGGCGAGGGTATCGGGATAAATACGATGAAATTTTCGGCGGTCGGTATTGAAAATATGGGCTTTTCGATTCCGTCGGATACGGTAAAATACGTCATCAGCCAATTTTTCAAATACGGCGAGGTTCGGCGTGCCAGTCTTGGCTTGGGGCTGGAAGAGAGCTGGTCAGCTATCGTCGGATTGCCTACCGAGGACCCTTTGAAAGTTACGAAAATTACTTCGGCGAACGCTGTCCAGGCCAAGATCAAGGAAGGCGATGAGCTGTACAGCATTAACGGAAAGCGTGTAGCTTCCGCGATCGACGTCAATGAGTTGCTTAAAAGCTATCAGCCGGGTCAAACGGTGAGTGTACTTATGCAGTCGGATGGTGATATTGTGAAGCGCAAGCTGGTATTGACACAGGATAATGGTGAAATCTATGATTCCATTCAGTCAGGGGAAGATCTTGAGGATTCGAATGAATCGGATTCTGTCGAAGATGGCGGCAAAGCGCCTTCCAAGGAAGCATCAGAGTCAGTTCAAGAGACCGCTGTTACTGGAAAGTGAACGAAAACGGATCTTGAATCCATCAAATATAGCTAAAGGGAGATTACTGTGAAGCATATTCAAAGAAAAATGATGCGTAAGCTGGGGGTCGGCGCAGTCGCATTGTCCCTTCTGCTTTCCACTTTGCCTGCAGTCGCAGCAGATAGTAGTGATAAAACCATGTTGGAGTTGCGTCTTCAAAGTGGCAGCAATACAGCCATCGTGAACGGTCAGAAGGCGAATATTACGAAGCCGTACTCGAAGAGTGGCGGACTTATGGTTCCGGCAGGTGTGTTTAAAAAGGCATTTAACAGCAAAATTCGGCTGGCTGAGGATAATGTAGTTAAAATCAGTAGCGGGTCTCGTATCGTATCGCTGACTATTGGCGACCGTACAGCCTGGGTGAGAGGTCACAAGGTGACCCTTCCTGCTCCGCCGGAAATGTCTTCAGGTATCCTTATGGTGCCTTTGCGTCAAGTAGCAGAAGGGCTTGGCGGCAAGCTGGAGAAGAATGGTGCAGGTATCATCATTCGGATGGAAGCGCAAGAAGAGGCGGGTACGGTAGCTGAAGAGACGCCGAACATTGATAATGACGAGGGCAAGACGCAGATCGGGAACAGTTACTACGAATGGTCCATGAACTATCCTACAGGACTCGTCATTGGTCAGGGAGGTGGAGATGAGAGTATTTCCACGTTTATGGACGAAAATAGCGCGTATTATATGGAAGTCCATGCAGCATCACAACCGGTTCCACTGAATGCAGATGATCTGTTGCAACAATTGGTACAGAATGCCAAAGAAACGGGAGAAACGGTCGTAGATCGAAAATCCTTCCCGAAAGCAAAGGTGCCTTATGCTCGTGTTATTACGAAGGATGCAGACGGCGTATTGTGGGAAAATCGTCAATATTATGATAACGGACGATTATATGTGATTTATTTTTCCGATGCCAAAGCAACGAACTATAAAGATCTGGCCCAATATGCGGTACTATTAAATTCTTTCAAAACCTCCTTTAATACGCAGGATAAGAGCATCAAAGACCTGTCCACCGTCGTAGGAGGCACACGCGAGGCCGGAAATCCGGACTATGGTGTGTCACTCAGTATCCCCGCAGGCTGGAAAATGGATGATCAGCGGATGCAGTATGAGAGCAATGATGGATCAAGCTTCCACATGAAAGTAACCTCAGCTCCTGCGGATGGGAAATTGGAGAGCTGGAGTCAGCAACTGCAAAAATGGCTGAGTGATTCATTTGTGTCCACAGCTTATGAGGCACAGAAGACGTATCCAATGAAGGTTACAGGTGTCGAAGGGTTGGTCCAGGAGTACCGATATAATTTTGGTGATGGATGGGTCAAGCAGTACAACGTGCTGATTCAGCAAAATGGATACCGTTACTTGGCGGAATACGCGATACCGGAAAAAGTGAGCAAAGGGAATGACCAGTTCAACGCACTCATTTCCTCGCTTCAAATTGATTTTCAGACCGTAGCGAGCAACTTTGGGCAGCTGGAAGAAGACGACTATCTGACAGACAAAACGAAAACAGTCAAAAAGACATCCAAGGCCTATGAATATTCGGTCAATATTCCGCGGTTTTGGACAGCGGTCAGCGACCAATTTGAATTAGGCGATGTAGAATACAAGTTTACTGGCGGTCGTTTTTCCATCAAAATCGACAATGATCAATCATTTGAGTTAACCGTGTCCCAGCTCAAGGACTTCTATGATAAACAAGGTAAAAACTATAAAAACCTCAAGGTTGAGGAGGTTAAGGACGTGACGTTTGCTGGTGTTCCAGCCGTGTCCTTTACATTCCACCGTGTGGAGGAAGGCATTGGCTACACAGGCCACCAAATCGTTCTGGAGCATAATGGGAAAACATTTACCGTGACAACAACGTTAAATGATGCGAACAACACGGCTGTGCAGTCCAATGCACTGGATTCGACGCTCAATTCATTTATGTTTGTGAAATAGAGAAAAGATTAGGCAGTTTGTGGGGGGCGCTACGCGTGCCATTTGATCCTGCGATCGCTGTTGACCCGGGATTCTTGGATTGTATAAGGGATTGAAAGGTAAGAATCCCATAAGCATATGCTTCCGAAGTAGCTTTCCTACGGAAAGCTTTCAGTCGAACGCTGACGCTTCTCCGGATTCAAATGGCCCGCTTCGCTGGTGCCCGCCATCAGATCGCCAATCTTTTTAAAGAGTGAGGTAAGCAGGGAAGAGCAAAGGCTGCAAGTTTTACTAGGTTGCCTATCCTGCCTACTTTTCCTTTTTTTAAGAAGTAGTCTGAGCAGCGATATTTACTTCGCTCTTTCTAGTTTTATATGACTCACCTCCAAAGCACCGCTTGACGGATATGGAGGTGTTTTTTTGTTTTTAGTATGATATTTTTGAAGGAATCGCTTGGAAAGTGTAGAAGCTTGGGGCGCAGTCTGGTACACTAGATTAGTTACAAGATAAGAATGATTATGCCGCAGATGTTTGTGATGCGGATTTTTTGAGTTGGATGTAATTCATGCGAGGAACCGATGGTTCAGAGTGTGGATGATCGGACAGGATGATAGAAACAGATAGGATTCAAACAAGCAGCATAGCTGCCCTGAAAACAATGATTATCCAATGGGTGCTCGTTCGTTTTCAGCATATAGGGAGGACAATAATGAAATCAGCAGTACGAAGAGAAGATGTCGAGCTTCTGGCACCAGCAGGTGACTGGGATTGTATGCGTGCGGCGGTAGCGAATGGAGCTGATGCAATCTTTTTCGGAGTCGAAAAGTTCAATGCACGGGCGCGGGCGAACAATTTCCGCATGGAGGAACTGCCTGAAATTATGGCGTTTTTGCATAGCTACGGGGTCAAGGGCTTTTTGACATTCAATATATTGGTATTTGAGAATGAGCTGGAGGACGCTAAGGAACTGGTGGATGCCTGCATTGATGCTGGAGTCGATGCCTTAATTGTTCAGGATATGGGCTTGGTGAAAATGATCCGTGATATATCACCGGATTTTCCGATCCACGGCTCTACCCAAATGACGATTACCTCGCCGGAGGCCGTAGAGTTCACGAAGCCGTACAACATGGAGCGGGTCGTGCTTGGTCGCGAAAATAATCTAAAACAAATTCAAAAAATTGGCGATCAGGCGAGACTTCCGATGGAAGTGTTTGTACATGGCGCGTTATGCGTTTCTTATTCAGGCCAATGTCTGACTTCGGAAATGTGGGGCGGACGCTCTGCTAACCGTGGTGAGTGTGCACAGGCATGTCGTTTGCCTTACGATCTGATGGTGGATGGAGAGCAAAAGCCAATGGCCGATGTGACATACCTGCTATCCCCCAAGGATCTGGCAGCCATTGATTTGATGCCTGAGTTGATCGACGCAGGTGTAGTTTCCTTTAAAATCGAAGGGCGACTGAAAACGCCTGAATATGTGGCAAATGTGGTCAGCAAATATCGCAAGGCCATTGATAAGTATTTTGATGGCGATACGTCCAAGACGAGCAAAGAGGATATCCGTGAGCTGCAGCAGAGCTTTTCACGCGGCTTTACGCACGGCTTTCTGGAAGGAACGAATAACAAAAAGCTGGTTGACGGTACGTTCCCGAAAAGCCGGGGGGTGTACCTCGGCCGGGTGGAACAAATTCTTCGTGATGGTGTAGTCTGTCGTATCGATGCACCGCTGAAGCGCGGCGACGGTATTGTATTCGATGCGGGCGACCCTACGCAAAAAGAAGAGGGCGGACGCGTATACGATATCCGCCGCAAGGGCGTGAAAATTGAAGGCGAAGCCGGAGAAGGCTGGATCATCGACATCGTAGCGGGACGCAACGATGTGGATCTGCGCCGTGTACACGTGGGCGACCGCATTTGGAAGACCAACGACCCGGCGCTGGATAAGCGTCTGCGCCAGTCGTACGAAACGGACAAGCCGTACCGCGTCTTCCCGGTACATGTGCGTGTCAGCGGCTCCCCAGGGCAGCCGCTGTCGACCTGGTGGACCGACGTGCAGAAGGGCACAACGGTCCGCGTGGATTCCGAGCTGGAACTTGAAATCGCCCAGAAGCGTCCGATGACGCACGAACTGCTCGAGGAGCAGTTCGGCCGACTGGGCGGAACGGTGTTCCAGCTGGAAGAACTGGACGTCCATCTGCATGGGGACGTCATCGTGCCGATGCGCGAGCTGAACAGCATCCGCCGTCAGGCGGTGGAATTGCTCGCGGGCGAGCGCCCCAAACCGCCCGTGTACACGAAGCGGGCGGTAGAGGTGTATGGCGATGCATCCGTTCCGGCATCGCCTGTGGTACGCGGTCAGGAGGAGCTGACCGCGCTGTGCCGCAGCCTCCCGCAGGTTGAGGCTGCGCTGGAGGCCGGCGTGGAGTT
>NZ_JH601073.1:0-31521 GCF_000245715.1 Paenibacillus sp. Aloe-11 | reverse complement strand
GCAGGACGCCGAATTGCGCTGGTGACCCCGCGTATTCACATGCCGGGTGAGAACGGCTATCACAACAACATCCTGCGCCTGAAGCCGGATGCTGTGCTGGTGCGCAATCCGGGTGCGCTGTATTTCTACATGCGTCATCGCCTGGAGAACCCGGACGCACATCACCCGCAGCTGATTGGTGACTTTTCACTGAATATCGCCAACCATAAAGCGGCTGACCTGTTCCTGGATTCCGGCTGTGATCTTGTTACGCCGTCGTATGATCTGAACATCCAACAGATGGTCGATATGCTGAGACGCACACGCACAGACAAGCTGGAGATCGTCATCCAGCAGCATATGCCGATGTTCCATACCGAACACTGCGTCTACTGTACCTTCATGAGTGAAGGCACGGACTACACCAACTGTGGTCGCCCTTGTGAGGATCATCGCGCCTCCCTGCGTGATCGGATTGGTATGTCTCACCCGGTCCGCGTGGACGAAGGCTGCCGCAATACGGTATACAATGCTATCGAGCAATCCGGTGCCGAGTACCTGTCCAACTTTATGGAGCTGGGTGTGTCTCGCTATCGCGTAGAGTTTTTGGAGGAAACACCAGAGCAAGTGCATGAGGTTATCGATCTCTACAATCGTGCCCTACGCGGAGAAATCAGCGGTACGCAGGTTTGGAAGACGCTCAAAGCGACGAACCAATTGGGCGTTACACGTGGGCAGTTGGTGAAGTAAGAGGATGGCAATAGGCTAGCACAGCATTTTCATATTAGTTTTGATATATGAATGTAGAAATAGCAAAAAAGCAGGGTATGTGCATCGAGAGCACATACCCTGTTTTTTTGCCATGAGTTTATTATTAATTGCTATAAACCTCGTACCATTATACCTTTTGGGCTTTCGTTTTTCGGGAAAAAACAATATACTTTTGTCCAACATAATTAATTAAAGTATAAAAGATATTCCCGATTAAGATGGAGAGATTGCCTAGAACTCCGTTGTTTTTAATATCTAAATTTGAGACAAGGAAGTGACTGATTAGATAGCTGAGGCAATACGATAGTAAATAACATATCAATATAATAGATATAAATTTCCAGAGGGTCTGCCCGTGGCTTGCACTGTTTTTGAAAGTAAACCTTTTGTTTAGGAAGTAGCTGACAGTAGCACCCACAGAATTACCAATAAAGGTCGATAACCAGTAGTTAGTTCCCAGGTTAAAAAGCAAGAACATAACGGACATGCCGCATAGTGTGTTTAAAACACCGACCACAAGAAAACGGAAGAAGCTATTTTGAAATAAAGTCAATTTATTCACCTGTTCGTATCTGTTTATTGGACAGCCACAGCTTCCCTTTCGCTATTTTTAACTTTTGTTTTTTCAGCGTCTAGGGTGCTTTGGGAATTTAAAATGGTCTCAATAATATATTTGGGTCTTTGTTTTACTTCTTTATATATTTTACCGATATACTCGCCAATGAGTCCGAGTGCAACAAGCTGTAGACCCCCTATAAACCAGATCGATAGCATTAATGAAGACCAGCCCCAGACGGTGGTACCAAGGAGCTTGCTAATGATGGTATAAGCAGCTATTAATAAGCTTATTCCAAACATTGCAAAACCTACAGCCGAAATAAGCCGGATCGGGGTTACACTAAACGAGGTAATTCCATCAAAAGCAAAAGCGAGCATTTTCTTTAACGGATATTTGGACTCTCCTGCAAAGCGCTCATGTCGATCATAATACACTTCAGTAGATCGATATCCTATTAACGGTACTAGCCCTCGTAAAAAGAGGTTAACCTCTTTAAAGTTGCTAAGCTCCTGGAGAACTCTTTTACTCATCAAACGGTAATCAGCATGATTGTATACGATGTTGACTCCCATCTTACTCATAATACGATAGAAGCCTTGAGCAGTTGAACGTTTGAAAAATGTGTCGGTGGCTCTGCTTTTTCGGACTCCATACACGATGTCATAGCCTTCTTTGAACTTGGTAACAAATTCTTGGATGGCATTGAGATCATCTTGCAGGTCTGCATCAACGGATATTACGCAATCGGAGGTTTCTTTAGCTTCCATTAGCCCAGATAATAAAGCGTTTTGATGACCCGCGTTTTTCGCCAATTTGAGACCACTGACAAAAGGGTTTTTCTGATTATATGATGCTATGATGTCCCATGTTTTATCACGGCTGCCATCATCAACAAACAACATTTTACTATGTCTGGATATGAGCTGACTGTCTGCCAACTCCTCAAGAATGACCGTAAGCCTGCTTATCGTTTCAGGCAATACTTCTTCTTCGTTATAACAGGGAATAACTAATGTTAAAACGGGGTTACTGATTATTGAATCCAAAGAACTCTCTCCTCAAATTTTGGCTTAACTGGTACTCAAATTCCTATCTTTTTTAATCTATAATATGGTTTACTTAAATTATATAACATTGCAGTGACGAAGTGCTATAATAAACTATTAGTAATTTACAAGCGCTACTCAAATTATTGAATAATTTAGTAAGTTTTGTTGAAAAGGAGTTTAACCTATGAAAATCCGTAAAGCAATTATTCCAGCTGCGGGACTAGGAACCCGATTCTTGCCTGCTACGAAAGCAATGCCCAAAGAGATGCTTCCGATCGTAGACAAACCAACGATTCAATATATTATTGAAGAGGCTGTAGCATCTGGTATTGAGGATATCATTATCGTTACTGGTAAAGGGAAAAGAGCAATTGAGGATCATTTTGACTATTCCTTTGAACTGGAGCATAATCTGACCTCAAAGGAAAAATGGAACCTGCTGAATGAAGTGCGCAAACCATCCGAGATGGCAGATATCCACTATATTCGTCAAAAAGAGCCTAAAGGTTTGGGGCATGCGATCTGGTGTGCACGCAAGTTTATTGGGGATGAGCCTTTTGCTGTGCTTTTAGGGGATGATATCGTTGAGTCTGAGAATCCATGTCTCAAACAGATGATTGACGTTTTTGATGAGTATCAGCGTTCTGTTGTAGGTGTGAAGCAAGTAGATTGGAACGAGGTTCATCGGTACGGGATTGTTGAAGGTCATGAACTTACCACCAAAATCTCGGAAGCAGAACGTTTGGTAGAAAAACCGAAAAAGGAAGAAACAACCTCGAACTTGGCGATCATGGGACGCTACATCTTGACGCCTGATATTTTTGATATCCTAGGTCAGCAATCCGCTGGGGTAGGCGGGGAGATTCAGCTGACGGATGCATTGTCCAAACTGGGAGAAAAGAATCCGATCCTGGCCTACGAATTTGATGGCAATCGTCATGACGTTGGCGAGAAATTGGGGTTCATTGAAACAACCATCCATTATGCCCTGCAGCATAACGAGATTAAAGATGAAGTACTGGCTTATATGAGACAGGTCATAGAAGAGATCGATCAACAAAAACAGGTGAAGTCGTAAAGCCTATCATGCTCAGTATAAAAATAGACTGCCAGATGATGTGATATCATGGCAGTCTATTTTTGTATACCTATTTCTCCGATTTCAACTGAGCAATTTGCTCCTTCTCCTTCGGATCAGCTTTAATCAGCTTATCGTACAATGCTTTGTCATCCTGTCCCTGCTTTTGCAGAGCGACGATATAATAACGAGCTACCTCACGATTCGTAGCATCACTCAGGTCGTCCTTCAAGCCGTTTTTCAGAATGTTGGCAGCCTCTGCAGGCTTACCTGACATGAACTCAATTTTGCCAGCACTGAGCGCAATACTTGGGGTTACTTCAAAAGTACGTGTCAATTGAATTTCAGGTGGAACCGTCTTAATATGAGCTACCCCATCCAAAACCTGCTGGTAAGCAGCTAGGCCTGCCTGGAAATATTTCTGCTCTTTGGCGGTGTCCTTCTGCCCACGAGCCTGATCTCCGAGGTAGTAAGCTTGGGTAATCAACATATTGTACCAATCATTGTCCCATTTAAAATTGGAAATATTATTTTCCATAATGCTGAAAGCTTGTTCATTCTCACCTTTCATTTGCAAAAGGGAAATTTTGGAGTTTAACATAGTTTTGTTGTACGGCTCTGCCTTCAGGCCCATATTTAGTACCTCTATTGCAGCATTATAAAACTCTTCTTTTTTTGTTTGCTCATAAACATTTTTGTACAGTGCAGCCAATCTTAAAACCGAATCGGGATGTGTAGGACGAAGTTCAAGATCTTTATTAATAGCACCTTGAATTTCCTCAAATGATTTACTCACCGACATGATCTGCTTGGCATATGTGGCAGCATTCGCTGATTGCACGAAGCGAAGACCTGCAAACAGAACGACAATGCTCAGGATACCAATGACTGCACTGTACATGATCCGGAAACCGGAAGTACTGATGGACAAGCGTTTAAGAGGTTTGCTGTCCATAGCAGCAGCCATACCACCGAGACTCATAAATACCAGTATGCCCATGAACACGTAACTCAGATTAAAGTCCAGCAAACTATGAAGCAAGATCGAGAGCGCCAAAATGAGATACAGAAAGTGAGAATCCCGCTCTTCATCATTTTGTCTAATATAGTTACGAATATATTTGTAGAAAATATATAAGATGAATGACATAAAAATTACAAAACCGAGAATGCCAACTTCAACCAGGTACTGCATGAAAAAGTTATGGGCCTGACGGCTTGTATAAGGATAATCTTGGTACTTTTCGTACAAAGTAGCCCAACCGCCGCCGCCGGTGCCAATAACAGGATGATCTTTAATCAATTTAGCAGCATCCTGATAGAATACGAGTCGTTCCAGTACACTATGCTGCCGGAAATTGATATTTTCTAACCGGACCTGGACGTTTTCCGGCAGTACGCTGCGCAGGCCGGTTCCAATAAACAGAAAAGCCAGCAAGCCAATCACCACAACCGATCCGACAGGCAGCCACAGATTGGATAACTTACGGGAAGTCCAACCTGTGAGGGCACTTTCCAACTTCGGCGCCAGATAACGTTCAACAAGCCACAGTACAACAGCTACAGCAAGGGAGACACCAATAAGCAATCCCCAAGCCTTTGCAGCCTCACCGCCGTTATAGGCCTTATCGAGTTGTAATCCCATATTCGTAATCGGTGCCAGGATAGATATTGACGCTAGACCCGCAATGGCACAATGCAAAATCCATATAATCTGGCGTGCTGGTTTAAAGAAGAGCAAGAGCAGTACGAAAACGACTGGTAGCATAACCAGACCGCCCCGTGACAAGGTCAGGAACAGCGAGACCAGGATGGGCACCAACATGAATCCATGAGTAGCCTTACCATACCATGATTTTGACTTCATCAGACAAAAAACGGCAGCGAATAGGAAAGCCATTAGAAAAGCGGCATATGTATTCGCATATTGAAACACTGATGTTAGTCGGAGTCCATTTGTATCTGTCATGGTTGCATTGGTATAACGGTCTTGATACACATATTGGCTAAGCCAGCCTACCAGCTTGCCGGCAAGCACCCACTGTCCAAACCAGTTAATAAAGCCAAAGCCTACAATGACATAAGCAACAGTCATGATCAGATTGTGAATAATCTTATTGCCTAAGCGATCCTGTAGTAGATAGATTGAGATGATAAATAGGGCGGCATAGATGCACTGAACTACCACCATATTCATGGCCAGGTAATGTGAAGCTGCTGAAGTCAGTGAAAGCACATAAGTCAGAGGAAGTAACAGCACCAATACAGCCAGCCAATCCCTTTGCTCTTCCAGCTTGAATTTCTTATAATAGGTTACGATTCCCAAAATCAGCAGAATCGTGCTGATGATCAAAGCCCAATACAAAGGCTTCTCAAAGTCGAGCATTTGCCCATTAAAAAGCGCAGCCTGGAAGGGGGCCCAAGCTAAAAACAAAATCATGCCAACAATTAACACCCAAAATATAGCCGGCCTTTTATCGTCACGGGTCGACGTTTGGGCTTGTTTCCCGTATACTGGATTCGACAAGGTTTACAATCTCCTTTTCTTGTAGATACGTCAACATTTTAGCATATCATGGCTGTATGAGCCATATCGTAAGCAAGAAGCTGTAAAATATTTACACTAATGTATTGTGAGAGACTACCAAAACATATTTAAGGTCGTGACACACTCGTATGAATTTAACTCAAAACTTTTCAAAAAATTTAAAGTTACTATGGGAATTGTCTAAAAAAGATATAACATCCAGATACCTCGGCTCATTTATGGGGGTACTCTGGGCCTTTATACATCCTATGGTATCCATACTTGTTTATTGGGTTGTATTTCAGGTTGGTTTTAAAAACATGCCGATTGGAGATACTCCCTTTATCCTATGGTTATTAACAGGGATGGTGCCTTGGCTGTTCTTTTCAGAAAGCTTGTCAACGGCAACCAATAGCATTATTGAAAATAACTATCTGGTAAAGAAGATAGTCTTCCGCGTCAGCTTACTACCTATGGTGAAAATCTTGTCTGCTCTTTTTGTACATGTATTTTTTATTATCGTCCTTTTCCTCATGTTCAAAATATACAATGTTGAGTTTACGATTTATAACATTCAAGTTCTTTATTATCTATTAGCTACGATTTTTCTTACTTTATCTATTTCTTACATAACAGCTACATTAGTTGTTTTTGTAAAGGACGTCAGTCAAATTGTAGGGGTATTTATTCAACTCTTCTTTTGGCTTACACCTATCTTCTGGAATTTGAATATTGTTGAGGAGAAGTATCAGTTCTTCTTTAAATTAAATCCTGTTTTTTATATCGTTGAAGGATATCGTGATACTTTTATCAATCACAAATGGTTCTGGGAGCATCCACTCATGACGCTCTACTTTTGGGCTATTGTGATTGTCGCAGGTACTATAGGGACCAAAATTTTCAAAAAAATGAAATCTCATTTTGCTGATGTATTGTGAGGAGAAACGTATGACTCAGAATGAATCCATTGCTGTGGAAGTTAATAATGTCACTAAAATATATAAAATATATGATAATCCCAATGAACGCTTAAAAGAGGCAATTCATCCTTTTAAAAAGAAATATCATTCTGATTTCAAAGCCATTAGCGATCTATCCTTTTCTATCAAAAAGGGACAAGCGATTGGGATTATCGGTAAAAATGGTTCGGGGAAATCCACTCTTTTAAAGATGATTACAGGCGTGATTACACCCACCAGTGGAAGCATTAAGGTGAATGGGAAAATTGCCGCTCTGTTGGAATTGGGAGCTGGGTTTAATCCCGATTTAACCGGGATGGAGAACATTTTTTTAAATGGTACGCTCATGGGCTATAGCAAAGCCGAGATGGATGAGAAGGTCGAAGATATTACATCCTTTGCTGACATCGGCGACTTTATTAATCAACCTGTCAAAATGTACTCCAGTGGTATGTTTGCCCGATTAGCTTTTGCAGTGGCTATCAATGTCGATCCGGATATCCTGATTGTAGATGAAGCCTTGTCCGTTGGAGATATTTATTTTCAGGCAAAATGCATCACCAAAATGAAGGAGCTTTCTAAAAAAAGCACGGTTTTATTTGTCTCTCATTCTATGGATACCATTAAAAGTTTTTGTGATACAGCCTTGCTCATCGATAAAGGACACATGGTCGAGATTGGTCCGGTGAAACGCGTTGCGCAGATTTACGAGAATATTATTAACCAGGAAATTGCAGACATGAAACGCGTTCAATCTTTGGATATGTTTGTAAACTCTGAAACCAATAAGGAAAGTACGCTTTTACTGTTAGAGGAGGATCCTGCTTTTGCAAAACGTGCCAACGAGTTTCGCTCCGGAACGGGAGATGCACGTTTTATAAGAGCAGATTTGTTAGTCAATGGGGAAGTAGTTAACCAGGTCCCTTTTGGCGAAATGGTTACTTTGCGTTTAGTAGCACAATATTATAAGGATATCGATTCTGAGGGAACCATTGGCTACATGGTTAGAAACCATACGGGTGTGGATGTATTCGGAATGAATATTTATAATAAAGCAAAGTTAGTTCCGAAAATGTCGGCGGGTGGCATTCTCGAGGTTAACTTTAATTTTCGTAATTTATTATCTGAAAGTGGTAAGTACACCATCTCTGTTGGCCTGAAGCCTAAACCTTTTGAGCCTGTTTACCTGGATAGTGTAAGCATAGCCGTTGTGTTTGAGGTTCCTAAGCCAGAGAATAATTACGTACCAGGGTTAATATTTGTAGATAACACGATAGATTTGCAAGTTATTAATTAGGGCTGGTGATAAAATGTGTGGGATATTGTTTTCTAATGTAGTCATAAATAAAGAAGTATTTCTTAATTCGTTAAATATAATGAAACACAGGGGGCCTACGGCCCCACTTTGTGTATATCAGAAAGAAAATTTTATGCTGGGGCACAACAGGTTAAGTATTTTAGATTTGGATCAAAGAAGTGATCAGCCTTTTTTCTCTGATGATGGAAGATACGTGATTATATTTAATGGAGAAATCTATAATTATAAAGACTTAGCCTCTGCTTATTCAATTCAAATGAGAACAAACTCAGATACTGAACTTTTATTGAAGCTTTACATTCAATATGGTCCCCAAATGTTGAATTGGCTTAATGGAATGTTCAGTTTTATTGTTTTAGACATACAGAAGAAATCCTTTTTTGCAGCACGGGATCGTATGGGGGTAAAACCGCTTTATTATAACAGATATGGAGAAGAATTTATCTTTAGCTCTGAAATTGCCCCATTGCTCCCGCTAATACGCAACATTTCTATAGATCAAGAAGCTGTAAGACAATATAAAAAAATGAGATGCTTCTTTAATGATCGTACTATTTATAATGAAATAAAAGAGTTTCCACCAGGATATTATTATGAGAACGGGGAATTCATTAAATATTGGGAGATTGATTACTCGGAGAAAGAACCGCCTTCCGATGAGGAACTTGAATCTTTAATTCGTTCTGCAGTAGAGTACCGCAAGATTGCAGATGTTGAAATTGGAAGTTACCTAAGCGGAGGCTTGGACAGCACGATTGTTACCGCACTGGCCAAAGTAGAGCATACTTGGACTGTTGGTTTTGAAGATTATAATGAATTTCCATGGTCCGAAATCGCAGCAACAAGATACAACACTATTCATCATCCGATATTGTTTGATCCAGACCGTTTTTTACCATTAGCTCGCGAGCTTATTGCTGTAAAAAAGGAGCCTCTGTCTGTCCCTAACGAGGTGCTGCTATATCACATGACTCAACAAGCAGCTGCTAAAAATACTGTTATATTGAGTGGAGAAGGTGCGGATGAGCTTTTCTTTGGATATGACCGTATTTTCAGATGGGCTAGTAGCACTACAGACTTTGATATCCGGGCCTTTAGCGATCTTTACACCTATGGGTCTGAGGATGATACAGAGATTGTAGAAGATGCATTGGCACCTTTTATGGAGCTAAAGTCTCCTCAAAAAATTGTAGCTGCATTCTTTCAACAAGCCCATTTGAGAGGATTACTCAAACGATTGGATAGTGCCTCAATGCTGAATTCGGTAGAAGCTAGATCTCCTTTCTTGGACTATAGACTAATTGAAAGGCTTGCAGGTGTTGACTCTAATTATAAAATGAAAGATGGGATTGTTAAGGCACCCCTTAAGAGAATTTTTAAAGATATTGTCCCTGCGGAGATTGTAAATAGAAAAAAGGTTGGTTTTCCTGTTCAACTTGAAAGAGTCCTATCTTCTGAAAAAATTGAAGGGAAGACGACATTCGACAAATGGTTTAACTTCAATTTAACTACGTTAGGAGAAATCTTATGATTATCGGCTATACTTCCGGAGTCTTCGATTTATTTCATATTGGACATTTAAATTTGTTGAGAAATGCTAAATCACTCTGTGACAAGCTCATTGTTGGAGTGACAACCGATGAGCTAGTTTCGTACAAGTACAAAAAAGCAGTAATTCCTTTCGAGGAAAGAATTGAGATTGTCCGAAACATCAGCTTCGTTGATACTGTAATTCCTCAGGACTCAATGGATAAATTTGAGGTTTGGCAAAAATTAAAGTATGACGTAATGTTCGTTGGAGATGATTGGTTTCAAAATGAACGCTGGGTTCAGTATGAATCACAGTTTAAAGAGGTTGGGGTGAAAATTATATATTTCCCCTATACGAAGAGCACATCATCGACTTTACTGAATGAAACATTACTAAAATTAAGAAAATAAGTACGGGATTTTTGCCTGAAAGGAAGAGGTTTTGTAGTGAATATGAACAGATCTATAGCTTTTGTCATTCACAATCTTGTTTTGTATGAGACGATTAGGCCTTTAATTGAGGAGTGTGAAAAAAAGCAGATCGTTTGTGATATTTATGTTCCCCAAATTGAAGAAGAGGATTGGGGGGACATGTCCTTAGATACTTACCATTATTTAAAGAGCAATGGTATACAAGTATCTTTGGTCAATTCTGTCCCTGATAAGGCTTATAAAATTGCATTCTATCCTTATCTTCCTTATTATTTAGAGGTTAAGTCGGATTATAAGTTTAGATACCAGTATGGAATGGCTAAGCCGAACTGGAATCTGGATTCGTGGAGTCGGAATTTCGATTTTATCTTTTGTAATGGGTTATATGATTCTTCGGTTTTGGCAGCGTACACTCAGACTGACATCGTAGGCATGATTAAATACGCCAATTTCCAAAGGAAAAAGCGTAAAACGGACAAGTATAATTTACTTTATCTGCCTACATATGGGAATGAGTCGTCTGTTGAGCTTGTTATGAAACATATTGACGAAATCTCAGACGCCTTTAATATGAAGGTGAAACTGCATCATGGCACATCTTTTTTGGAACATGATCGAGTTAAGCTAGTTAAATCTCATATCCCGGAAGTGCTTGATCACAAGGCTTCCCTTGTCAATTTAATAGAGGAAGCAGATTTAATATTGTCTGATGGCTCAGGTGCTATATTTGATGCGTTATTTACTGATACTCCAATTGTAATATTCCAGCACCCCCAAACAGAATCTTTCGAGGGAATTTTACCCTTGGAGGCACAAATTGTTGAGCAAAACATTGTCCCTTTTGTGAGTGATAATGGGGATATTAAGCAAACTTTACTTAATGCTATTTTAGATGAACAACTAATACAAAAAAGAAGGAAATTTACTTTAGAGATGTTTCCGGTTAAAGGAAGAGAGACGATAGATAAGTGTATGGACGTAATTGACAAGTTTCTAAATGACGATGTAGACCATGCTTATAGAGCGGGGCATACGCGCTTGAAAAATGAGTTTAATGAATTGCAAACTCGCAATCAAGCTCAAAAACACGAGATAGAGCAGCAGAAGCAACAAATTGTCGAGCATTCGGATCAGATTAACACATTGATACAAACACGAGATGAACAGGAAAAAGTAATAAGCAGCATATCGGCAGATTATAAATCTCTGTCAGAAAAGAAAAACGACTTAGAACAAAAATATGCAGAACTCATGCAGGATTATCATGATGAGAAAAACAGTTTGGAAATTTTAAATCAACAATATAGACAACTATTTGGCCAACATAACGAACTGACAATCCAGTTTAGCGAGTTGGAAGAATATAATGGAAGGTTGTCTACAGAGCTTCACAATATTTATAACTCTAAAAGGTGGAAAATGGCGAATAAACTTAAACATATCTTACACAAGTCCAAAATGATTTATGTAATTAAAGGATATAAAGTATGGAAAAGCTACGGCACCACCATTTTATTGAAAAAGATAAAAGCTAAAGTATCTCTTAAACTAAATTCGAAGGCGTTGGATCAACCGGTAGATTTATGGAAAGATGCAGAACATGCTAATTCCTTATTAACTTGGTATGAGTATAAATTTTTTAACTATAAATTGGCTAAGGACAATTCATTTTCTTTGGATCTCAATAAGTTTGAGGTTCAATTTGAGAAGGATCTTGTATCTGTTGTTCTCCCTGTTTACAACGGAGAGGATTATGTATCAAAAGCCATTGATAGTATTCTGCAGCAATCTTATAAGTATTTTGAGCTTATTATTATTAATGATGGCTCAAAAGACAATACGGCAGACATTCTTGATGAGTATGCTAAAGTAGATCATCGTATTAGAGTAGTTCATCAGGAAAATCGCAAGATACCAAGAACATTATCCAGAGGCTTTAAACTAGCTAGTGGTGAATATCATACCTGGACAAGTGCAGATAATATTCTTCCCGAGAATTTCTTGGAAAAAATGGTTGCAGATCTAAAACGTGATGAAAATATCGGAATGGTGTATGCCAATATGAGGTTAATTGATGCTGACGGTCAAGTAATCTCCAACCATGGCTGGTATGAGGAGCCACAGTTCAGTGGTAATGTTATGCTGCCGAAGTCTGCACTGGAGTTAAATGTATATCCTAACAATACGATTGGTGCGGCTTTTATGTATAGAGCCAAGGTAACCAAATTGTTAGGTGAATATTCCAGTTATAAGCATACCCTTGAGGATTATGACTATTGGATGAGAGTGAACTCTCTATTTGAACTCAAGCATGTGACGTTCGATGAGCCTATATACGATTACCGCTGGCATGATAAATCACTGACCGCTTTAGATCAAGAGCTTGGCATCACATCTAACCGATACAAACTCATGGTGCTTGATGATTTTAGGAGAGATTTTTATCTTACTCCATTAGTATGGATCATCGAAGGGGATACTACTGAAGCCGAGGAATTTAAAAATTATGTTCTAGCTAAAGGCCATACAGTGGTTGGAAGAGAAGAAATAGATACTATTATTGGTCTTAATTTGGCAACGCCTATTTGCTATTTATATATAAAAACAGGTGAAGTCCATGATTTTGAATTGATTGACTCTAAAGCTTCAGCATCTATATATACACTGCTTATCGATAAATCAGAGCAGCCAACTGACACATTTGTAGTAGATTATCCTTGGGATTTAAAAATAAAGGATAAAATGAATGGTGAGACAGATAACAACTATGAATTTTTTGCGCAGGACATGGATGTGTTGTTCTCTCTAATAAATACGAAGGTTAAGAACGATCACCTATACCGTATTGAGGCGGTAATTGAAAGTGAATCTGTTTATAATAAGAGATTATCGGTTATTATTTGCACTTACCAGCGAAGTGAGAAACTGTCCAATGCGATTAAATCTGTAATAGAGCAGTCGCTGGATCAAGCAGACTATGAGATTATTGTTGTCAATAACGATTATCTGAATGATGAGATTCATCATTTGGTTCGTGAATTCAGATCAACCTATAATGTCGATGAATCTTTCTTGCGATACATGGAGGCTCCTTTAAAAGGTCTATCCTTTGCACGAAATGTTGGCTTATTTGGAGCAGAAGGCGAAGTCATACTCTATATAGATGATGATGCTATCGCAAGTCCGAATTTGCTTGAGGAAACTGTTAAAGGCTTTTCGGATCGTCCTGATATTGGGGTAATGGGTGGAAGTATCATACTTAACTTACACGATGAGCGGCCTGAAGTGGTCAAACCAGGAACTGAAGCATTCTGGAGCCAACTTATTGTGGAAGGCGAAGAGATAAAAGATTCTAACTTTCAGTGGGAGTTTCCTTATGGAGCCAATTTTGCTGTTAGACATGCTGCGCTAATGCGAATTGGGGGCTTTAGAAGCGCTTATGGGCGTAAAGGTAACAATTACGCTGGAGGGGAAGAAATTGTTGTATCTTTTGCGATGCGAGAAATTGGTTGTAAGGTTGGGCTGAATCCTAAAATGAAAGTCATTCATGATGTGGACACCTCTCGATATACGGTAGAGCATGTTAGAAAAACAATGCGAAACAGTATTTTGACTAATTATCAATTGCAAAAGGATCTATATGCCCCGATGGAATCAGATATTGAAGCTGATAAGAATCATCTCGAAATTGTTAAAGCTGAATTAGATCATCTGCAGAAGCTTCCGACTCGAAATCGAGACGTAGAAATTGATATCTTGTATAAACAATATACAATTGAAGCGTATGAAGAGCTGATACGAATAAAAGAAAATGATATGAATTTGCGAAGACAGTTAGTAGGAGCGTATAGATAATTATAAAACTTTAAAGGCGCCTCTTTTAAAAAAATAGGGGGCGCCTTTAATAGTATGGAGCGATTAAATTGAAAATTTTGTATTTCTCTCCGATCTATTGGGGTGATTTAAAGCAGCGTCCGCAACACTTGGCTGAAGAGCTTGCTAAAATGCCGGGGATTCACATCACTTTTGTAGAACCATCTATTAGCATACTAAACAGTATAGTCAGGCAAAACTCGGATTACAAGAAAAGAGAGCAAAGCGTTAACGACAGTCTCCGAATATTTAGACCTTCTGGGAGCCTGAGATTACCTAGAAGCTTTGAAAGCTTGGATATATTTCATTGGAATCAATGGTTCGAAAAAAGACAGTTGCAAGATTTAGTCTCTAGTGCGGATATTATTTGGTTGGGAAGTCCTGTCTTTTATCCACTTATTAAACACATTAATAATAAGAAAATTGTGTTTGACCGAATGGACGATTATGTATTTCTAACTAACAATGCATTGATGAAAAAATTGCTTAAAAAGTGGGAGCTTGAATTACTTGCTAAAGCGGACCTTGTTATTTCTACGAGTAATGATTTGTATAAGCATTCCCTAACATTGAATAAACAATCTTATTTAGTGAAAAATGCTGTGGATGCAGCTATACTAAACATAAATGTAGATAGCTTGGTTGTTAGTGACTTGAGACGATTAAAGCATGAGGGCTACCATATTTTTGGCTATGTAGGAGCGATTGACCACTGGTTTGATATAGAAATGGTTAAGGCCATCATTGAATTTGATGAAAGGTTTATTGTATGTTTGGTTGGAAGAAATAACTTAACATATAATTTTGGTCAGCATAGCAGAATTAAATACTATGAGCCAGTCCCTAAATCAGAAATTGGTGCAATCATTGAAGCTTTTGATGTATGTTTATACCCTTTTCTGAGGAATTCTGACAGAATTGATACGATTAATCCAGTTAAAATTTATGAATATTTAAGTCTAAATAAAGTAACTTTAGCCGTAGAAAGTGAAGAAACAAGACTGTTAAACCAGGAGGGAGTCTATCTATATAATAGTTTAGAGGAAATAAGACAATATTTAATTGATATAGATACATTGCAACTCCCTTTTTATGATCAAGGGCAACTGGAGAACTTCGTAGTCAATAATGATTGGAAGGCTCGTGCAAAAACCATTCTGGAGCTGCTTATAAAGGAGCTTCAATAGGAGGAAGTTAATTATGAAAGGGATTATATTAGCAGGAGGAACAGGGTCTAGACTATATCCTCTTACTAAAGTTACAAACAAACACTTGTTGCCTATCGGTAAATATCCAATGATTTATTATTCAATTGATAAGCTTAAAAGAGCAAATATTAATGATATTTTGATTGTTACCGGAAAAGAACATATGGGAGATGTAGTAAACCTCTTAGGGAGCGGTATCGACTTTGGAGTTACCCTTACTTACAAAGTACAAGATGAGGCTGGGGGAATTGCACAGGCTTTGCTTTTAGCCGAGCATTTTGTTGGTAATGACAAAATGGCCGTCATTTTAGGGGATAACGTTTTTAAAGATGATATATCACCATTTATCGAAAAATTTAAACTGCAGGAATCGGGAGCAAAATTGCTACTTCATAAAGTACCTGACGCTAATCGTTATGGAGTACCAGAATTGCAAGGCGATAAAATTGTAAATATTGAAGAGAAACCACAAACTCCTAAAAGTGATTATGCGGTTACGGGGATTTACATGTTTAACCACTCTGTATTCGATATCATCAAGACTTTGTCTCCTTCCGCAAGAGGGGAATATGAAATAACAGATGTAAATAACACTTATATTCAAAGAAACCAGCTTACATTCGATATTTTAGAGAACTGGTGGACTGATGCGGGAACACATAGTTCATTGAGACTTGCCAATAAATTAGTAAGTGAGATGAATTATGAGCTATTTTCTTAGTATTTTATAGAATTTCAAAATGTCATGTATAGCTTCTACTAAACCATTAGAAAGTGAGACTTTTTAAATGAACTCCGTGAATGCTCTTCCTATAAGAATAAAATGGGTAGATGTACTAAAAGGATTAGCTATAATTTTTTTAGTATTCTCACATTTGGTGCCTCATGGTTTTAAAGGAAATGAATTGATGGACAAAAGTTTTATAATAGGCTATTTTTATTCATTTCATATGCCACTTTTCTTTTTTGCTTCCGGATTTACTTCTAATTTTCAGAAGTATAAGTTTAGTAGTTTTTTGTGGTCTAAAATTAAAACAATTCTTTTACCATATACGACCCTTTATATATGCTCATTGTTGTATTTTGGTTGGATGCATTGGATGGGGATTGTCGGAACGCTTGATCCAATGGTTGTCATTGAAGCTTTTTTATATGCAGATGGAAATCACTTGGGTATTCTAAACATGTCTCTTTGGTTTCTACCGTGTCTTTTCCTGGGACAGATTATTTCCTATCTAGTCTTGAAAATTTCTTCAAAAAAAAGTCATATGTATATACTTTGGATATTGCTTACCGCTCTAGGTGCATATTTGAGTAAACTTGATACACATGCACTTCCTTGGTCGCTTGGCACATCAATTAATGCAGCCTCCCTCATTATTTGTGGTTATATATTCAAGTTGAATGAACAATTTTTTATTGAGAAAATTAAAATTAATAAGCCTTATATTGCTTACATCGCTGGCTTCCTTGGTCTTTTAATATTTTTAATAAATGACAAACCAGGTATGTCAGGAAACTACTATGGTCATAATTATCTTTTGTTTTATCTATCTGTATTGGCTAGTTTAATATTTTATATATACTTATCAAAAAAGATTGATTCTTCTAATGTACTATCATATTTTGGAAAAAACTCTCTTGTTATATTTGGTTTGCATGGATTAATACTTAGTTTTTGGGAGAATATTAATTTTTACGAGATATTTTCAGCTAAAACGAATATGCATTTAGATGGAATTTCTTTTGTTGTTATTTCTACTGTACTTGTTTTTTTAAGCTGCATTCTTTTTATTGAGTTATTTAATAGGTTTCTACCTTTCCTGATTGGTAAAAAATTCAGCTTTGGTAGTACTAATAAAACAATAGTAATTCCCCAAAAAAATGCTTGATAAATAACTATAAAAAGCCCCCGAATAATAGTCGAGGGCTTTTTGTATTTTTAAGATTGAATTAGAAAAGATCGGGATTATCAGGGTATATCTTCTTAAATTGAGAGCGTATAAGCTCAACTTTTTCTTTTGAAATCTCGGATGTTTTTTTCAACACTATGGCTTTTACGTTATTATCAAGAGTGTAGCTGTTTAAAGGTTTATAATTATTTTTAAGAGATCCGTTCATGACTTCTTCTACAAGTAAACCTATCACTTTTTGGCCACTTTCACCTAAATGGTATTGGGTAGGCGTAGCGACAACAACATATTCGGAATCAAAGAATGCAACCGGGAAACCATCTCTTAAATCAACATGGTGCGTCAGGTTCATAAATGGAAGCGCGTTGCTATTTTCAGGCATTTCAATCTGTCTGAGAATATCATCATTAAGAATACCTGAGCTTGATAGCACATATACTTTGTGCTGTTCTGATGAAACTTCTTTCAGATAACTCGTCAATTGTTTCAGGACGGGGATATCCGTTCTAATTCTAGGTGTTTGCTTGAAATCACTGAATAGGGATGAGAAATAGGTAACAGGTCGTGCATTTACATTGGTGAAAGTAACCAAGAAATTACAAAGTACTAAATAAGTCAGAATAACTAAGAAGACACTTTTTGCATACTTTAACTTGGACAAATAGTTTAGTATAAGAATGACGCCACAAACAAATAGAATTAAAATATTTACTGTAAGAAGATAATAATGCTGAGAAGCCAAGCTTTGGATCCTTGTAAAAAGAAAGTACGTAATGAATAGATTCGCAACTAAAAAGATTGAAAAATATCTGGCTTTACTAATGAATAACATACCTATGAAACCGATAATCGCAATAAAGAAAATGAAGGCTCCATAATGATGAAATAAAT
The DNA here is from genome assembly GCF_000245715.1 of Paenibacillus sp. Aloe-11. Taxonomy (NCBI): domain Bacteria; kingdom Bacillati; phylum Bacillota; class Bacilli; order Caryophanales; family Paenibacillaceae; genus Paenibacillus; species Paenibacillus sp. Aloe-11. The sequence goes on along the minus strand of NZ_JH601073.1, from coordinate 13,434 downwards.
TCTGCAGGTTACTGATGACGTCACCAAAATAATAAGCCGAATAGGCGTTTTTAAAGTTATTAGCCAGGGCTCTTCGGATAAATTCATTGAAGAATATGATCAAAAATAGTGCACTTGAAGCTCCTATAATGAAAAAATTCAGTATAACCTGCCAAAGCTGCTTGAAGCGGAAATCCTTTTCGAGAATCCATTTGAATAGAAAAGCAATACTGATTGAACCAAAAAAAGATACAATCCAAAAGCCATACCATCTTCTTGTGAATGTTAGTAGAACCAGGCAACCAGCTAATAGCAAAACGGCCTTTAAATTTAAACGTTCAAAATCATGATTAAATAATATAACCAGGGACAAACCAATGAAAACAAGTCCTATAGAATCCAGATATCCACCTAGCATAGGTGCTATCATAATTGGAAAAGTAAATGTAAGTATAAAAATGACAAAAACGTTCAATTTAGTTTTTAACTGTATTTGGTCAGCAATCTTGATGCACAATAAAAAGAGAATCAGGCACGAAGGATACAAGAAGCAAGTGTAGATCGCCAACACATAGCTCATGTAGCTTGTACCTAAAAATTTTAAAGGTAAGGCTAGAAAGACTGTTGGGAAAACGGAATAATCGTCTCTTAAAATACTTGCATAGATTTGTTTAAAGGCTGCTATAAAATCTGTACTTAAAAGGTTATTAAATTGTATGGATGTATTCCAATAGGCTGAGAAGTCCCAATAATAAATGAAATGTTCCCTTTGAAGGAAAGCGTAAATGAATATAATTCCTACAAGATAACCGCCAAAAGCTAGATATTGCACCATTATTTCTTTCTTGGCATATGTTAAGATACCACTAATGTGTAAAATGTATGTAGCACCTATGACGAACGACTGCGCAATATTTAGACTAAATAATATAGAAATATAATACGAATTGACTTTAAGCAGTATTAGAGCAGGGATAAGTAGCCACATCAATATTAAATAAGACCAAACAAAATTTTTATTAACTCGCGATAAATTCAAAAGCATATTCCCTCCCAAAGTAGTGTGCTTATTAATTTTATAGTAATCGTAAATGAAAGTATATACTCAAGATGTTGGAGGATTCATGAATGATAATACAGGAAGTACTCTCAGGTGCAAAAATTATTGAACCCGTAGTTCATGGCGATCACCGTGGCTTTTTTATGGAAAGCTACAATGATCAAATCATGAAACAAAACGGGATTAACCATGCTTTTATTCAGGATAATCAGTCCTTGTCTGCAGAAGCTGGCGTGATTCGAGGGTTGCATTACCAGCTTAATCCTAAAGCGCAGACCAAACTCATTCGTGTGCTTTCTGGAGCTATCTACGATGTTATTTTGGATATTCGCAAAAGTTCTCCAACATTCGGTCAATGGGTTGGAGTGATCTTAAGTGAACATAATAGACGTCAGCTACTGGTACCTAAAGGATTTGCCCATGGGTTCTGTACGCTTGTGCCTAATACCCAGGTGTTTTATAAGGTAGATGAGTATTACTCACCTGAGAATGATCGTGGTATACTCTGGAATGATCCGGCACTTGGGATTGATTGGCCCACTTCCCATGTGATCCTTTCGGAAAAGGATCAGAAGCAACCGACGCTGGCTGAAGCAGATATTAATTTCGAATAGATTACTGACAAGTAAAGCTAGGCACAATTTATAAAATAGGCGGCATTTCCTTGTTCTTTGTTGGCTTTGAGGCATATTCTGTATGTATTAGTGAGAGTTTTAGGAGGTCTGTATGAAACTTCTTGTCACCGGCGGTGCCGGATTTATTGGCAGTAACTTTGTATTGTATATGTTGAAACAGCATCCAGAATACGAAATTGTGAATATCGATGCGCTTACCTATGCAGGTAATCTGGAAAACTTGAAATCCATCGAAAATCATCCCAATCATACCTTCGTGAAAGCAGATATTACTGACGCGCAAGCGATTGACCAGTTGATGCAGCAGGGAATTGATGTGGTGGTGAATTTTGCGGCAGAGTCGCATGTGGATCGGAGTATTTTGGAGCCGGAAGTGTTTGTGAAAACAAACGTATTTGGTACACAGGTACTGTTGGACGCAGCCAAGAAATATAATGTGACCAAGTTTGTACAGGTATCGACAGATGAGGTGTACGGATCTCTAGGTGAAACAGGTTTGTTTACAGAGGAAACTCCGCTGCAGCCTAATAGTCCTTACTCTGCTTCCAAGGCAGGTGGCGACCTGCTGGTTCGTGCATATCATGAAACCTTTGGTCTACCTGTGAATATCACGCGTTGTTCCAATAACTATGGCCCGTACCAGTTTCCGGAAAAGCTGATTCCACTGATGATCTCGCGTGCGTTGAGTGATCAGCAGCTACCTGTATACGGGGATGGCCTGAACATCCGTGATTGGTTGTATGTAGAGGATCATTGCAGCGCAATTGATCTGGTCATTCATCAGGGTAAACTGGGTGAGGTATACAATATCGGTGGAAATAATGAGCGGACAAATGTGCATATCGTCAAAACGGTATTGGAGGAGCTGGGCAAGCCAGATTCTCTGATTTCGTATGTACAGGATCGCCCAGGTCATGACCGCCGTTATGGCATTGATCCAACAAAGACCATGAATGAGCTGGGCTGGAAGCCAAAGCACTCTTTTGAAACTGGCATTAAAGAAACAATCCGTTGGTACTTGGACAACAAAGAATGGTGGACTCGCATTCAATCCGGCGAGTATCAGCAATATTATGCTAAGCAGTATGGTTCCCGCTTGGGGGATGCGTAAGATGAAGGTACTGGTTACTGGAGCATCCGGTCAACTTGGCAAAGACGTAGTAAAGGTTTTTCAGGAGCAAGGGCATGATGTCCTTGGTTACGATCGGGAACAATTGGATATCACGGATTTGCAGCAGACTGTGAAGATTGTAGGGCAATATCAACCTGATGCCGTAATTCACTGTGCAGCGTATACGGCTGTGGATGCGGCCGAGTCTGATATAGATGGGGCTTATCAGGTCAATGCGTCGGGAACACGCAATATGGCGTTGGCTGCGGAAAAAGTAGGAGCCAAGCTGGTGTATATCAGCACGGATTACGTGTTCGATGGAACAGCGGAGCAGCCATATCATGAGTATGACAATACGAATCCGCAGAGTATTTACGGAAAGTCCAAGCGGGCCGGAGAGATACTGGCCCAAACACTTTCCTCCAGATATTTTATTGTTCGTACTTCTTGGGTATACGGATTGCACGGGAACAATTTTGTAAAAACAATGCTGAAGCTTGGACAGGAAAAGCCGCACCTTCAGGTTGTGAACGACCAGAAAGGCTCACCCACCTATACGGTGGATTTGGCTCGCTTTTTGGCAGAATTGGTTCAAACCGAGAAGTACGGCGTATACCATGCATCCAATAGCGGTTCTTGCACCTGGTATGAGTTTACGCAAGCTATTTTTCAGGATGCGGCAGAACTATTAGGTGCCAAGATAACAGCGAAACTGGACCCATGTAGTACGGAACAATTCCCTAGGCCCGCAGCACGTCCACGTAATTCCGTCATGGAGCATATTGCGATTCGAACCAATGGACTGAATGATTTGCGCAATTGGCGTGAAGGATTACGGGATTTTTTAAAAGAGTATCTGGAAAGTTCCAGTAGGTAGAGGTAGAGTGTATATCTGCAGCGATCTCCCATCATTTTAATGATTGGGAGATTTTATTATGTAGAGACATATGTCGATCAAGCTCAATGAGTATTATAATGTATAAGACAGTTCGTCATATATGGAGCTATAAGGAGGGCATTATTCTGAAAAGGCCCAGTGTACAAATTTTGTTATCTACATATAATGGAGCAGCTTATTTAGATGAGCAAGTAGAAAGCCTGATCAATCAGAAAGACGTAAATATTCAGATTCTAGTTCGTGATGATGGCTCAACAGATGACACGGTTGCCAAGCTGAATGCGCTGAAGCAGCGTTATCCTCAACAGATTATTTTATCCCCCGAGAGCAATGTAGGGGTTATTGCGAGCTTTTTTGATCTGATACAAAAATCTTCCGAGAATTTCGAATTTTACGCCTTTTGCGATCAAGATGATGTGTGGATGCCAGACAAGCTTGCTCGAGCTGTAGCCCAACTCAAAAAAAAGGAGGGAAATCGGCCGCTAATGTATTGTTCTGCTACACAAATGGTCTCTCAAACTTTGGAACCTCTCAAGGTATGGCCAGCAGATCTAGCCCGATCTTTATCCTTTTATAATGCTCTCATTGAAAATGTCTGTGTAGGCTGTACCATGGTGATCAATAAAGAAACACTTCAGCTCGTGAAAAAGAGAATGCCAGCTTCTTTGAAAAACATTATTATGCATGACTGGTGGATTTATTTATGCACATCCTCTTTTGGTGAGGTTGTATTTGACCCTAGACCTTCCATTTGGTATCGGCAGCATCAAAATAATGTGTTGGGAGGCTCTACGGACGGCTGGGTTAGCAAGTGGAGGAAAAGGCTAGACAGATTTGTAAAAGGGAAAAACCGCTATATTTTAAGCAAACAAGCGCAGCAATTTATTCAACTCTATGGACAAGACCTGCCTTCTCAGATGCATAAAGATATTGAACTATTTCTGAACAGCTACCAAAAGGGATTATTTCCTCGGCTGAAATACATTTGGCAGTCTCCCTTTTACAGACAGTCAAGGTTAGACAACTGGATTTATAAGCTGGTTTTCCTGTTGGGGAAATTATAGAGGTGTGAAGAAAAAAACATTGAAACTTTTTTCCAGATACAAGCGTCAAATAATCAAAGGTACAAATGAATACTAGATAAAAATCCATCGAATGCATGTTCCTTTATGGAAAAATATAGTATAATTGAGAGGTGCAACCGATATAGGCTGGCAAGGGCGGTCGGCTAACTCTCCCGAGGAGGGGGGTGAAGCCTGTGACAGTGTTTGAGGCGCTCAGTTTAATGCTGACGTTCGGGGCGTTAATCGTCACACTGTTAGAGTTTAACAAACGAAAATAGACCGCCCCCGCAAGGAAGGGTCTATTTTCGGCCTGATTGTTCCAAAACCGTCCGCTCTTGGGAGCGTTGGTTGCGCAGGGGCTGGCTGGCACCGGCCCTTTTTCCATGTATATCTTACCACGATGATTTTTAGACCTCAAGAATTTTGCAAAATCCTGCATGCTGTGTGAGTTACAAGTTATGTGCTTTTTTGCGCCCCGTAGTCTGTGGGGTATGCTATAATAGTCGATAGTAGAATAGATTACTGAATTTGTCAGGAGCGTTTTGAATGATGGATGTAAGCATACTGGTCGTCAACTATAACACGTGTCGATTGACGCTGGATTGTTTGCAGTCGGTGTATGCGTCCAAGACGCAATATCGATATGAAGTGATTGTCATCGACAATCATTCCAGTGACGGGTCTGTTGAGGCTATTCGTGCTGAATACCCGGAAATTAGGCTGATAGCGAATGAAGATAATACAGGTTTTGCCAAGGCAAACAATCAGGGAATGGAAGTGGCCAGCGGACGTTACATATTGCTGTTGAATTCCGATACACTGGTGCAGCCGGATACGCTGGATACAATGATTCAGTTTATGGATACGCATCCCGAAATGGGAGCATCGGGCTGCAAGGTCATCTTGCCGGATGGTTCGCTGGATAAGGCATGCAAGCGTGGATTTCCAACGCCGTCTGCGTCCTTTTACTATGCTTTTGGCTGGTCGAAGCGTTACCCCGATAATCCGAAGTATAACCAATATCAGCTTGGACATCTAAGCCCGGATGATGAGTATCCCGTGGATGTGCTGGTTGGAGCTTTTATGCTGGTCCGTCGGGAGACGATTGAGCAGGTCGGCGGCCTGGACGAAACCTTTTTTATGTATGGTGAGGATATTGACTGGTGTTATCGAATTAAACAAGCAGGATGGGGCATTTACTACTACCCGCGCACATATATTGTTCATATCAAAGGGGGCAGCGCTCGCCGTCGTCCTTTGAAAATTATTTATGAGTTTCATAGAGCTATGTGGGTGTTTCACCGCAAGCATTATAAACAGCAGTACAGCTGGATCACCAACATGGCTGTCTACGCGGGGATTGCGGTGAAATTTGGAATGGCCTTTTTGAAAAACAAACTGTCTGCACCGGTCAAACCGGACAGCGGCGAACAATCTCGTACCGAGGTGAAAGCATGATACGCAGAAATCAACGATTTTTAACCCAATTGTATATTGTGGCGGATTTCGCGGTCATTCAGTTATCTTTCCTGATCGCTTGGTTCTTTAAATTTGAAAGTGAATGGATTACCTATACAGAGCCGCTTCCTATTCAAGTATACGGGGGCTGGAGCTTAATTTACGGTCTGATTGCCGTGGTACTGGGAATGCTATTCTCGCTCTATTCACCCAAGCGCAAAAAGCGATTTGCAGACGACGTATTTCGTGTCACCCAGATTCATATTGTTGGTTTGTTTGTATTGCTGAGTGTCATGTTTTTCGTCAAGCAAATCGATATTTCGCGTTCCTACCTAGCGATCTATATGGTTGGGAATGTGCTGCTGATTTTGTTTTACCGATATTTTTTGAAGCGAATTCTTAAAGCTCTCCGGCAAAAAGGGTACAATAAGCAATTCATGCTCATTCTCGGGGCGGGCTCTTTGGGCCAACGGTTTTATCATAATCTTGGACAGTATCCTGATTTGGGATATGAAGTAGTGGGATTTCTGGATGATAACCGCCACTGGAGCGAAGAGGAAGAAGCCCATTTCCGCCCAATTCTCGGAGGATTAGATCAATTGGAGGCGACGCTGTCGCGCCTGATGATTGATGAGGTTATTCTAGCTCTACCGCTGGATGCTCACGATAAGTATCCTAGAATTATCAACATGTGTGAAAAGGCTGGGGTACGCACACTTATTATTCCCGACTTTTTCGACTATTTACCAGCTCGGCCGTATTTTGATAACTTCGCAGGCATGCCGATGATCAATGTACGAGATATTCCGCTAGATGTAGCGGGAAACCGGTTATTTAAGCGTCTGTTCGATATTTTATTCTCTTTATTCGCGATTATTCTGACCGCTCCGATCATGCTGGCCGTGGCGATTGGTGTGATGGTTACATCGCGAGGTCCCATCATTTTTAAGCAGGAGCGGGTAGGCTTGAATCGTCGTACCTTCCGAATGTACAAATTTCGCTCCATGAAGGTGCTGCCGCCTGGGACTGAAGACACAGGATGGACGACTGCTAATGACCCGCGGCGCACGCGTTTCGGTTCCTTTATCCGTAAAACGAGTCTCGATGAGCTGCCACAGTTCTTCAACGTGCTGCTGGGAGATATGAGTGTCGTTGGCCCCCGCCCGGAAAGACCGTATTATGTGGATCAGTTCCGTGAGGAAATTCCCAAATACATGGTGAAGCATCATGTTCGTCCCGGAATTACAGGCTGGGCACAGAGCAACGGGTTGCGTGGAGATACGTCCATTGAGGAACGGATTAAGCATGACATTTTCTATATTGAGAATTGGTCGCTCTTATTCGATATTAAAATTATTTTCCGCACGATTCGCAACGGTTTCAAAAACGCATATTAATTCAGAGTCGCCCTTCGGTTCAGCCGGAGGGTGTTTTTGTGTCTATATAAGCTGAACTTAAAAGTTACCTATTGTGCCACAGCTTGTGCCACCGCGCAGACGGATGGTGCTCTAGTGGAAAGCTTGCGTCAGTCAGGGAAGCTGAGTGTTCCCATTGAATACGAACATTGACACCATTTAAGCACTGTCATAGACTTAGCATAGAACGCTTTTGGATATCGAATTCGGATTGTACGGATCATGACAAAAGCATAGGATGCTGGAGGAATGTGTGTTGGCAGATTCAATTCAATCTTGGAAACATGTATTTAAGCTTGATCCTGACAAGGAACTGGACGATGAGGCGCTGGACGCTGTGTGTATGTCTGGTACGGACGCCATTATGATAGGAGGTTCATCAGGCATTACCTATGAAAATACGGTGGATTTACTATCGCGGGTCCGGCGTTATGAGGTGCCGTGTGTGCTAGAGGTGTCCGATCTGGAGGCTGTCGTGCCGGGGTTTGATCTGTATATGATTCCCATGGTGCTGAATACCATGGATAGTAATTGGATCGTAGGGCAGCACCAGCGTGCGATTGAGCAGTTTGGTTATATGATTCCTTGGGATTTGCTTGTGGCAGAGGGATATATTGTTTTGAACGGAGATTCTACGGTCGCCAAGCTTACCGGGGCGGAGACTTCGCTGAGTGCTTCATCAGCTGCCTCCTATGCGCAGATTGCTGACAAGCTCATGCATCTGCCGATTGTATATGTGGAATATAGCGGTACCTTCGGGGATATGGAACTGGTACAAAAAATACATCGCAGCACAGAGCGCTCTCGTGTCCTATACGGAGGAGGTATCGTGGATAAATCTACCGCGTTACAAGCGGCTGCCGTTTGTGACACCATTGTAGTAGGAAATATCATTTACCACGACTTGGCGAAAGCGCTGGAGACGGTGGCTGTGAAATTGAAAGTATAGAACGTTTATTTTATGGAAGCTCGGAGAAAGGAGCATGCACGCATGCAATCAATAGATATACACGAGGCTGTAGCCCGCCTCAATCCTCCTCAGCGTCAGGCCGTAGAGGTAGTGGATGGTCCACTGCTGATTATGGCTGGCGCAGGCAGTGGCAAGACACGGGTGCTCACGCACCGAATAGCTTACCTCATCGCGACCCGCAAGACGGCTCCATGGGGTATTTTGGCGATTACCTTTACGAACAAGGCCGCGCGTGAGATGCAGGATCGCGTATCCAAGCTGATTGGCCCGCAGGGGAGAGACGTGTGGGTATCCACGTTCCACTCGATGTGTGTACGTATTTTACGTCGGGATATCGAGCGGATCGGATTTACCTCCAATTTCAGCATTTTGGATTCCACGGATCAATTGTCTGTCATTCGGAGCTGCATGAAGGATATGAATATAGATACCAAAAAATTTGAACCCAAAGCGGTTCAATCTATGATGAGCACGGCTAAAAATGAACTGGTCACTCCTGAAATGTATGAGCGCAAGATTGGCGATTATTTTGAGGGAATTGTGGCGAAGGTATATACCAAGTACCAACAACGGCTCAAAAATAACAACTCTCTTGATTTTGATGATTTGATCATGGCGACGATTCAGCTCTTTAAAGAAGTGCCTGAGGTGCTGGATTTCTACCAAAAGAAATTTCAGTACATTCATGTCGATGAATATCAGGATACCAACCGTGCGCAGTACATGCTGTGCAAAATGCTGGCCGATAAGCATCACCGGATTTGCGTAGTAGGTGACAGTGACCAATCCATCTACAGATGGCGGGGCGCGGATATCAGCAACATTTTGAACTTTGAAGAGGACTACCCGGAAGCACGTACCATTTTGCTGGAGCAGAACTATCGGTCAACCTCTAACATACTGAATGCAGCGAACGAAGTGATTGCGCAAAATACAGGACGCAAGCCGAAAAAGCTATGGACAGACAAGGAAGGCGGAGCCAAAATTAAGGTTTACCGTGCTGACTCGGAGCATGATGAGGGCTACTTTATTGCCTCTGAAATTAATAAGAACATTAATGCAGGTAAAACCTATAGCCATCATGCCATTTTGTATCGTACCAATGCCCAGTCTCGGGTCGTCGAGGAAATTTTGATCAAATCGGACATACCGTATCAGATCGTTGGCGGGATCAAGTTCTATGATCGTAAAGAGATTAAGGATCTGCTGGCCTATCTGCGCCTGCTTTCCAATCCTGACGACGATATCAGCCTGATGCGAATCATTAACGTGCCCAAACGCAGCATCGGAGACACGACCGTTGGTAAGTTGCAGGGAGCCGCAGCGGAGCGTGGAGTTTCGATCTTCCGCGTGCTACAAGTAGTAGACGATTTGGGCTTTGCCGGACGTACGCGCAATGCGCTTGTGGAATTTTACGATATGATCGAAGGCTTAAATCGGATGGTGGACTATCTGTCGGTTACGGAGCTAACAGAAAAAATGCTGGAAACCACCCAGTATCGACTGGAGCTGCAAAACGAGAATACCCTCGAATCACGCGCGCGTCTGGAAAATATTGATGAGTTTCTGTCGGTAACCATGGAGTTTGAGAAAGGAGCAGAGGACAAATCGCTGGTCTCCTTCCTGACCGATCTTGCTCTTATTGCAGACATAGATTCCATGAATGACGATGAAGACGAGCAAAGTGATGCTGTTGTATTGATGACCATGCACAGCGCAAAAGGTTTGGAGTTTCCAATTGTATTTATTGTCGGCATGGAGGAAGGAGTATTCCCTCACAGCAGGGCCTTCTTGGATAATGAAGAGCTTGAGGAAGAGCGCAGATTGGCATATGTCGGTATTACCCGTGCAGAGGAGCAGCTGTTCCTTACATGCGCACAAATGCGTACTTTGTTTGGCCGTACAACAGCCAATCCGCCGTCGCGCTTTCTGGAAGAGATTCCGGATGAATTAAAAGAGGATACGATCATCAAACAGGACCGCTACCGTCGTTCAGGCAATGTAGGTGGCTCTTATGGCGGGCGTGGACTGGGTAAAAGCAGTGGCAGTAACTTTGGAGGAGAGCGTTCCTTTGATTCGATGAGTCGTAGTGGATCGACGGCCTCCGCATCGTCACGTGTAACCGTAACGACATCTTCATCGGCCAAGCCTTCCCCGGCAGCTTCGGCAGGGGGCCCTTCTATTTTTGCTGCTGGAGACAAGGTACAGCATGGCAAGTGGGGAGTGGGGACCATTGTGGCTGTCAAAGGTACGGGCAATGATATGGAGCTTCAGATCGCCTTCCCGGCTCCGGTCGGGGTCAAACGTCTGCTGGCTGGCTTTGCGCCTATCACAAAAGTAGAATAAATCTTACACATCAATAAATCTCGAGCCTCACAGCGGCAGAGTGGCCTAGGCTTCTGCCCTGATGGAGTTCCCGGAGGGATACGACTGCATGAACCCAATGCACAGGATGGAGCAGCTTGTTGCTGAGCTGAACACATATAACTATCATTATTACACACTGGATGAGCCCATGGTCAGCGACAAAGAATATGATGTGCTTTATGACGAACTGGTAGCGCTTGAACAGACGAGCGGACTGGTGTTGCCAGATTCGCCAACGCAGCGCGTGGGTGGGGAGTTGCTAAAGGGCTTCACGCCACATCGTCATCTGTCCCCATTATGGAGCCTGGATAAAGCACAGAATATGGAGCAGCTGCGTGCATGGAACGCGCGTGTCGTGAAGCTGGTCAATGATTACAATACCAAGAACCCGGAGCAGCCTTTGCCTTCTCCAAGCTATGCGATAGAGCTTAAATTTGATGGACTAACGCTGAACCTGACTTATACGGATGGAAAGTTGGTACAGGCTTCTACTCGTGGCAATGGCGTCGTGGGTGAAGGGATATTGGCACAGGTGAAGACAATCAAATCCGTACCGCTTACGATTCCTTTCCAGGATGGTACCATTGAAGTGCAGGGAGAAGGCATTATGAATCTGTCCGTGCTGGCGAAATATAATGAGACCGCTGTGGACCCTCTTAAAAACGCACGTAATGCCGCAGCTGGTGCTTTGCGTAATTTAAATCCTAAAGTGACAGCGGAACGGCGACTAAATGCGTTTTTCTACAATGTGGGATTTGCGGACCGTATTCAGTTTGATAGCCACCAGGAGATGATGACCTTCCTGCGTGACAATCATTTTAAAGTGAACCCATATCTGACTTACTTTGATAATTTTGATGATGCTATGGAGCAACTGGCTGAGATTGAAGAGTCTCGCTCCGGGTTGGATTATCTTATTGACGGGGCTGTATTGAAAATTACAGATATGCGTACACGCGAGGTTCTTGGGTATACCGATAAATTTCCGCGTTGGGCGGTGGCATATAAGTTCGAAGCAGAGGAAACCACCACGGTGCTTAACTCGGTCGAGTGGAATGTAGGTCGAACGGGTAAGATCACGCCACTGGCAAGGGTGGAGCCGGTAGAGCTGGCAGGAGTCACTGTACAAAATTGTACACTGAACAATGCTGGCGATATCGAGCGTAAAAATCTGAAGTTCGCTTTGGGGACGCGTGTATTTATTCGCCGCTCCAATGATGTCATTCCCGAGATATTGGGAAAGGTGACATCTGAAAATGATGGGGAGGAAATTGTCGTGCCCGATCATTGTCCGGCCTGCGGATTTCCATTGCAGCAGCGAGGGGCCCACTTGTTCTGCGACAATAAGCTGGGGTGTAAACCACAGATTGTGGCCCGTATTTCCCATTTCGCATCACGTGATGCCATGGATATTGAAACATTCAGCGACAAAACAGCGATCCAACTGCATGACGAACTGGAAGTAAGCGAGCCTGCGGATTTGTATAGACTCCAATATGATGATCTAGTGAAGCTGGAGCGGTTTGGTGAGAAAAAAGCCAATAACCTCCTGACAGCACTTGAGAAGAGTAAAGAAAGAGATTTGGCTTCCTTCCTTTACGCTCTGGGTATACCGAATACCGGTAAAGCGACAACACGCATGCTGGCTGAACATTACCGCGATTTGCATAAGGTCATGTCCGCTACCGTGGAAGAACTGGTAGAACTACCGGATGTGGGCGGAATTGTAGCCGAAAGCATCGTTGCGTTCTTTGCCGATCCATTTACTCAGGCTGGGATTGAAAAGATGCTGTCGCTAGGAGTGAGGGCCCAAGCTCCTGAAGCTCCACAGCAGAAGAAGACAGACAGCTTCTTCAGTGGCAAAACGGTCGTGCTCACAGGTACCTTGCATCAGCTTACGCGTGATGATGCTGCTTCCAGGCTGGAGGCACTGGGAGCCAAGGTGACTGGATCCGTATCGAAAAAGACGGATTTAGTCATAGCTGGTGAAAAGGCCGGGAGTAAACTGGCCAAAGCCCAACAGCTCGGAATCGAAACCATACAAGATGAGGACGAATTCATCAGATTGCTGGAGCAAGAATAGTAGTTTGCAGTGAGCGCAGCCATTCCGTTTCAGAACGGGATGGTTGTTTTGTTACTGACTGTTCAGAGGTAGGTATAGAAGCTATATAAAAAGTTTTCAAAAAATGCTTGCTAAATAGATTTAGGCATGTTACATTATTAGACGTTGCTTTGAGAGTAACTTTTCTCAAAGTAGAGGTTGCTGAAAGAAAATCAAAAAAAGATTTGACAAGAAAGCGACCGACATGATATGATCTAATTCCTGGCTCGTTGAACAGACGAGAACAGACAAGTTCTTTGAAAACTGAACAAATGGATGATGTAAATAAAGATTTCTTCTTTAATATTAAAGGAGAATCGCTAGCATTAAAAATGAGCTAATCGCTCTTTCTATAACCAACCTCGGTTGGTCTTTA
>NZ_JH601072.1:3926-62438 GCF_000245715.1 Paenibacillus sp. Aloe-11 | reverse complement strand
AGACGCAATGGAGTTTCGGATCCAGTTTTCAGGGTGTAACACCTTGAGGGTATGTACAAGTGCATACGAAAAACGCATTGAAATTCATTCACACAGCTGTGATGAACCGAGTTTCAATACGGAAGAATTTGCGAAGCAAATTCATGTTTGGTGGCGATAGCGGAGGGGTTCCACACGTACCCATCCCGAACACGACCGTTAAGCCCTCCAGCGCCGATGGTACTTGGACCGCAGGGTCCTGGGAGAGTAGGACGTTGCCAAGCAACAAACGAAGAGAGCCATGATCTCATTGAGATTATGGCTCTCTTTTTGCATATACATATATTTTAACGATGACTATCATTTCCAAGGTTGACAGAAAGAAAAGGCTTTGCGACACTCTAAGTGCACAATCTTTTTATGGAGACCTAAGTATACGAGCGAGGTGGCGAGGTTATGGAGATCAGACAATTACGAAGTGAGGAATTTGAAGCTGCTATTGAATTATCCCAATATGCTTTTCAGTTTACAATGTCTCCGGAGGATCTGGAGAAATCCAAGAAAAGGTTTAAGCCAGAACAAGCATGGGGGATCTTCGACGGGCTTGACTTGAATGCTAAGCTGACCTTGCTGCCTTTGCAGGTATACATACATGGTCAGGTTTTTAAGATGGGTGGTATCGCAGGTGTGGCGACATGGCCGGAAAAGCGTCGCGGGGGCATGGTTTCACGTTTGTTGACGCATGCGCTTAAAGAGATGAAGTCTGCGGGACAAAGCCTTTCATTTCTGCATCCATTCTCCTTTGCCTTCTATCGTAAATTTGGATGGGAAACGTATACTGAGTACAAAAAGTATGTTATCCCGATTGACAAATTTCCTGCTAAGTTTACAACAGAAGGTATAGTCAAGCGGGATATTAAAGATATTTCTGAACTGAACCAAGTGTATCAAGCGTACGCCTCGCGTTATAATGGCACGCTGGTACGTGATAAGGAATGGTGGCAGGAGCGGATTCTAAATGAGAACTATCGAACTGTAGTTTATTACTCTGAAGCAGGCACCCCGCAGGGATATGCACTATACAAAATTGAAGATAAGCAGCTGAATTGCGATGAAATGGTATATGAGAATGAAACAGCACGTCGGGCTTTATGGACTTATTTTGCAAATCATGACTCCATGATAACCCAAGGTAAATTTATTTACGTTCCGGCAGATGACAATCTGCCATTTTTACTCGATGATCCGCGAGTTCAACAGGAAACTGTGCCTTATTTTATGGGTCGGATTGTGGATGCAGCTGCTTTTGTAGAGAAATACCCTTTTGAGGCAATTGGAGAGGAAACACGCTTGACCTTGAATCTGTCAGATCGTTATGCCCCATGGAATGAAGGAGTATGGACATTGACGATAAACGCAGAAGGACGAGGATATTTAGAGAGCGTAGATACAAGCAATTCTTCCGAAAACGTCATAGCAGCTGACTTGAGTCTTGGCATCCAATCGCTGACGGCCCTAATGCTTGGCTATCAGCTGGCCGATGATTTATATAAGTGGGGGCGTATTGAAGGACGCGGTGAGTCTGTGTCTGCACTGAAACGTGTAATACCAGTAAAACAGACGCTTTTGTTGGATTTTTTCTAATCCCGGCCCAGATTTCATTCGAGAAACTGGTAGTATTGGCGACGGGAAGCATGATCCATTTGTGTAGTGGTACGAGAGTGACATAGCGGGCAGTTTTTTCAGGACTCTTTCCAGAATGGAGAGAGTTTTTTTCTTATATTGTATAAAACATAATTAGATTGCGAAAAATGGTATTGACCCCTTGGCAAAAATGAAAAGTGTGCTATAATGTGAATATAGTCAAAGAAAGTCAAAGTCAAGTAAATCTAGTGCGATCCATTTGAAGGTAATTATGCTGATTGATTGGCCGTATAGAGTATTTTAACAGCAAGAAGCTAATGAAGATCGAAATCATTTGTGGATAGTTAGAAGCTGCCTCTTGTCAACATAAGAGAAGTGTATGATTTATCGCAAATATAGGTCACACTAGAGACTAAACGGCACGTTTTCAAGAGATGCAGCAGGGTGGAAGGTCCTGATACAGCTTAGATTCGTGACTTTACCGTTTGGTTAAGTTCAATATACGGCGGACTCTGAGGAGCGTGAAATGTACTTGAATACTTGCGTTTCCGTTAGTGGAGGATGATGAAATGCGCAATGTTTCCGATATTATTGAACAATATTTGAAGAACATATTGCTGGAAAGTCCCCAGGGTTTAGTGGAGATTCAGCGCAATGATTTGGCTGACCGCTTTTCTTGCGTGCCGTCGCAGATCAATTATGTAATTAGTACCCGTTTTACGCTGGAAAAAGGCTATGTGGTGGAAAGTAAGCGTGGTGGTGGGGGCTATATTCGCATTCAGCGAATTCAGTTGCCTGCACAGCATGCGATCCACACACACCTTCATCAAAGCATCGGGGAGGAAATTAGCCAATCGGCGGCAGAGGGACTGATTTATCAGTTGGAGGAAGCCCATTTTTTAAGCAAAAGGGAAGCGTGTTTAATGAAGGCCGCTTTATCGAGGGATACATTATTGCTGAAGCTTCCCTATCGCGACCAACTGCGAGCAAGGTTGCTTAAAGCTATGCTGATCTCGTTGCTGGCGACCAAATAGCCAGTAGCCATTAACCAGTGAATAGAGATTTGCGATTCAGATGTAGGGATTTGTGAAAATCCAGACGTTGAAGGAGGTGCTTTTATGCTGTGCCAAGAATGTAATATGCGGCCGGCAACTTTGCATTTCACCAAAATTGTGAATGGCGAAAAGACAGAGTTTCATATTTGTGAGACATGTGCGAAGGAAAAAGGGGAAATGCTCCCTGGAACACCTAACGGCTTTTCGATTCATAGCTTGTTGTCGGGGATGCTGGATTTTGACTCCAGTACCAAGAGCCACTCTTCAGGTCACACTGGCCCACAAAATCTGCAATGCAAGGATTGTGGCATGACCTATACACAGTTTAGTAAACTGGGGCGTTTTGGGTGCCCGTCGTGCTATCAATATTTTGACAGTCGTCTGGACCCTCTGTTCAAGCGTGTGCATGGCAGCACAGGTCATGTGGGTAAAGTTCCGGTCCGGACTGGAGGCCGATTGAAGGTTAAACGGCAAATTGACGATTTGAAAAAAGAGATGCAACAGCATATTGTACAGGAAGAATTCGAGGCAGCTGCCGAGCTTAGGGATCAAATCAGAAAGCTTGAAAAAGAAATGACTGAAGAGTAAAGTTTGTGAAGAGTAGGAGGGAATGCGTGATGCCCAATATCCGATTTACGGAAAAGCCGCTAAGTGATTGGATGCGTGGTGATGCTGCGGATTCGGAGATTGTCATTAGCAGTCGGGTAAGAATTGCGCGTAACTTGCAACATCTGCCTTTTCCCATGCTTGCTACCAATCAGCAGTCGGAAGAAGTGCTTCAACGCTTGACGGATATCCTTCAGTATGATGATTTGGGTCGTTTTGGTACTTTTCATACCTTGAAAATATCCGAGTTGGATGAGATCGACAAGCAGGTACTGGTTGAGAAGCATTTGATTAGTCCTAATTTGGCGAACGAATCTCGTAACGGTGCTGTGTTGATTAGTGATGATGAATCGGTTAGTGTTATGATAAACGAAGAGGATCACCTGCGTATTCAGTGCTTGTATCCGGGATGTCAGGTTAGAGAAGCTTGGGAACGAGCTATGGTCATTGATGATGCATTTGAAGCGCATGTTGATTATGCATTTGATGATCGGAGAGGTTTTCTGACCAGTTGTCCGACGAATGTCGGCACAGGTATGAGAGCTTCGGTGATGATGCATCTGCCCGCATTAGTCATGACTCACCAAATCAATCGTATATTGTCTGCTGTTTCACAGGTAGGTCTTACGGTTCGCGGTATTTATGGTGAAGGCAGCGAAGCGGTCGGTAATTTGTTTCAGATATCCAATCAGATTACATTAGGACAAACCGAAGCGGAGATTATTGAAAATCTACATGGCGTGGTGCTGCAAATTATAGAGCACGAGCGTTCTGCAAGAGAACGGCTGATGAATGAGTCCATGCTGCGAATTACAGATCGAGTGATGCGTTCATTCGGTATTTTGTCATATGCAGCGGTGCTGGATTCGAAGGAGGCTGCGCAGCGGCTGTCCGATGTACGTCTTGGCGTAGATTTGGGGATTTTGGAGCGTCCATCCATCGCAGCGATGAATGAGCTGAATGTGATGACACAACCCGGATTCCTGCAAAAAAGCTTTGGCGATAAAATGAACACCGGTGAGCGCGATATGTACCGGGCGAAGCTGATCCGGCAAAAATTAGGCTCAACCCTTTAATATATATTTTTATCTGAAATACACACTGTGGAGGTGCAGGATATATGATGTTTGGAAGATTTACGGAACGTGCACAAAAAGTGCTTGCCTTGGCCCAGGAAGAAGCTGTTCGATTGGGACATAACAATATTGGCACAGAGCACATTTTGCTCGGCCTCATTCGTGAAGGCGAAGGAATAGCAGCCAAAGCCTTGATCGGTTTGGGGCTGGGACTGGAAAAAATCCAGGATGAAGTGGAGACGCTTATTGGACGCGGTCAAGAGCAACCGACGAACATTGCCTATACTCCACGTGCCAAAAAGGTCATCGAGCTGTCTATGGATGAAGCGCGCAAACTGGGTCATACCTATGTAGGCACAGAGCATATTTTGCTTGGTCTCATTCGTGAAGGCGAAGGCGTAGCGGCCCGTGTACTGAACAATCTGGGCATCAGTCTGAATAAAGCGCGTCAGCAAGTGCTTCAATTGCTCGGCAGCAGCGAGGCGGTTTCCAGTCACCACGGTGCTCCGGCTAATGTCAGCACACCAACCCTGGATAGTCTCGCACGCGATCTGACGGCATCTGCGAAAGAAAACAACCTGGACCCTGTTATTGGGCGTAGCAAGGAAATCGAGCGCGTCATTCAGGTGCTCAGCCGCCGTACTAAGAACAATCCGGTTCTGATCGGTGAGCCTGGGGTAGGTAAAACAGCGATTGCCGAAGGATTGGCACAAAAAATTATAGCAAATGAGATTCCTGAAACGCTGCGCGACAAACGCGTAATGACACTCGATATGGGCTCTGTGGTAGCAGGCACCAAGTATCGTGGTGAATTTGAGGATCGTTTGAAAAAAATTATGGACGAGATTCGTCAAGCCGGTAACATCGTATTGTTTATTGATGAGCTGCATACGCTGATCGGTGCTGGTGGAGCGGAAGGTGCAATTGATGCCTCCAACATCCTGAAGCCTGCATTGGCGCGTGGCGAACTGCAATGCATCGGTGCGACAACGCTGGATGAATACCGTAAATATATTGAGAAGGATGCTGCTTTGGAGCGTCGTTTCCAACCGATTACAGTGGACCAACCTTCTCCGGAAGAAGCAATTCAAATTTTGTATGGTCTGCGTGACCGTTACGAAGCGCATCACCGTGTGAAAATCACGGATGAGGCTATTGAAGCGGCAGTAAAATTGTCTGATCGTTATATCACTGACCGATTCCTGCCGGATAAAGCCATTGACCTTATTGACGAAGCAGGCTCCAAGGTAAGGCTGAATTCCTACACCGTACCGCCAAACCTGAAACAGCTGGAAAACCGTCTGGAAGATATCCGTAAGGAAAAGGATTCAGCGGTACAAAGCCAGGAGTTCGAAAAGGCAGCAGCGTTGCGTGATACAGAACAAAAAATTCGTGAAGAGCTGGATGTTACGAAAAACCAATGGAAAGAACAACAGGGTCGTACAGATTCCGAAGTTACGCCGGAGGATATCGCTCAGGTCGTTGCAATCTGGACAGGTGTCCCAGTCAGCAAGCTGAAAGAGGAAGAAACACATCGTTTGCTGAATATGGAACAGCTGCTGCATGAGCGGGTGATTGGGCAGGAGGAAGCTGTTAAGGCAGTAAGTAGGGCCATTCGCCGGGCACGTGCGGGTCTGAAAGATCCGAAGCGTCCGATCGGCTCCTTTATTTTCCTCGGTCCAACTGGAGTTGGTAAAACCGAATTGGCACGTGCATTGGCTGAATCCATGTTCGGAGATGAAAATGCGGTTATCCGTATTGATATGTCTGAATATATGGAGAAGCACTCCACGTCCCGTCTGGTAGGAGCGCCTCCAGGGTATGTTGGATATGAAGAGGGCGGCCAACTGACCGAGAAGGTACGTCGTAAGCCATACTCTGTTGTGTTGCTGGATGAAATCGAAAAAGCACACCCGGAGGTATTCAATATTCTGCTGCAAGTGCTGGAAGATGGACGTCTGACCGATTCCAAAGGCCGTGTCGTTGATTTCCGCAACACCCTCATCATCCTGACCTCCAATGTAGGTGCACAGGCGATCAAACGCAACTCCACGCTTGGCTTTACAGCCGTTGTGGACGCTGGAGCGGATTACGATAACATGAAGGGCAAAGTGATGGATGAACTGAAGAAAAGCTTCCGTCCTGAGTTCTTGAACCGGATTGATGAAATTATCGTTTTCCATTCTCTTGAAGAAAAACATATCGCGGAAATCGTGTCGCTCATGTCTGAGGAACTGCGTAAGCGTCTAAATGAGTATGAGGTGGACTTTGATCTGACAGACAAGGCCAAGACATTCCTTGCGAAGGAAGGCTTTGATCCGGCTTACGGTGCGCGTCCATTGCGGCGTGCAATCCAGAAGCATATCGAGGATCGTCTGTCCGAGGAGCTGTTGACTGGAAATATTGCTAAAGGTGATTCTCTGCTCATTGATGAGGAGAATGGTGCATTGACAGTAACGAAAAAGGATAACGTATCCGCGAAGTCCTAAAACGTTTTACTAAATAAAGCTGTGCAAAAGAGTGTCTCGCAGGCTAAAAAGCCATTGCGAAGGCACTCTTTTTGTATATTGAACACTGCGAAAGTGTTGGATAAATGCTTTGGAAAAGTTTGTGATATTGCTTTACGTCCGCCAAGCTTCAATGGTAAACTTTTATTGTTACAGCTCATTCCGGGCTGTAACAGATAAATTTGACATCATTTGTCGTCAATAAGGAGCCAGGGATCAAAGTATGGCTAAAGTGAAAACTAAATTTTCCTGTACCGAATGCGGGTATGAATCGCCCAAATGGTACGGAAAATGTCCTGGATGCCAGGCATGGAATTCCATGGTGGAAGAAACGGAAAGCATTGTAAAAACTCAAGGAATGGGTTCTTCCCTTCTTACTCATAGCACAAAAGATAAGCCGCTCCCTATTATTGAGGTAGAGAGTGGCAAAGAAGCACGAATTTTGACGGGAATTGGCGAATTGAATCGTGTACTAGGCGGAGGCGTAGTGCCAGGGTCCCTCGTTCTGGTGGGCGGTGATCCGGGAATTGGCAAGTCTACGCTTATGCTACAAACATCTAATGAGCTCGCTTTAACCGGTTTAAAGGTGCTGTACGTGTCTGGTGAGGAGTCGGTTCGTCAAACGAAGCTGCGTGCAGACCGTCTGGGTGCCTTATCTCCCAATTTATACGTATTATGCGAAACAAATTTGGAGACGATTGAAGAAGCAGTGGACAGCTTGAAGCCCGAGTTTTTGGTGATCGACTCTATTCAGACCGTATATTTGCCTGAGGTGACAAGTGCGCCGGGGAGTGTGGCTCAGGTGCGGGAGTGTACTTCACGCTTTATGCGAATTGCCAAGGGACTAGGTATTGCTACGGTACTGGTAGGACATGTGACCAAAGAAGGGGCAATTGCAGGCCCGCGTCTGTTGGAGCATATGGTCGATTGCGTGCTTTATTTTGAAGGAGAGCGTCATCACACGTACCGGCTGCTGCGTGCAGTTAAGAACCGTTTCGGTTCTACGAATGAAATTGGTATTTTTGAAATGGCTGAAAGTGGTTTGCGTGAGGTGGCGAATCCTTCTGAGCTTTTCCTGTCTGAACGACCACTGGGGGTGGCTGGTTCCACTGTCGTAGCCAGTGTGGAAGGAACTCGGCCTGTGCTGGTTGAGCTGCAGGCACTGATTGCAGCCACGCATTTTCCTTCTCCACGCCGAATGGGTACAGGAATCGACCATCATCGGATGGGATTAATCATCGCTGTGCTGGAAAAGCGAATGGGTATGTTTTTGCAAAATCAGGATGCTTATCTCAATGTAGCCGGAGGTGTAAAGCTGGATGAGCCTGCGGTGGATTTGGCTATAGCGGTGAGCATCGCTTCCAGCTTTCGGGATGCCCCTACCAAGCCGTACGATGTGATTTTTGGCGAAGTAGGGCTGACAGGCGAGGTGCGAGCTGTATCCCGAGCAGAGCAGCGAGTGCGGGAAGCGGAAAAGCTGGGTTTCAAACGGGTGATCATGCCGGAGAAAAGCTTGAAGGGCTGGACACATCCGAAAGGGATACAAATTATAGGAGTAGCAACGGTGGCAGATGCATTGGCAGCCGCATTAGATTAGGGGGCAATGAGAATGAAAGAAGCGAGCCAACTGGATAAAATGAATGATTTGCTGCGGCTTGTGGCACCGGGAACTCCCTTTCGCGACGGATTGGAAAACGTTTTACGTGCTAAAACGGGCGCTCTTCT
This sequence comes from Paenibacillus sp. Aloe-11, assembly GCF_000245715.1. Lineage (NCBI taxonomy): Bacteria > Bacillati > Bacillota > Bacilli > Caryophanales > Paenibacillaceae > Paenibacillus > Paenibacillus sp. Aloe-11. Next base: position 53,846 of record NZ_JH601072.1, on the reverse strand, counting down.
GGTCGTTGGCTATAGCCCGGAAGTAATGGAAGTCGTGGATGGTGGTTTCTCTATTAACTGTGATTTTTCGCCGAACTATTTGTATGAATTGGCTAAAATGGACGGCGCAATCATATTGAGCGAAGATTTAAAGCGGATTTTATACGCAAATACGCAATTGATTCCTGACTCTTCTATTTCGTCGATTGAAACAGGAATTCGGCATCGGACAGCAGAGCGAGTTGCAAAGCAGACAGGCAAGCTAGTTGTGTCCATTTCCCAGCGGCGTAATATTATCACGTTGTATCAGGGAACGCTACGCTATGCGCTCAAGGAAATCGGAGTTATCTTAACGAAAGCCAATCAGGCGATTCAGACGCTGGAAAAATATAGATCCGTGTTGGGGCAAGCCTCGACGAATTTGACAGCATCTGAATTCGAAGAGCTGGTTACCATGCCGGAGGTCGTTAATGTCATTCAGCGGATTGAAATGGTATTGCGCATTAAAATGGAAATCAAACGCTTTATTAACGAGCTTGGAAACGAAGGCCGACTCATTAGCATGCAGATGGAGGAGCTTGTCAGCAATATAGAGGAAGAAGCCTGGCTGCTGTACAAGGATTATGCTAAAGACGACAGCGATGAGAAAATTCGTGAAATCATACTCGGACTCAAGCGATCTACGGACGACGAGTTGCTGGATGTGAACCATATTGTACGTTTACTTGGTTATCCGTCTTCGGCTGCAACGTCAGAGGAGTATATTGCTGCACGCGGGTATCGGGTGCTGAACAAGATACCGCGTCTACCGAATGTGATTATTCATAATCTGGTGGAGCGGTTTGGACGTTTTACGCATGTGATGACAGCCACGATTGAAGAGCTGGATGAAGTGGATGGCATTGGAGAGGTTCGTGCGCGTACAATTAAAGAAGGTCTCAAACGGTTGCAGGAGCAAGTTTTCATTGACAGGCAAATGTAAATGTAATACAGTGAAAGGATTATAATGGAACAATTCATACATCGAGGTGAAGAGATGATTACCAAATCAATTCCGAACATGTTTACCTTGGGTAACTTGTTTCTCGGAATGATCGCCATTTTACTGGCCGTAGACGGAAAATACAGTCTTGCCGCTATTATGGTCATTGTCGCCATGTTGTTGGATGGACTGGACGGAAGAATGGCCCGGGCGCTGAATGCCCAGAGCGAATTCGGTAAAGAACTGGACTCCTTATCAGATATGATATCTTTTGGTGTAGCTCCTGCAGTTATTATGTACATGGTTGCTTTTCATGATGCCAATTCGGCTTTGGCTTGGACGGTTACGGCCATTTTTCCGATGTGCGGAGCTTTGCGTTTGGCTCGATTTAACGTACGCCCCGGTGTACCAGGTTATTTCACCGGTTTGCCAATTCCGGCAGCAGGTGGCGTATTAGCCACTTTGTCCTTATTTCATAACGATATTTCATTGTTATACATGTCGATTGCCATGCTGCTGGTCTCTTATTTGATGGTCAGCTCCATGAGATATCCGAATTTTAAAAAGGTCGGCCTGCCGAAAAAAACGATCTGGATCGCTCCTTGGGTTGTGATTGCAGCGGTAGTGCTGGCTGTTAAATTTCCCGATCAGCTATCGAAACTGATTTTTGTTCCACTGGTACTGTATGCATTATATGGAATGAAACTGAACATCCGTAAACTTTCACGCAGACGTGGACGTGATCGGGAGCGTTCCAATCAGGAAGAGCAGGACGATCAATATCGTCATTCGCAACGTTAGTATCAGGCAAGAAACAAATGAGCATTTATTTCCTTGAATCATTTCAGGGAGATAAATGCTTTTTTTGTGCATAAAAAATGAAAACACAGGGTTAGCTGCGCGAGAATTGGATCATACTGGTAAGGAAAATGGTGTATATCCAATAAATAGCAGGATGTATGAAAACAAATAAAGGAGGTATAGAGACTCGATGTGGAGAAAGGCTATTTTAACTTTTACAGGATTGTGTGGAGCATGGTTTGGCTATACGTTGTACTATCGGGTAGGAGGTATCGTATCATGGATGCCGCAGTGGTTGAATGATGGTTCTTTACCGGGAATGGCCGCTTGGATGATTGCAGGAGCAGTGCTGTTTATGGCCGGTTGCTCATTCGCAGGGGCATCGGTGGCGAATCGGCTGCAGCAGGGTATTGAAGGCCTGGTACGGATACCTATGAATGAGTTGCTGGCAGGGGTAATTGGACTAGCGGTGGGATTGATACTTTCCTTGGCAGTATACCCGCTCTTATCATGGTTGGGAGCACCTGGTCAACTGATTCAGACAGCCGTTACCATTGTATGCGGATATGTAGGATTGATGGTCGGTCTGGAAAAACGGGACGAGCTGTCATCCTTTTGGAGCTCTGGCTTTTTTGGCCGGGGGGCGGGCGTAGAAGAACGGAAGCTGGAGGAACATAAAATTTTAGACACCAGCGTCATTATTGATGGGCGTATTGCGGATATTTGTAAGACAGGCTTTATTGAGGGAACGATTGTGATTCCTGAATTTGTGTTGGAGGAGCTTCAGCATATTGCAGATTCATCTGATTTGCTTAAGCGTAATCGTGGACGTCGGGGTCTGGATATTTTGAATAAAATCCAAAAAGAGCTGGATGTGAATGTGCTCATTTATGAAGGGGATTTTGAGGAAATTTCAGAGGTCGACAGTAAGCTGGTCAAGCTGGCGAAGGTGCTGGAGGGTAAAGTTGTAACCAATGATTTTAACCTGAATAAGGTATGCGAGCTTCAAGGTGTATCGGTGCTGAACATTAACGATTTGGCGAATGCAGTCAAGCCTGTCGTATTGCCCGGTGAGGAAATTATGGTACAGATTATTAAAGACGGCAAGGAGCATGGACAGGGTGTAGCCTATCTGGATGATGGTACGATGATTGTTGTGGAGGGCGGACGTGACTATATCGGTTCCCTGATGGAGGTGCTGGTTACAAGTGTACTTCAGACCTCTGCAGGTCGTATGATCTTTGCTAAACCGAAATTATTGGAAAAAGCTCAATAAACGCGGTATGATGAAGTAGATGTGTTATCATACGGATCGTACAAGTGCGATCAGGGCAGGAGTTATTTCAATGAACAATCGGGTAGGGGTCGTTATTGTGGCGGCCGGGCGCGGCTCCCGTATGGGGACGCAGGAGAGTAAGCAATTTCTGCTTTTGCGGGACAAGCCCATCTTCATACATACACTTGAAATATTTGCAGCTATGCCCGAAGTGGATGAAATGGTGATGGTGACGGGAGCTGAAGATGTGGAGCGCTGTCGGGAATGGATTCGTCAATACCAGATCGGTAAAGAGGTGCAGGTAGTAGCTGGTGGCAGTGAACGCCAGCACTCGGTGTATCGCGGCCTGCGCCACTTGCATGCGGATTGGGTGATGGTGCATGATGGTGTGCGCCCATTGATCCAGCCTGAGCTTGTACGTTCATGTCTGGAGGCGGCCCAGCGTACCGGTGCTTCTGTAGCGGCAGTACCTGTAAAGGATACGGTCAAGCAAGTGAACGGGGATGGTATCATTACAGCAACGCCGGATCGCCGAAGTCTGTGGAGTATTCAAACGCCACAGACTTTTCGTCTTTCCGATTTGCTTCGTGCCTATGAGGAAGCGGAGCAGGCGGGATTTTTGGGGACAGATGATTCTATGTTGGTGGAGCGGCTAGGCATTCCGGTTACGGTCGTTCAAGGCAGCTACAAGAACATCAAAATTACTACGCCTGAGGATTTGGACATGGCGGCGTTATGGGTAAAGACAGAGGGAGAGGATATCAAGTGATCAGAGTAGGACAAGGATTTGACGTTCACCAGTTGGTGGAAGGAAGGCCATGCATCATCGGAGGCGTGAATATTCCGTATGAAAAAGGTTTGCTGGGTCATTCCGATGCAGATGTGCTGCTGCATGCCATTAGCGATGCCATCCTTGGCGCGCTTGGCTTGGGAGACATCGGAAAGCATTTTCCGGATAACGACCCGGAATTTAAGGATGCCGACAGCCTGAAGCTGCTGGAGCATGTCTGGGGCCTGGCTAAAGAGCGGGGGTATCGCTTGGGGAATATTGATTCTACGATTATTGCGCAAAAGCCCAAAATGGCATCGTACATCCCGCAGATAAATGAAGTCATCGCCCGCGCGCTGGAAGCAGAGGAGCCATCCCAGGTCAACGTCAAGGCGACTACGACAGAGCAGCTTGGCTTTACCGGGCGGGGCGAAGGGATCGCGGCTCAATCGGTTGTCTGTCTTATCAAATAAATGCTATCATCTTGAGTAATTCAATTTGGAGGAGATTATATGAGCACGGAAGTTCGTGTACGCTATGCACCAAGCCCTACAGGACATTTGCATATTGGAAATGCCAGAACGGCATTATTTAATTATTTGTTTGCCCGCAATCAAGGCGGGAAATTTATTATTCGCATCGAAGACACAGATGTAAAGCGCAATATTGAGGGCGGAGAGGAAAGTCAGCTTAAATATTTGAAATGGTTGGGCATGGATTGGGATGAGAGTGTAGACGTGGGAGGCGAGTTTGGACCTTATCGCCAGACCGAACGCTTGGACATATACAAAACATACTGGCAGGATTTGCTGGATCGTGGTTTGGCCTACCGCTGCTACTGCACGGAGGAGGAACTGGAACGCGAGCGTGAAGAGCAGACGGCACGTGGGGAAACACCACGCTATTCTGGAAAGCACCGTGACTTAACAGAAGAACAATGTCAGGCATTTGAGGCAGAGGGCCGTGTGCCAAGCATTCGTTTTCGTGTACCGGAGAACCGCGAGTATACGTTTGACGATATCGTTAAAGGTCAAATTACGTTCAATTCCAAGGAGAGCGGCGATTTTGTTATCGTCAAAAAAGATGGTATTCCGACATACAACTTCGCTGTAGCAGTTGATGATTATTTGATGAAAATATCACATGTACTACGGGGTGAGGATCATGTTTCCAATACACCGCGGCAGTTGATGATTTTTGAAGCTCTCGGCTGGGAGCCTCCACGCTTTGGTCATATGACGCTGATCGTAGGCGAGGATCACAAAAAGCTCAGCAAACGTAACGAGTCCATTATTCAGTTCATGGAGCAGTATGACAAGCTGGGCTATCTGCCGGAAGCTATATTCAACTTTATTGCGTTGCTGGGCTGGTCCCCGGAAGGCGAAGAAGAGATCTATGATCGGGAGCAACTGATTTCAATTTTCGATCCCAATCGTTTGTCCAAAAGCCCGGCCGTATTTGACACGAACAAGCTTGCTTACCTGAACAATCACTATATTAAAAAGGCTGATCCTGAGCGGATTGCCAGCATGGCGATTCCTCATTTGCAGGCAGCGGGGCTGTTGCCGACTGAATTGTCGGCAGAACAGCAGGATTGGGCTAAGGCCCTCGTTCGCTTATATCAAGAGCAGATGACTTCTGCGTCCGATATTGTAGCGTTGTCTGAGCTGTTTTTCCGTTCACATCTGGAGATGGATGCCGAAGCGGCGGCTGTGCTGGCGGAAGAGCAGGTTCCTGAGGTGCTTAGAGCCTTTGCCGGCAAGGTTGAAGCAAGCGAGGAATTTACTGCTCCACAAATGGCCAAGCTGATCAAGGAAGTTCAAAAGGAAACTGGCTTTAAGGGTAAACAGCTGTTCATGCCGATTCGTGTGGCTCTTACAGGTCAAACTCATGGTCGGGATCTGAACGAAACCATCTATTTGCTTGGACGCGACAAGGTGTTGGACCGACTTAAGGCACAAATTAAAGGCTGATATTTCTTGTCAATTTGTTGTCTTTTCGCTATAATGACTCCATTGATACGGATTGATATTTACGTGTAAAGGCTGCGAACAGGAGAAGTACACTGCATATGGGCATCTGCCAGAGAGGACGGCCGAGGGAAACCCCGGGCTGGAAGCCGTCCAGATGACCTGCGGAGGAAATGCACCTGGGAGCCGTGCGCCCGAACCCTAATTAGCATCAACCGCTGGTTGTGGCAAGGGCGTGCCGAGTCGTTCCCGTTACCGGACGCCAAAGACGGACTTCTCTGCTTTTTAGGCAGCAGATATGTCCGAAGCAGAGTGGAACCACGTTCATGCGTCTCTGCAGCTTAGGCTGCGGAGGCGCTTTTTCATTTTTATCAGATTCAGACTCGACATAGATTGAAAAATGTCGAAGAATGCTGATGGATGCGAAAATTGGCGAAACGTGAAGTTTGTGAAGATGCGGCAAGGATATAGAGGGAGTAGGAGGGCGACATGTTCAGACATATCAAATCCGACATTCAGACTGTTTTGGATAATGATCCGGCCGCCCGGAGTAAGCTGGAGGTCATTTTTACGTATTCCGGCGTTCATGCCCTTTGGGCACACCGAATCGCACATTGGTTTTACTTACGAAAGTGGTGTACTCTAGCTCGTGTTATATCTCAGGTATCGCGGTTTATGACAGGTATTGAAATTCATCCTGGCGCTCGTATCGGAGATCGGCTGTTCATTGACCATGGTATGGGAGTGGTCATCGGTGAAACCTGTGAGATTGGCGACGATGTCGTATTGTATCAGGGGGTCACTCTTGGAGGGACCGGAAAAGAGAAGGGGAAGCGCCATCCCACTATTGGGAATAATGTAGTTATAGGCTCTGGCGCCAAGATATTGGGATCTTTTACAATTGGGGCGCAGTCCAACATTGGCTCCAACTCGGTTGTACTTAAAGAGGTTCCGCCTAACAGTACGGTAGTGGGGATACCGGGGCGAGTGGTCAGACAGGATGGCAGACGTCCAGACCGACTTAGTCATCAGCTGCCTGATCCGGTCGTAGATTCTATACGGGCTCTTCAATTGGAAATAGAACGATTACGTGCAGAATTGTCTGATTTGAAGGATGAGCAATCTGCTCGGAAACATCAGGTGACCCAAGAGAATAAATGACAAGGATAATTTTCATGAGGGAGGAACATAACGATGCCGCTTCAAATTTATAATACAATGACGAGGAGTCGGGAGCCTTTTGTGCCACTGGAGCCTGGAAAGGTTAAAATGTATGTATGCGGACCTACCGTGTATGATTATATTCATATTGGTAATGCACGACCTGTAATTGTGTTTGACTTGGTACGCAGCTACCTGGAGTATTTGGGTTATGATGTGAACTATGTAGTGAATTTTACAGATGTCGATGATAAGCTGATCCGCAAAGCTCGGGAACTTGATATGGAGGTTCCGGCAGTTGCCGAGAAATTTATTGCAGCCTATCATGAGGATCTGACCGGATTGAATGTTCCTGCCGCCAGCATAAATCCGCGCGTAACAGAGAGCATGGAGCTGATTGTTGATTTTATTAAGGAATTGGTAGACAAAGGCTATGCCTATGAGAATGATGGCGATGTGTTCTATCGGACCAAAAAGTTCAAAGATTACGGACAACTGTCAGGTCAAAATCTGGAGGAGCTTCAGTTCGGAATTCGCATCCATGTGGATGAGCGTAAGGAAAATGCCGAAGATTTTGTGCTCTGGAAGGCAGCAAAGCCGGGAGAAATTTATTGGTCGAGCCCTTGGGGAGATGGACGACCGGGCTGGCATATCGAATGCTCGGCTATGGCTCGCCATTATTTGGGGGATACGCTGGACATCCATGGTGGCGGACAGGATTTGCAATTTCCGCATCATGAATGTGAATGCGCGCAATCCGAAGCGATTACGGGGAAGCCATTGGCCCGCTACTGGATGCATAACGGATATATTCGCATTGATAATGAAAAAATGTCGAAATCGCTCGGTAACGGTATTTTGGTTAAAGATCTGCGTGCTCGTCACAAGCCCGAGGCTTTACGCTATTTTATGCTGTCGACACATTACCGCAATCCGTTGAACTACAACCAAGAGACGATGAGTCAGGCGGAGAACAGTGTCGAACGGATTGCCAATGCAGTCGCCAACGTAAAGCATCGTTTAGCTAATGCTTTGAAAGGTAATGAAGAAGTATCGGCTGGGCTGCAAACGAAGCTTGACGGGATTTTGCAGCAGTTTGGCGAAAAAATGGATGATGATTTCAATACACCTGATGCGATTACTGCGGTATTCGAATGGGTCAGCGAAGCCAACCATCTGTTGCAGCGTGATGTTGTCAATCAGGCAGAATTGCAGGCCGTGCTGCATACCTTTGATTCGATGAATAAAGTACTTCGTATATATTCGGAACCCAAAGAAGAGCTGTTGGATGATGAAATTGAGCAATTAATCGCAGAACGTGTCGAAGCTCGTAAAACCAAAAACTGGGGCAGAGCTGATGAAATTCGTGATCTGCTGGCTGCTAAAGGCATTGTGCTTGAGGATACGGCGCAGGGTATGCGGTGGCGGCGAAAATGAATGATAAGCCACTGAATACGGGGGCTTTGAAGGACGCGGGAAACTGGTTCCCGTATCCTGCGTCCAAACCGGCCCGTCTGATGCCTCCCATTGCGTTAGCTTACATTGGCGATGCCGTGTATGAGGTCGCCGTCCGTCAATATTTGTTGGCACAGCCCAACCTGCGCCCCAATCATTTGCATCGCCGAGCCACAGGGCTAGTCTCCGCGAAGGCGCAGAGCCGTATGCTGGGATTGCTGGAAAAGGTGCTGACGGAGGAAGAGTCCGACATTGTCCGGCAAGGGAGAAACGCCAAGTCAGGAAGCCTGCCCAAAAATGCGGATGTACTTGAGTACCGTCACGCGACTGCGCTGGAGGCACTGATCGGCTTTCTTTATAGCGATGGACGCTTGGACAGATTGAGAGAATTGATCACGTACGGTATTGCACAAATGGAAAATACAGAAAAATCATAATTGGGAACGGATCAGATGGATTTAGCATCTGGTGTTTCCCGGGAGGAAGCTAGCTATGGAAGAAGAATGGATTGCCGGTAAGCATTCGGTAACGGAGGCATTACGTTCAGGTAGAACGATAAATAAAATATGGATTGCAGACAATGCGCAAAAGCATTTGACACTACCGATTACAGCTGAGGCCAAAAAAGCAGGAATCATTGTTCAGCAGGTGGACAAGCGTAAGCTGGATCAAATGGTACCGGGGATTCAGCATCAGGGAGTGGTTGCACAGGCTGCGCCTTTTGCCTATGCTGAAGTGGAAGAATTGCTCGCCAATGCCCGTGATAAAGGGGAAGAGCCGTTTTTGATTTTGCTGGATGAAATTGAAGACCCGCATAATCTGGGCTCCATCCTTCGTACAGCGGATTGCACAGGAGCGCATGGTGTTATTGTGCCTAAAAGGCGTTCGGCAGCCGTAACTGTAACGGTGTCCAAAACATCGGCAGGTGCTGTTGAGTATGTCCCGGTGGCGCGTGTGAATAATTTGGGGCAAACCATTGACCGTCTTAAAGAAGAAGGTGTATGGGTAGTTGGCACGGATGTGGCAGCGACCGACCCTGTTTTTGGGAATGGAGTATTCACGGGGCCGGTGGCCATTGTCATCGGCAACGAAAATAAAGGAATGGGTCGTTTGATTCGTGAAAAATGCGACGTGCTCGTCAAGCTGCCGATGGCGGGGCAAATCAATTCCCTGAATGCTTCTGTAGCTGCAGGTGTCGTTATGTACGAAGTATTGCGCGGACGACAGGCACGGGGCTAACGATATGGCTGACACGCGGGATGTTCTGCTTGTGGACGGTTACAACATGATTGGAGCCTGGCCCGAACTTTCCGCACTGGTACAGTCTGGTATGCAGGAAGCGAGGGACAGACTTCTCGAACGACTCGCAGATCATCAGGCGTATTCCGGCAGAAGAGTCATCGTCGTATTTGATGCTTACAGGGTGCCAGGATTGGGTAAAACTTTTGCCCAGAGTAAAGTCCAGATTTATTTTACGAGAGAAAAAGAGACAGCAGACGAGTGCATCGAGCGATTAGTTCGGGAACTGAGCAGCAAGAGGAGAAGCATTTACGTAGCGACAAGTGATCAGGTAGAGCAGCATGTCGCCTTTGGCCAGGGAGCACTCAGGGTATCGGCGCGGGAACTGCTCATCGAGATTGAGGAATCCGAAAGGGAAGTACAGAAGCGAATTCAGCAGGATAGCGCTAAATTGTCCCGTAACTCGCTGGATGCCAAGCTGAGCCCGGAGCTTCGAAAGCTGTTTGAACGATGGAGAAGAGAATAATCCAGTAATTGGTCGCCCCTCCATTTTGAAACCATTGACAATTTTGTTAGCGCTCTTCTTTTTTAGGCTGTTGTGGTTGACGGTATCAGGTTGCATCGCGTATACTTGTCGTATATTTGAGAGAGTAACGGGTACCTTGCGTTGCAGCCGGAGGGATTGTTAGTGAGTGTGGACCTCAAGGATATCATGTTGTCAAAGTTTGATTACAAAAATGATGAAGACATTGTCGGAGCAGTCCATGAAGGTGATGGGGAGGCGCTGGAGTTCCTGATTAATAAGTACCGGAACTTTGTGCGGGCCAAGGCCAGATCCTACTTCCTGATCGGCGCCGATCGCGAGGATATTATTCAGGAGGGCATGATTGGTCTCTACAAATCCATTCGTGATTTTAAGGGAGACAAGCTTTCTTCGTTCAAGGCCTTTGCCGAGTTATGCATTACGCGACAGATTATTACGGCAATCAAGACGGCTACACGCCAAAAGCACATTCCTCTGAATTCTTACGTATCTCTGGACAAGCCCATCTATGATGAAGAGTCAGACCGGACGTTGCTCGATGTGATTTGCGGAACACAAGTAAGCGACCCTGAGGAATTAATTATCAATCAGGAAGAGTTTGTAGGGCTCGAGGACAAGATGTCGGAAATTCTGAGCGAGCTGGAACGAAAGGTGCTTATGCTGTATCTGGACGGACGTTCGTATCAGGAGATTGCAGAGGATCTTGACCGTCATGTAAAATCGATTGATAATGCACTGCAACGGGTCAAGCGTAAACTTGAAAAGTATCTGGAAGTAAGGGATAGTTGAAAGTAGAGGCTGACAAGGAAAGGCTCGAGTCCGAGTCTTTTTTTATTCGTTAAGGGCAGGATCCGCAGGTTTATATGTGCCCAAAATGATTTATACTAAAAAATATGAATAATAGATGTCGCTTGGATCTTGCAGCGGTTTTTCAGGGAATATTTTCGAAGGATGAACAGATGTTAAAATGCACCACAGTTGAGACTGCGAAATGTATGCAAACATTCGTTGACATGGAAAACCCCGTGTGATAAAGTGTTTTAGGTAGGCCTAAATTCGCGGTTTTTTTTAGGATCAATTAAGAGACTTCCGGTGTTGGATGTCTTCGGGAGGTGCACATCATGCGGGTAATTATTACTTTGGCTTGTACAACTTGCAAACAAAGAAATTACACAACGACGAAAAACAAGCGTAATCACCCCGACCGCATGGAGATGAAGAAATTCTGTAAGTTCTGTAACGAACAGACTTCTCATCGGGAAACCAGATAGTTTGTGGAGGTGTAGTCGGCGTGAAAAGCAGTTTCAAGTCTCTGTTTTCCTTTTTCTCTGAAAGCTGGGCTGAACTCAAGAAGGTTCGCTGGCCCAATCGTAAAGAACTGACCAACTATACGCTGATTGTCATTGGGACAATTGCGTTTGTCACGGTTTATTTTTGGGTTCTCGATATCGGCATTTCCGCTGTGATCGAAGCGATTATCTAGGAAGGGTTCCAGGTGGCTTGGTATGGAAAAAAGATGGTATGTCGTTCATACCTATTCAGGGTATGAGAACAAAGTCAAAGCCAATTTGGAAAAACGCGTTGAGTCCATGGGCATGGAAGACAAGATATTCCGTGTTCTTGTTCCAATGGAAGAAGAACTGGTAACCAAGGACGGTAAGAAAAAAACCGTTATGCGTAAAGTATACCCTGGTTATGTCTTAGTCGAAATGGTCCAAACCGACGACTCTTGGTATGTTGTTCGCAATACACCAGGTGTTACGGGATTTGTAGGGTCGACAGGCTCGGGTTCCAAACCGACGCCATTGCTTCCGGAAGAAGTTGAACAGATTCTGAAGCATATGGGCATGGTAGAGCCGAAACCGAAGATTGAATTCGATGTTAAGGAATCCGTGCGGATTAAAGTTGGTCCTTTTGCGAATTTTGTGGGCTCCGTGGAAGAAATTTTGGTTGAGAAAAGCAAGCTTAAGGTTCACGTCAACATGTTTGGACGGGAAACCCCGCTTGAGTTGGATTATACTCAAGTGGAGAAAATATAGATTTTTCTTACAGGTTTCTTGTGGGAGGATCAATAGGTCCGTCTACCACTATTGAGTCAAGGAGGTGTCATCCATGGCAAAAAAGGTAATTAAAATGGTAAAACTGCAGATTCCTGCAGGGAAAGCTAATCCAGCGCCTCCAGTAGGTCCAGCTTTGGGTCAAGCAGGTGTCAACATCATGGCATTCTGTAAAGAGTTCAATGCTCGTACTGCTGATCAAGCAGGCCTGATTATCCCGGTTGAAATTTCGGTATTTGAAGATCGTTCTTTTACGTTCATCACCAAAACTCCACCGGCTGCTGTTCTGTTGAAAGTTGCTGCTAAAATCGAAAAAGGTTCCGGTGAACCGAATAAAACGAAAGTTGCAACTGTAAATCGCGCTGCTGTTCGTCAAATTGCAGAGCAAAAAATGCCTGACCTTAACGCAGCTTCCGTAGAATCGGCAATGCGTATGGTTGAAGGTACTGCTCGCAGCATGGGTATCACCATCGTAGATTAATTTTATTAATCTACGTGTGTCGGCAGTTTGACTGTCCGGCAAGTGTGGGAGGAATATCCGCTAATACCACATAAGGAGGAAAACATAATGGCTAAACATGGTAAGAAGTACCTGGAAGCTGCTAAGCTGATTGACAGCGAAGCAACTTATGAGCCTTTGGAAGCCGTTGAACTGGTGAAAAAGGCTGCAACTGCTAAATTCGACGAAACCGTTGAAGCAGCAGTTCGTCTGGGCGTAGATTCCCGTAAACAAGACCAGGCTGTTCGTGGTGTTGTTGTCCTGCCGCATGGTACAGGTAAAACACAACGCGTTCTGGTATTTGCAAAAGGTGACAAAGTGAAAGAAGCGGAAGCGGCTGGCGCTGATTTTGTTGGCGATCAAGATATGATCAATAAAATCCAACAAGGCTGGTTCGAATTCGACGTCTGCGTTGCGACACCTGATATGATGAGTGAGGTTGGTAAACTGGGTCGTTTGCTCGGTGGTAAAGGCTTGATGCCTAACCCTAAAGCAGGCACAGTTACTTTCGATGTTGCCAAGGCTGTTCAAGAAATTAAAGCCGGTAAAATCGAATACCGTCTCGACAAAGCAGGTCAAATTCATGCACCAATCGGCAAAGCTTCCTTCAGTGCTGAACAACTGAACGAGAACCTTAAAGCCTTGATTGAAGCCTTGAACCGTGCGAAGCCAGCGGCTGCTAAAGGTGTATACCTGAAAAACATCGCTATTTCTTCGACTATGGGACCAAGTGCACGTGTGAACGCATCTGTTTACAGATAATATTTTGATTGACACGTTCAATCGAATTTGTTATTCTGTAAAAGTTGTGAGTCCTTGTGACTGACTGTTAAAGTTGAATATGCTTACCGTAGACAGTAGGTGCTTTCGGGCTTAATTTCCTACCGAGGTGTTATGATAGAACGTTTCATGTGGCGGGCTTGTCCCGTCCATGTGGATTTATCAAGCCTTCGTACTCTACGGAGGCTTTTTTCATGCTCAAGAAAGCAGCTTTGGGAGATTACCGGATCAGGTGTTTCGAACAGAGCGGATAAATTGATCAGGAGGTGTACAGTTTGGCAAATGCAAAGGTGATTCAAGCAAAACAAGAAGCTGTGGAAGTTGTAGCTGCAAAATTGCGCGAGAGCGTAACGACTGTGGTTGCGGACTATCGCGGTCTGAATGTTGCCCAAGTAACTGAGCTGCGTAAGCAGCTTCGCGAAGCCGGAGTCGAATTTCAAGTGCTGAAAAACACGCTGCTTCGTCGCGCTACTGCGGCAGCAGAATTGACTGAACTGGACGCAGTATTGACAGGTCCTACTGCAATCGCGTTCGGCAAAGATGATGCTGTGTCTGCAGCTAAAATCTTGAATGATTTCGCTAAGAAAAACAATGCGCTCGAACTGAAAGGCGGAGTTGTAGAAGGTCGCGTTATCGGTGTTGAGGAAGTCAAAGCGCTGGCAGAACTGCCATCCCGCGAAGGTCTCCTTTCTATGCTCCTCAGCGTGCTTCAAGCTCCTATGCGCAACTTCGCGCTTGCAGTTAAAGCTGTTGCGGAAAAAGAAGAGCAAAGCGCATAAGTTAAGGATTAAACCTGCTGTATAGCAGTTAAAAACAAAAAATACGAATTTAAATGGAGGTTCAACCATGAGTAAAGAGCAAATCTTGGAAGCAATTAAAGGTATGTCCGTATTGGAACTGAACGATCTCGTTAAAGCAATCGAAGAAGAATTCGGCGTAACTGCAGCAGCTCCAGTAGCTGTAGTTGGCGGCGCAGCAGGTGGCGCAGCAGAAGCTGAGCAATCCGAGTTCGACGTAATCCTGGCAAGCGCTGGCGCTTCCAAAATCAACGTTATCAAAGCAGTTCGCGAAATCACAGGTCTTGGCCTGAAAGAAGCAAAAGAACTGGTTGACAACGCTCCAAAACCACTGAAAGAAAAAATCGCTAAAGAAGAAGCTGAATCCATTAAAGCAAAATTGGAAGAAGCAGGCGCTTCTGTAGAAGTAAAATAATTGACTGCTATCTAGCAGACAATGAGTTAAAACAAACCCCTTGAGGTGATCTTCAAGGGGTTTGTTGCTGTAAAACGGTAGTATCAGCATGTCTGAAACATGATGACAAAGGCTATGATGGTATTACAACCGAAAGAGGTGGTCATGAATGGCTGATCATTATTACTCTAAACGGCCAGAGGCGGCGCATGAACGACGGAGTCTGGAGACAGTGCTAAGGGGACGGACATACCGTTTTGCCAGTGATTCAGGTGTTTTTTCAAAGCAAGGGATTGATTACGGCAGTCGTGTGCTGATTGAAGCGATGCAGCTTCCCGTACAAGCCTCCGTGTTGGATGTCGGATGTGGGTATGGACCGATTGGATTGACGGCAGCAACGCTTGTGCCAGAGGGCCACGTTACAATGATTGATATTAATGAGCGAGCCGTTCAACTGGCAAAAGAAAATGCGGAACGAAATGGGATTAAGAATGTAACCGTTAAGCAAAGTGATTTGTTCGCGGAAGTGAAGCATCAGCATTTTGACGTAATTTTGACGAATCCACCTATACGTGCAGGGAAAGAAACGGTACATGCTATTTTCGAGTTGGCGTATGAGCATTTAAACGAAGGTGGAGCTTTGTGGGTGGTCATCCAGAAAAAGCAGGGGGCTCCTTCGGCGAGTGCTAAAATCGAGAGTCTTTTTGGCTGTGTGGAGGAAGTTACGAAGGATAAAGGTTATCGAATTTTAAAAGCTGAAAAAAGTTTTGGAAAAAAGCAATAGGACCATTGACTTGAATCCTGGTCTGTGATATCATTGTAAAATGTCAGTATTAGGATGCCCTCCATGGCTTTAGTTTGTTGAAATGTCAATAGGTTTATGCGTAGAAGGGTATAGTATGTCTCCCTATTACGTATAATATAATCATTTTGGGCAAATCTACAAGTGATGAAGATCTTCCGGCAAGAGGATTCTGCAGATACGTCGCTCTTTTTTCGAATGCATTCGAGTAAGGGCTTTTCTGTATTTGTAAGATTGAATCTTCTGTATGTGTCTTATTATAAGGTCACAAACAGAGGTTCGCAATGTATTTTTAAAGTGAGTAGACATGAGGGGTGAGTTTAAGTTGGCAGGACATCTTGTTCAATATGGTCGACGCACTCGGCGCAGTTATGCACGTATTAATGAGGTACTCGAGGTTCCGAACCTGATTGAAATCCAACAAAAATCCTATGATTGGTTTTTGGAGGAAGGATTACGGGAGATGTTTCGGGATATTTCGCCAATTCAGGATTTCACAGGAAACCTGATTCTGGAATTTATCGATTACTCTCTCGGAGAACCTAAATATACCGTTGACGACGCAAAGGAACGCGACGTGACGTATGCAGCACCGCTTCGGGTAAAAGTCCGGCTTATTAATAAAGAAACCGGGGAAGTGAAAGAGCAGGAAGTATTCATGGGAGACTTCCCGCTGATGACTGAAACGGGTACGTTTATTATTAACGGTGCGGAACGGGTTATTGTCAGCCAGTTGGTTCGCTCTCCCAGCGTCTATTTCAGCACAAAAGTCGACAAGAATGCGAAAACAACATACACCGCAACGGTAATTCCTAACCGGGGGGCTTGGCTCGAGCTGGAGATGGATGCGAAGGATATTATCTATGTCCGGATTGACCGTACCCGTAAAATTCCGGTTACGGTGTTGCTGCGTGCGCTTGGCTTTGGCACTGATGCTGAGATTTTGGATTTGCTCGGCAATGACGAATATATCCGTAACACGCTTGATAAAGACAATACTGACTCTACGGAGAAAGCGCTGATTGAAATTTATGAGCGTCTTCGTCCGGGTGAGCCGCCTACACTGGATAATGCAAAGAGCTTGCTCGTTGCACGCTTCTTTGATCCAAAACGTTATGATCTGGCCAACGTAGGCCGCTACAAAATCAATAAAAAGCTTCACATCAAAAACCGCCTGTTCAATCAACGGCTTGCTGAGACCCTGATTGATACGACAACGGGTGAAATCATCGCTGAAGCAGGACAAATGGTTGACCGCCGTCTGTTGGACGAGATTTTGGCCCAACTGGAAGAATCGGTTGGACACCGTACGTATCATGTTGCTAGTGGCGTACTGGAAAGCAATGATATTCCGCTTCAAACGATTGACGTATTCTCACCAATTGAGGATGGTAAAGTTGTAAAACTGATTGCTAACGGAAATATTGATAAATCGGTTAAAAATATTACGCCTGCCGATATTATTTCCTCCATCAGTTATTTTATTAACTTGCTTCACGGAATCGGAAGCACAGACGATATTGACCACTTGGGTAACCGTCGTTTGCGTTCTGTAGGTGAGTTGCTCCAGAATCAGTTCCGTATCGGTTTGTCCCGTATGGAACGCGTGGTTCGCGAAAGAATGTCGATCCAGGATGCCAATGTAATTACGCCACAGGCGCTGATTAACATACGTCCGGTAATCGCCTCGATTAAAGAGTTCTTTGGTAGCTCCCAGCTGTCTCAGTTTATGGATCAGACGAACCCGCTTGCTGAATTGACACACAAACGTCGTTTGTCCGCACTCGGACCTGGTGGTTTGACACGTGAGCGCGCAGGCATGGAAGTACGTGACGTCCATCCGAGTCACTACGGCCGTATGTGTCCTATCGAGACGCCGGAGGGACCGAACATTGGTTTGATTAACTCCTTGTCTACCTTCGCGCGTATCAACGAGTACGGATTTATCGAAGCTCCTTATCGTTGGGTAGATCCGAAAACCGGAAAAGTTACAGATCAGATTGATTACCTGACTGCTGATGAAGAAGATAACTACATCGTAGCCCAGGCAAATGCGGAATTGACTGAGGAAAACACTTTTAAGGATGAAGTCGTCATTGTCCGCTATAACAAACAGTCTGATAACATTATTCCAATGGCGAGTAGCCGTGTTGATTACATGGACGTATCACCTAAACAGGTCGTATCGGTCGCAACTGCACTGATTCCGTTCCTGGAGAACGATGACTCTAACCGCGCATTGATGGGTTCCAACATGCAGCGGCAGGCTGTCCCGCTCCTGATTCCAAAGGCTCCTTTGGTTGGAACAGGAATGGAGCATAAGTCTGCAAAAGATTCCGGTGTTTGCGTTGTGTCCAAGTACAACGGGGTAATCGAACGTTCTTCGGCTAATGAAATTTGGCTGCGCCGTATTGAAACTGTAGATGGCGCTGAAGTAAAAGGCGACATTGTTAAGTATAAATTACACAAATTTATGCGTTCTAACCAAGGAACATGCATCAATCAGCGGCCAATTGTTAACAGAGGCGATATTGTCAAAGTTGGCGATATTCTTGCAGACGGTCCTTCCACAGAGATGGGCGAGTTGGCATTGGGACGTAACGTTGTCGTGGCCTTCATGACTTGGGAAGGTTACAACTATGAGGATGCGATCCTGCTGAGCGAGAAGCTGGTTAAGGAGGATGTATACACCTCGATCCATATCGAGGAATACGAATCCGAGGCCCGCGATACGAAGCTTGGACCTGAAGAAATTACTCGTGATATCCCGAATGTTGGTGAAGAAGCGCTTCGTAATCTGGATGAGCGCGGCATCATTCGCATTGGTGCTGAAATCGCCGCAGGCGACATTCTCGTTGGTAAAGTAACACCTAAGGGTGTGACTGAGCTGACAGCCGAAGAGCGTCTCTTGCATGCAATCTTTGGTGAGAAGGCACGCGAGGTTCGCGATACTTCCTTGAGAGTTCCTCACGGAACAGACGGAATCGTTGTAGACGTTAAAGTGTTTACACGTGAAAATGGCGATGAGCTGCCACCGGGTGTGAACCAACTGGTACGCGTATACATTGCTCAAAAACGTAAAATCTCCGAAGGCGATAAAATGGCTGGACGTCACGGTAACAAGGGTGTCGTTGCCCGTATCTTGCCTGAGGAAGATATGCCGTTCCTGCCGGATGGTACACCGGTACAGGTCGTTCTCAACCCACTGGGCGTACCTTCGCGGATGAACATCGGACAGGTGCTCGAAGTCCATCTGGGTATGGCTGCAATGCGTCTTGGTATTCATGTGGCTACGCCAGTATTTGATGGTGCCAAGGAGTATGACGTGTTCGATACTATGGAAGAAGCAGGCATGCAGCGTAACGGTAAGACTGTGTTGTATGACGGCCGTACAGGTGATCGTTTTGAACGTGAAGTTACTGTTGGTGTCATGCACATGATTAAACTTGCGCACATGGTTGACGATAAAATCCATGCCCGCTCTACGGGTCCTTACTCTCTCGTTACGCAACAACCATTGGGTGGTAAAGCTCAATTCGGTGGTCAGCGCTTCGGGGAGATGGAAGTATGGGCGCTGGAAGCCTACGGCGCGGCGTACACGCTTCAGGAAATTTTGACTGTGAAATCCGATGATGTGGTTGGACGTGTTAAAACCTACGAATCCATCGTCAAAGGTGAAAATGTCCCTGAACCGGGTGTTCCTGAATCATTCAAGGTCTTGATCAAAGAGCTGCAAAGCTTGGGGATGGACGTGAAGATTCTGTCCGAAGACGAACAAGAGATCGAAATGAGAGAGCTTGATGATGAAGATGATACAACTGGCGATAAGCTGAGTTTGAATCTGGAAGGCTCTGAGGTTGGCGTAGAGTAGTTTGTTGCCGACTGAATCATATCAACTTTGTATATGCCTTGATCCATTTTAGGATGGAATGGGCTTCTTGATACCGCCCGGTTATGCCGGGCGGTATCAAACCTAAAAACTCAGGATTTGGTTAAGGAGGGTTGCTCCTTGTTGGACGTTAACAATTTCGAATATATGAAAATCGGGCTTGCTTCCCCCGAAAAAATTCGTTCTTGGTCCCGCGGAGAAGTCAAAAAACCGGAGACGATTAACTATCGTACGCTTAAACCGGAAAAAGAAGGACTATTTTGCGAGAAAATTTTTGGACCTACGAAAGATTGGGAATGTCATTGTGGTAAGTACAAACGTGTACGCTATAAAGGTGTTGTCTGTGACCGTTGTGGTGTAGAAGTTACCCGCGCTAAAGTTCGTCGTGAACGCATGGGACACATCGAGTTGGCTGCCCCTGTATCGCACATTTGGTACTTCAAAGGCATTCCAAGCCGTATGGGTCTTGCTCTTGATATGTCTCCAAGATCTCTCGAAGAGATCATTTACTTCGCATCTTATGTTGTAACTGATCCAGGAGATACGCCGCTGGAGAAAAAACAGCTTCTGTCCGAAAAAGAATACCGCAGCTACCGTGAAAAATACGGCTACGGATTCCAGGCAGGTATGGGTGCCGAAGCGGTTAAAAAGCTTCTTCAAGATTTGGACATCGATAAAGAACTGGAATTCCTGAAAGAAGAGCTGCGTACAGCTCAAGGACAACGTCGTAACCGTGCCATCAAGCGTCTTGAAGTTATCGAGGCGTTCCGTAACTCCGGCAACCAGCCGGATTGGATGATTATGGACGTATTGCCTGTTATTCCTCCTGAGCTTCGTCCAATGGTACAGCTGGATGGTGGACGTTTTGCTACTTCCGACCTGAATGATCTGTATCGCCGTGTTATTAACCGTAATAACCGTCTGAAACGCCTGTTAGATCTGGGTGCGCCAGATATTATCGTACAAAATGAAAAACGGATGCTGCAGGAAGCTGTTGACGCTCTGATTGATAATGGTCGTCGTGGTCGTCCTGTTACAGGTCCGGGTAATCGTCCTTTGAAATCCCTCAGCCATATGCTGAAAGGTAAACAAGGACGTTTCCGTCAAAACTTGCTCGGAAAACGTGTTGACTACTCCGGTCGTTCCGTTATCGTAGTAGGTCCGTACTTGAAGATGTACCAATGCGGTTTGCCGAAAGAAATGGCGCTGGAACTGTTCAAGCCTTTTGTTATGAAAGAACTTGTCAATAAAGGTCTGGCACACAACATCAAGAGCGCGAAGCGTAAAGTAGAGCGTGTGAGCGCAGAAGTATGGGATGTGCTCGAAGAAGTAATCAAGGAGCATCCGGTTCTTCTAAACCGTGCCCCTACGCTGCATAGACTGGGTATTCAAGCGTTTGAACCGATTTTGGTTGAAGGTCGTGCGATTCGTTTGCACCCACTCGTATGTACGGCATACAATGCCGACTTTGACGGTGACCAAATGGCGGTTCACGTTCCGTTGTCTGCGGAAGCTCAAGCAGAAGCTCGTCTGCTCATGCTGGCATCCGGCAACATTTTGAATCCAAAAGACGGCAAGCCTGTTGTTACTCCTTCCCAGGATATGGTCCTTGGTTCTTTCTATTTGACTATGGATAACAAGGAAGAAAAAGGAAGCAACATGATCCTCCGTAACCCGAATGAGGCGATCTCGGCTTACCAGCGCGGTACAGCGGGTCTTCATGCTCGTGTAGCTATTCCAGTTAAAGCTTTGAATAAAACGAGCTTTACAGAGAAGCAACAGGAAGCAATGTTGATTACAACCGTGGGTAAAATTATCTTTAATGAGATCTTCCCGGCAAGCTTCCCGTACATCAATGACGCTACTCGTGCCAACCTGCTTTATGGTACTGCGGAGGAGTTCTTTGTTTACGAGAAGGGTGCAGATCTTACTGAAGCCATCCAAAATGCTCCACAAGCTGGTGGGGTGGGCAAGGATTACCTTGGTAATATCATCGCTCGTTGCTTTGAGATTTACCATACGACAGAAACCGCTGTAATTCTGGATAAGATCAAGCAGCTGGGCTTTACGTATTCTACTCGTGCAGGTGTTACGGTTGCTGTGGCAGACGTAGTTGTGCCTCAAGAGAAACAGGATATTCTTAAAGCGTCTGACGATAAAGCACAAGTCGTAACAAATCAGTACCGTCGTGGTCTGATTACGAACGAGGAACGCTATGACCGGATTATTGATATTTGGTCCAAGGCTAAAGACGATATTACAGACATTTTGATGAAATCCATGGATCGCTACAACTCCATCATGATGATGGTTGACTCCAAAGCGCGTGGTAACAAATCACAGATTACCCAGCTCGGCGGTATGCGTGGACTGATGGCGAATCCATCCGGTCGTATTATCGAGCTCCCAATCAAATCGAATTTCCGTGAAGGTCTGACAGTACTCGAGTACTTCATCTCCACACACGGAGCGCGTAAAGGTTTGGCGGATACAGCCCTGCGTACGGCTGACTCTGGTTACCTGACTCGTCGTCTCGTTGATGTGGCACAGGATGTTATCGTGCGCGAAGATGACTGCGGAACGGATAAAGGCTTTACGGTAAGTCGTATCCAGGACGGCAAAGAAGTAATTGAGGACCTGTACGATCGTCTGGAAGGCCGTTATTGCTTCGAAACAGTACGTCATCCGGAGACCGGAGAGATCTTGGCTAGACGCAACGAACTGATTGACTCCAACAAAGCTGAAGCGATTGTTAAAGCTGGTGTAGAGAAGGTCCAAATTCGTTCCGTACTAAGCTGCCGCGCCAAACATGGCGTCTGCAAAAAGTGCTACGGTCGTAATCTGGCTACTGGTAAGCATGTTGAGATTGGTGAAGCGGTTGGTATTATCGCGGCGCAATCCATCGGTGAACCGGGAACACAGCTCACCATGCGTACGTTCCACACAGGCGGCGTAGCAGGAGACGATATTACACAAGGTTTGCCTCGTATCCAGGAGCTTTTCGAAGCGCGTAATCCTAAAGGTCAGGCAACCATCAGTGAAATTGACGGTATAGTTAAAGAAGTACGTGAAGGTAAAGACCGTCGTGAAATCGACATTCAGGGTGAAGCTGAAACGAAAACTTACTCGGTAACTTATGGTTCACGTCTGCGTGTAAGCGAAGGCATGACTGTTGAAGCCGGGGACGAACTGACGGATGGTTCAATTGACCCTAAAGAAATGCTGCGTATTAAAGGTATTCGCGGGGTACAAAACTATATCCTTCAGGAAGTTCAACGTGTATACCGAAATCAGGGCGTAGAAATCAACGATAAGCACGTGGAAGTTATGATTCGTCAAATGCTGCGTAAAATCCGTATCATTGATGCGGGTGCCACGACGCTGCTTCCAGGCTCCTTTGTTGATGTGCATGAGTATGAAAATGCGAATAAGATAGCGATTCTCAGCGGACAGGAGCCAGCGGTAGCTAAACCGGTTCTGCTAGGTATTACCAAGGCGTCTCTGGAAACTGATTCCTTCTTGTCAGCAGCTTCCTTCCAGGAAACTACTCGTGTCCTGACCGATGCTGCCATTAAGGGCAAAGTCGATCAGTTGCTTGGTCTGAAAGAAAATGTAATTATCGGTAAGCTGATTCCTGCTGGAACAGGCATGAACCGCTACCGTAGTGTGAAATTTGCCCAGCCGGAAGAGGAGCAATCCTCATCTGAGGAACTTGAGCCGATTTCCGCTGAATAATAAAAAGCATTAATACCCGGGGCATCTTATCCTTGCTGGAGTCTTGCGTAAAGGCTTCAGCAGGGGGTGTTCCGGTGTTTTTTCTGAAAATGAACGTGTTAGCTTTGGTTAAGTGAATTATAGTTGATAATTGTCTTGACATTGTTAATAGTCAATGCTAATATAGCAAAGGTGCGTGAGCAGCCTATATGCTATTGGTCTTTTCGGAGGAATGAGATATGTCTAAAGAACAGGGACTGCAAGATGCTCATGTCAAAATCGGTACCAAACAAACCATTCGTATGGTAGAATTGGGCTTCGCCTCTGAAGTATATGTGGCAGAAGACGCAGATCAGCGTCTCACTTCCAACATCATTGCTTTGTGCAACAAGCAAGGAGTCAAAGTGACTCTCGTAGACACAATGAAAAATCTCGGAGCTGCATGTGGGATTGAAGTGGGGGCCGCAATGGCTGCTATCGTAAAACAATAGGGTAAGGAACGTTTTTGTCTAGGGAATTGTATTCTTGGCGGCAAAGACTTTTCATTTGTTCTTTTATGAACCGCCTGGGTCTGTGGGCTTAGAAAAAGGTTTATAAAGTAACAGCAAAAATTGAGGAAGGGGGTGGCAACCAACATGCCAACTATTAACCAACTGGTTCGTAAAGGACGTCAAGCCAAAATCGAGAAATCGAAATCACCGGCTTTGCAAAAAGGTTTTAATGCCTTGAAACGTGAAGCTACCGACATCAGTGCCCCGCAAAAACGCGGAGTGTGCACTCGTGTAGGTACTATGACTCCGAAAAAACCAAACTCCGCACTTCGTAAATATGCTCGTGTTCGTTTGACGAACCGTGTAGAGGTGACTGCTTACATTCCAGGTATTGGACATAACCTTCAAGAACACAGCGTAGTGCTGATTCGTGGCGGTCGTGTAAAAGACCTTCCGGGTGTGCGTTACCATATCGTTCGCGGTGCTTTGGATACTGCAGGCGTAAACAACCGCATGCAAGCTCGTTCCAAATACGGCGCAAAACGCCCTAAAGCTAAAAAATCCTAATGAATATAAACCGCGTATGTAGGTTTAACATGTAAGAAAGGGGGATATCCATGCCACGCAAAGGTCCAGTTACCAAAAGAGACGTGTTGCCAGATCCGGTATACAACAGCAAGTTGGTTACCCGCTTGATCAACCGCATCATGCTCGACGGAAAACGAGGCGTTGCTCAAAGCATTCTGTACAATGCGTTCAAGCTTATCCAAGAACGTACGGGGAATGACCCGATGGAAGTTTTTGAAGCAGCTATCAAGAATATCATGCCAGTCCTGGAAGTTAAAGCACGCCGTGTCGGCGGTGCCAACTACCAAGTACCAATCGAGGTAAAACCAGAAAGACGTACGTCCCTGGGATTACGTTGGCTCGTAAACTACTCCCGCAACCGCGGCGAGAAGACTATGGAAGAGCGTTTGGCGGCTGAGATTATCGATGCTTCCAACAACACAGGCGCTTCCGTGAAAAAACGTGAAGACACACACAAAATGGCTGAAGCGAACAAAGCGTTTGCTCACTATCGTTGGTAGGATTCAGCTCAAAAAAATAACTTCAATTTTGAAGGGAGACCCATTTCATGGCAAGAGAGTTCTCCTTGAAAAATACACGTAATATCGGGATCATGGCTCATATTGACGCGGGTAAAACCACAACAACAGAGCGGATCTTGTTCTACACAGGCCGTACGCACAAAATCGGTGAAGTTCACGAAGGCGCTGCGACAATGGACTGGATGGAACAAGAACAAGAGCGCGGAATCACGATTACTTCCGCTGCGACGACCGCTGCCTGGAAAGGTCACCGCGTCAATATCATCGACACCCCGGGGCACGTTGACTTCACTGTTGAAGTTGAACGTTCCCTTCGTGTATTGGACGGAGCAGTTGGTGTTTTCAGTGCGAAAGAAGGCGTTGAGCCTCAGTCCGAAACCGTATGGAGACAGGCTGATCGCTATGGCGTTCCTCGGATCGCATATGTAAACAAAATGGATATCATTGGTGCTGACTTCCTGAATGTTGTCTCTGACATGCGTGATCGCCTTCAAGCGAACGCAGTTGCGATTCAATTGCCAATCGGCGCTGAAAATGACTTTTTAGGTATCATTGATATTGTTGGACAAAAGGCCTATATGTACAAAGATGACCTTGGTCAAGATATCGAAGAAACCGAAATTCCTGCGGAATTCAAAGATCAAGTTGAAGAACTTCGCAACGAATTGATTGAGAAGGTTGCAGAACTGGACGAAGATTTGACTATGAAATACCTGGAAGGCGAAGAGATTTCCGTTGAAGAAATTAAAGCCGCTCTCCGTAAAGGTGTTGTAGAGGTTAAGATCTTCCCTGTTATCTGTGGATCTTCTTACCGTAACAAAGGTGTTCAGTTGATGTTGGATGCTGTTGTTGACTACCTGCCAGCTCCTATTGATGTACCAAGTATTCAAGGTCATCTGGAAGATGGAACGGAAGTTGAACGTCATTCTTCTGATGAAGAGCCTTTCTCCGCATTGGCCTTCAAAATTATGACGGATCCTTACGTGGGTAAGTTGACATTCTTCCGCGTATATTCCGGTGTGCTTCAATCCGGTTCATACGTATTGAATGCAACAAAGGGCAAACGCGAACGTATCGGACGTATTCTTCAAATGCATGCGAACAGCCGTCAAGAAATCACTGAAGTTTACTCCGGTGATATTGCGGCAGCCGTAGGTTTGAAAGATACAGGTACAGGTGATACACTGTGTGATGAGAAGAATCCTGTTATTCTTGAGTCCATGAACTTCCCTGATCCGGTTATCGAAATCGCGGTTGAGCCTAAAACCAAAGCTGACCAAGACAAAATGGCAGTTGCCCTCGGTAAGTTGACCGAAGAAGATCCAACTCTTCGCGCTTCTACTAACGAAGAAACTGGCCAAACCATCTTGGCAGGTATGGGTGAGCTTCACTTGGACATTATCATTGACCGTATGCGTCGTGAGTTCAAAGTGGAAACCAATGTTGGTAAACCACAGGTAGCATACCGTGAAACATTCCGCGCTCCAGCGCGTGTTGAAGGTAAGTTTGTTCGCCAATCCGGTGGTCGTGGTCAGTACGGTCACGTATGGGTTGAGTTCGAACCACTCGAAGCAGGTACTGGTAGCCAGTTTGAAAGCAAGGTTGTCGGTGGTTCTGTTCCAAGAGAATACATCGGTCCTGCACTTGCTGGTATTGAAGAGCAAATGAAAAACGGTGTCCTGGCGGGCTTCCCGCTTGTGGACGTTAAAGCTACAATTGTGGATGGATCATACCATGATGTCGATTCCAATGAAATGGCATTTAAAATTGCCGGCTCAATGGCGCTGAAAGCAGCGAAAGACAAATGTAAACCAGTATTGCTCGAGCCGATTATGAAAGTTGAAGTAACGGTTCCAGAGGAATACATGGGTGACGTAATGGGTATGTTGAACTCCCGTCGTGGTCGGATTGAAGGTATGGATTCCCGTGGTGGTGCCCAAATTATTCGTGCAATGGTTCCATTGTCCGAAATGTTTGGATATTCGACTACACTTCGTTCCGGTACACAAGGACGCGGTGTGTTCTCCATGGAGCTTCATCATTATGAAGAAGTTCCGAAGAGCATTGCTGAAGAGATCGTTGCCAAAACCAAAGGCGGCGAGTAATACAGTGTATTAGCTGATCGGTATACTCAAGGTTTTTCCAAAAAGTATCCGGCAGCCTAAAAATAAAACAAGTTATTGAGGAGGAATTGTTCAAATGGCAAAGGCTAAGTTTGAACGTAACAAACCGCACGTTAATATCGGTACTATTGGTCACGTCGACCATGGTAAAACAACTTTGACTGCTGCAATCACAACTGTACTTTCCAAAACTTACGGTGGTGCTGCTGTAGCGTTCGACCAAATCGATAAAGCTCCAGAAGAGCGCGAACGCGGTATCACAATCTCCACAGCACACGTGGAATACGAAACACCTAATCGTCACTATGCACACGTTGACTGCCCAGGTCACGCCGACTATGTTAAAAACATGATCACTGGCGCTGCACAAATGGACGGAGCGATTCTGGTTGTATCCGCAGCTGACGGCCCAATGCCACAAACTCGCGAACACATCCTGTTGTCCCGTCAAGTAGGCGTTCCTTACATCGTTGTATTCCTGAACAAATGCGACATGGTTGAAGACGAAGAATTGTTGGAACTGGTTGAAATGGAAGTTCGCGACTTGCTGAGCGAGTACGAATTCCCAGGCGACGACACTCCAATCACTCGTGGTTCCGCTCGTGAAGCACTGCAAAACCCAGAAGGCGACTGGGCTAAGAAAATCGTTGAAATGTTCGAAACAATCGACACTTACATCCCAACTCCAGAACGCGACACTGACAAGCCTTTCCTTATGCCTGTCGAGGACGTATTCTCCATCACTGGTCGTGGTACAGTTGCTACAGGCCGTGTAGAGCGTGGTACTGTTAAAGTCGGCGACGAAATCGAAATTATCGGTATTCAAGAAGAATCCCGTAAATCAGTTGTAACAGGCGTTGAAATGTTCCGCAAATTGCTTGACTCTGCTCAAGCTGGTGACAACATCGGCGCACTGCTTCGCGGTGTAGATCGCGCACAAATCGAGCGTGGCCAAGTATTGGCTAAACCGGGTTCTGTTAATCCACATACAGAATTCTCTGCTCAAATCTATGTTTTGACTAAAGAAGAGGGTGGACGTCACAAACCTTTCTTCACTGGATACCGTCCACAGTTCTACTTCCGTACAACTGACGTTACTGGTATCATCACTTTGCCAGAAGGTTCCGAAATGGTAATGCCTGGCGACAACATTACGGTTACTGTTCAACTGATCAGCCCAATCGCGATTGAAGAAGGAACTAAGTTCTCCATTCGTGAAGGCGGTCGTACAGTTGGTGCCGGTGCCGTAGCAACAATCTCTAAATAATAAGGCTGCAAGCCTTGAACATAGCAACATTGTACTGGAACGAGTAACATTGTACTGGAACGAAGCTACAACGAGCCCCTGCCCTGGTGCGGGGGCTTTTCTCTTGAATGAATGGCAAGCTGCGAGCGCAAGTGTATCTTTTTGAAAATAAGATGCATTGTTTTTTCGTTTTTGCTTGCAATAGGCAGAACTATTAGATATAATAACTAATGTTGTTTGTGACTGTGCGATGATGTGAGAGGTTACTGACACACCCGGCCCCTTTGCCATGGGAGGGTTGTCTGAAAATTTTCACGGAGTATGTCCGATACCAAATTGGGCGATAGAAGGAGGGACTAAAATGGCAAAGCAAAAAATTCGTATTCGTTTGAAAGCTTACGATCACAGAATTCTTGATCAATCCGCTGAGAAAATTGTTGAAACAGCTAAACGTTCGGGCGCTGGTGTATCCGGACCAATTCCGCTGCCAACTGAAAAACAAGTTATTACTATTCTCCGTGCGGTACACAAGTACAAGGATTCCCGGGAACAATTCGAAATGCGCACACACAAGCGTCTGATCGACATTGTTAATCCGACTCCACAAACTGTGGATGCCTTGATGCGCTTGGACCTGCCGTCCGGTGTAGATATCGAAATTAAACTGTAATATGTGATTAGGAAAAGAAAAGAGGTGTCAACATGAAAGGTATCTTAGGAAGAAAACTCGGAATGACTCAAGTGTTTACCCCTGAAGGCAACGTGCTTGCTGTTACGGTTATCGAAGCGGGGCCTTGTGTTGTTCTGCAAAAGAAAGATCAGGAAAACGATGGATACGAAGCGATTCAACTTGGTTTCTCTGATAAAAAAGAAAAAAGATCCAATAAACCTGAAGCAGGACATGCGAAAAAAGCAAATACTGCACCTAAGCGCTACGTTCGTGAACTTCGTGGCATCGACCTTGCTGCGTACGAGGTTGGCCAAGAACTGAAGGCTGATGTCTTCACAGAAGGCGAATTCGTTGACGTAACAGGTATTTCTAAAGGTAAAGGGTTTGCTGGCGTTATCAAACGTTGGGGACAAAGCCGCGGACCAATGGCACACGGCTCGCGTTACCACAGAGGTCCAGGTTCCATGGGCTCCATTCAAGCTAACCGCGTTCCTAAAGGTAAACACCTGCCAGGACACATGGGGCATGAAACGGTAACGATTCAACGTCTTGAAGTTGTTAAAGTTGATACAGAACGTAATGTATTGCTCGTGAAAGGTTCCATTCCTGGAGCTAAAAACAGCTTCGTTAAAGTATTAGAAACGGTAAAAAAATAAACGACTGAAGAAAGGAGGAACACGAAATGCCAAAAGTAGCACTTTTAAATATTAGCGGTAGCCAAGTAGGCGAAATTGAATTGAACGATGCAGTATTCGGTATCGAACCGAACAAACACGTTCTTCATGACGCTGTTGTTATGCAATTGGCTTCCCTGCGTCAAGGTACTCACAAAGTAAAAGGACGTTCTGAAGTACGTGGCGGCGGACGTAAGCCTTGGAAACAAAAAGGTACTGGCCGTGCTCGTCAAGGTTCGATCCGTGCACCGCAATGGGTTGGTGGCGGTACTGTATTCGGTCCGACTCCACGCAGCTACGCTTACAAATTGCCTAAAAAAGTTCGTCGTCTGGCGATCAAATCGGCATTGTCATCCAAAGTGATTGAGAATGAAATTATCGTATTGGACGCTCTTACACTGAACGGACCTAAAACGAAAGAATTCGCAGCCATTTTGAATAACCTTAAAGCTGATCGTAAAGCATTGATCGTAGCTCCTAGCTATGATGATAATGTTGCACTTTCCGCTCGTAATATTCCTGGTGTGAAGTTTGTAGCCGCAGACGGCATTAATGTTCTTGACGTGCTTGGACACGACAAACTGATCATTACGAAGGAAGCAGTTCAGAAGGTAGAGGAGGTGCTCGCGTAATGAAGGATCCTCGTGATATTATCAAACGTCCGGTTATCACCGAACGTACGGCTGGTATGATGAATGACTTGAAATACGTTTTCGAGGTTGACATTCGTTCTAACAAAGTCGAAATTAAAAAAGCAATCGAAGCGATCTTTAACGTGAAAGTAAGTAACGTAAATACGCTTCGCGTTCCTGCGAAACCAAAACGCTACGGACGTCATTCCGGCTATACGAGCGAGTGGAAAAAAGCGTTCGTAACGCTGAGCAAAGACAGTAAGCCGCTTGAGTTTTTTGAAACGGTATAATTGAAACTGTAAAGTAAGGAGGGAAACTCAGTGCCAATTAAAAAGTATAAACCAACGTCCCCGGCCAGACGTGCAATGTCTGTATCTACTTTCGAGGAGATCACAACAAATCAGCCCGAGAAATCGTTGCTGGCACCTCTGAGCAAGCAAGCTGGACGCAATAACCAAGGTAAAATTACAGTTCGTCATCAAGGCGGCGGACACAAACGTAAATACCGTATTATTGACTTCAAACGTAACAAAGATGGAATACCGGGCCGCGTTGCTACGATCGAATATGATCCGAACCGTACGTCCAACATCGCACTTATCTACTATGTGGATGGTGAAAAACGTTACATCATCGCTCCTAAAGGTTTGAAAGTAGGAGACGAAGTGGTATCCGGTCCGGATTCCGATATCAAAATCGGTAACTCCTTGCCATTGGAAAACATTCCAGTAGGTACGGTTATCCACAACATCGAATTGAAACCGGGCAAAGGTGGCCAACTCGTTCGTGCTGCTGGTACGGAAGCCCAACTTCTTGGTAAAGAAGAGAAGTATGTAACAATTCGTTTGACTTCTGGTGAAGTTCGTCGCATTCTGAAAGTTTGCCGCGCTACAATCGGTTCTGTTGGTAACGAAGACCACGAACTTGTTAAGATCGGTAAAGCCGGTCGTAGTCGTTGGTTGGGACAACGTCCTGAAGTTCGTGGTGTTGTTATGAACCCTAACGATCACCCACACGGTGGTGGTGAAGGTCGCGCTCCAATCGGACGTAAATCTCCAATGTCTCCATGGGGCAAACCAACCCTTGGTTACAAAACGCGTAAAAAAGGTAAAGCATCTGATAAATACATCGTTCGTCGTCGTACTAAATAATGAAACGTGCGCTTAAGCCGCACGTTAACATTTTAAGGAACGACAATGTTTTAACGAAGGGAGGATTCATAAATGGGTCGCAGTCTCAAAAAAGGACCATTCATTGATGGTTACTTGCTGAAAAAAGTAGAGGTTTTGAACGAGTCGGACAAAAAAGTCGTGATCAAAACTTGGTCCCGTCGCTCTACGATTTTCCCGCAATTTATCGGACATACGTTTGGTGTATACGATGGTCGTAAACATGTGCCAGTATACGTAACGGAAGATATGGTCGGACACAAACTGGGCGAATTCGCTCCAACGCGTACGTACAAAGGCCATACGGATGACGATAAGAAAACAAGAAGATAATCAACACAGCGTAGTGTTTGAGAGGAGGTAACTCAATGGAAGCAAAAGCACATGCTAAATCCGTGCGGATTTCCGCTCGCAAAGTGAAACTTGTTATCGATTTGATTCGTGGCAAGCAGGTTGGTGAGGCGATTGCAATTCTTCGTCACACTCCGAAATCCGCTTCTCCAGTCGTTGAGAAATTGTTGAATTCTGCAATCGCAAATGCAGATCACAACTACTCTATGGACGTAAATAAATTGGTAGTATCTGAGGTTTTCGTAAACCAAGGTCCTACAATGAAACGGTTCCGCCCGCGTGCAATGGGTCGCGCAAGCCGCATCAATAAACGCACCAGTCATATTACTCTGGTGGTATCTGAAAAATAAGGAGGGAAAACGTGTGGGCCAAAAGGTAAATCCCGTCGGACTCCGAATCGGTATTATCCGTGATTGGGAATCCAAATGGTATGCAGGCAAAGATTTCGGTGATCTTTTGCTGGAAGACGTTAAGATTCGTGAGCATCTGAAGAAAAGATTGAAAGACTCCGCTGTATCCCGTGTTGAAATCGAGAGAGCAGCTAACCGCGTCAACGTAACGATTCACACTGCGAAACCAGGTATGGTTATCGGTAAGGGTGGTTCCGAAGTTGAAAACCTGCGTAATGAAATCACTAAAATTGCAGGCGGCAAAAAGGTACACATCAATATCTCTGAAATTAAAAATCCTGAACTGGATGCAATTCTGGTTGCTGAAAGCATTGCACAACAATTGGAACGTCGTGTTTCTTTCCGTCGTGCATTGAAACAAGCAATTCAAAGAACTATGCGTTCCGGAGCAAAAGGAATTAAAACTCAAGTAGGCGGACGTCTTGGCGGTGCCGAAATCGCTCGTTCCGAAGGGTACAGCGAAGGAACTGTTCCACTGCACACGCTTCGTGCTGACATCGACTACGGTACAGCAGAGGCTCATACTACTTATGGCCGTCTTGGCGTAAAAGTATGGATCTATCGTGGAGAAGTTCTTCCTCCAGCTAAGAAACAAGCTCCTCAGGAAGGAGGCAACTAATCATGTTGGTACCTAAACGCGTAAAACATCGTAAACAACAACGTGGTCACATGAAGGGTCGTGCAAAAGGCGGTACTACACTGAATTTTGGTGAGTACGGTTTGCAAGCTACTGAACCAGCATGGATCACTAACCGTCAAATCGAAGCTGCTCGTATTGCGATGACTCGTTACATCAAACGTGGTGGTAAGGTTTGGATTAAAATTTTTCCTGACAAACCAATTACTCAAAAGCCTCTTGAGGTTCGTATGGGTAGTGGTAAAGGTAACGTAGAAAAATGGGTTGCAGTAGTGAAACCAGGTAAGATTATGTTTGAACTTGCTGGTGTACCGGAAGAGATTGCTCGTGAAGCAATGCGTCTTGCCGCTCACAAACTGCCAATCAAAACTAAGTTTGTGAAACGTGAAGAATTGGGTGGTGAAGCAAATGAAGGCTAGTGAATTCCGCAACCTAACCACTGCTGAAATCGAACAAAAGATCTCTGGTTTTAAAGAAGAACTTTTTAACCTTCGTTTTCAACTCGCTACCGGTCAGCTTGATAACCCGACTCGGATCGGCGCTGTGCGTAAGGAAATTGCTCGTGCTAAAACTGTGATCCGTGAAAGAGAACTTGGGATTAGCTAAGATATTAGACCGGGTGGGAAATCCGCCTGTAATTAGGAAGGAGGCCAACAATGAGCGAACGTAATGCCCGTAAAGTATTAGTCGGTAAAGTAGTTAGCGACAAAATGGATAAAACGATTGTGATTGCTGTAGAAACCTACAAAAAGCATGATCTCTACCATAAACGCATTAAAGTGACTAAAAAATTCAAAGCTCATGATGAAAACAACACCGCACAAATCGGTGATACTGTTAAAATCATGGAAACTCGTCCTTTGTCCAAAGACAAAAACTGGAGACTGGTCGAAATCGTTGAAAAAGCTGTTATAATCTAATGTAGCGTAGTTTTTCCGAAAGGAGGATAAATAAATGATTCAACCATTTACACGTTTGACTGTGGCTGACAATTCCGGCGCGAAGGAACTGATGTGTATCCGTGTGCTCGGTGGTACGGGACGTCGTACAGCTCAAATTGGTGACCTGATCGTTTGTTCCGTAAAACAAGCAACACCAGGCGGCGTTGTCAAAAAGGGTGATGTAGTAAGAGCGGTTGTCGTTCGTACTAAACGTTCTATCCGCCGTAAAGACGGTTCCTACATCGGATTTGATGAGAACGCAGCAGTGGTCGTTAAAGAAGACAAGAGCCCACGCGGTACTCGTATTTTCGGACCAGTTGCTCGCGAACTTCGTGACAAGGACTTCATGAAAATCGTTTCCTTGGCTCCGGAAGTGATCTAAATTCACCTTAAAATGTGCCCGTAGGAGGTGTACGAAATGCCAAAAGTGAAAAAAGTTCTGGAATCCCATAACAACAAGCTGCACGTCAAAAAGGACGATACTGTTCTGGTGATTACAGGTAAAGATAAAGGTAAAAAAGGTCGCGTTATCGCTGCTTACCCTCGTCAAAACCGTGTGCTTGTGGAAGGTGTTAACATGATTAAAAAACACCAGAAGCCTAATCAGCTGAATCCACAAGGCGGCATCATCGAGAAAGAAGCTCCGATTCACGTTTCCAACGTTATGCACATTGATCCGAAGAGCGGAAAAGTAACTCGTATTGGTTACAAAGTATTGGACAACGGAAAAAAAGTGCGTATTGCAAAACGTTCTGGCGAAGTGATCGACTAATTATTTTTTTGAAGAAAGGAGGACTATGATTCATGGCAACAACAAGAATGAAAGAACGTTTCTTGAAAGAAATCACTCCTGCTTTGATGCAGAAGTTCAACTATACAACAGTGATGCAAGTGCCTAAAATCGAGAAAGTTGTAATCAACATGGGCGTTGGCGACGCAGTTCAAAACTCCAAAGTGCTTGATTCAGCTCTCAATGACATGCAGCTGATTGCTGGTCAAAAACCAGTTATCACTCGCGCTAAAAAATCTATTGCAGGTTTTAAATTGCGTGAAAACATGCCAATCGGTGTTAAGGTAACACTTCGTGGCGAGCGTATGTATTATTTCTTGGACAAATTGTTCAACATTACGCTTCCTCGCGTACGTGACTTCCATGGTGTATCAACAAAAGCTTTTGACGGACGTGGTAACTACACGCTTGGTCTGAAAGAACAGTTGATCTTCCCGGAAATCGAGTATGATCAAGTTGATAAAGTTCGTGGTATGGACATCGTTATCGTAACGACTGCCAAAACTGACGAAGAGTCCCGTGAGCTTCTGACTCAGCTGGGCATGCCTTTCGCAAAGTAATGTTGGCATAACGTTTTGGGCGTCTGATTTAAAGGACCCCTGTTCTCCGAAACTATTTAGGAGGTGTCAGGCTAAGTGGCAAAAACTTCAATGAAAGTCAAACAACAACGCGCACCAAAGTTTAAAGTTCGTGCTTACACTCGTTGTGAGCGTTGTGGTCGTCCACATTCGGTGCTGCAAAAGTTTAAAATCTGCAGAATTTGCTTCCGTGAATTAGCTTATAAAGGCCAGATTCCTGGCGTGAAAAAAGCAAGCTGGTAAAAAGTCCTGTTTGGGAAGGAGGTTTATACACAATGACTATGTCTGATCCAATTGCAGATATGCTTACTCGTATTCGTAACGCGAACACTGTTCGTCACGAAACGGTAGAAATGCCTGCATCTACAATGAAAAAACAAATCGCCGACATCCTGAAACGTGAAGGATTCATTCGTGATGCGGAATTTGTTGAAGATAGCAAACAAGGGATCATCCGTATTTTCTTGAAATACGGTGCGAACAACGAGCGTGTTATTACAGGCTTGAAAAGAATTAGTAAACCAGGTCTTCGCGTTTACACGAAGAGCAATGAGATTCCACGCGTTCTGGGTGGACTCGGGATCGCAATCATTTCAACATCCAAAGGTATCATGACTGATAAAGAAGCACGTCAGTCCAAAGCCGGCGGAGAAGTGGTTTGCTACGTTTGGTAAGATAACGTTTAAAAGATAGGAGGTGCAACAGATATGTCCCGTATTGGTCGTAAACCAATCACAGTACCAAGTGGTGTTGACGTAACTTTGAACAACACAGTGATCACAGTTAAAGGTCCTAAAGGAACATTAACTCGTGAGCTTCACAAAGACATGTCCGTTACTGTGGAAAACAATGAAATTAATGTAGCTCGTCCTTCGGACAACAAACTTCACCGTTCTTTGCATGGAACAACCCGCAGCGTTGTTAGCAACATGGTAAGTGGTGTAACTGAAGGCTTTTCCAAATCTCTGGAGCTGGTTGGGGTCGGATATCGTGCAAGCAAATCCGGAGATAAAATCGTTCTGAACGTTGGATACTCTCACCCGGTTGAAATCACACCGGAAGCGGGCATCGAATTCGAAGTTCCTTCGAACACTAAAATCATCGTTCACGGAATTGATAAAGAGCGTGTAGGTGCCTACGCTGCTAAAATTCGTTCCGTTCGTGAACCTGAACCGTACAAAGGTAAAGGGATTAAATACGAAGGCGAGCGCATCATCCGTAAAGAAGGTAAAGCCGGTAAGAAGAAATAAGTTTCTTACCGACTTTGTGCGGTCTTTCTGCAGGAAAGACTTTGTACTTCTTTTTTACCCAGTGCGTCTTAGTATAAAGCTTTAAAAGGCAAACTGAAGGGAGTGAAAACTTGAGATGATTACAAAACAAGATAAAAATAAAGCACGTGTCAGAAGACATCTGCGTGTACGTAAAAAAATCGAAGGTACGGCTGTACGTCCTCGTCTGAACGTGTTCCGCTCTTCCAAGCATATCTACGCGCAACTGATTGATGATGTAGCTGGTGTAACATTGGTATCTGCATCCACTATGGATAAAGAACTGAGCAGCGAAATCAAAAACGGTGGTAGTGTTGAAGCAGCTCGTAAGGTTGGCGAACTCGTTGCTAAACGTGCAAAAGAAAAAGGTCATGCTAACATCGTATTTGACCGTGGTGGATACTTGTATCATGGACGAATTCAAGCTTTGGCTGATGCAGCTCGCGAAGCAGGCCTTGAATTCTAAGACATTTCTCAAAAGGAGGTTAACGACTTGCGTGTAGATCCGAATACTTTGGAACTGACTGAAAGAGTAGTAAATATTAACCGTGTAGCTAAAGTTGTCAAAGGCGGACGCCGTTTCAGCTTCAGTGCTCTGGTAGTAGTGGGCGACGGCAACGGCTGGGTAGGCGCTGGAATCGGTAAAGCTGGCGAAGTACCTGATGCGATTCGCAAAGGTATTGAAGATGCTAAGAAAAACCTGATTCACGTTCCACTCGTAGGCACAACAATTCCTCACCTTGTTACAGGTAAGTTCGGTGCTGGCCGGGTTCTGTTGAAACCGGCATCGGAAGGTACTGGGGTTATCGCTGGTGGTCCAGTGCGTGCTGTACTGGAGCTTGCTGGTGTAGGTGATATCTTGACAAAATCTCTGGGTTCTTCGAATTCCATGAATATGGTCAATGCGACTTTGGAAGGTTTGTCCCGCTTGAAACGCGCCGAAGAAGTTGCAAAATTGCGTGGCAAATCCATCGAAGAGCTGCTGGGCTAAGGAGGGAATATCATGGCGAAATTAGAAATTACCCTCGTTCGTTCGTTGATCGGCCGTCCTGGTACTCAGAGAACGACTGTTAAGACGCTCGGCTTGCGTAAAATCAACCATAAAGTAGTTCAACCAGACAATGCAGCAATTCGTGGGATGATTAATAAAGTTAGCCATTTGGTTTCTGTTAAAGAAATCGAAGCTTAAGAAACAAAGCATTTTAAGAATAATCAAGGAGGTGCAACGAACGATGAAGTTACATGAGCTTTCCCCAGCTCCAGGTTCCCGCAAAGAACGTAAACGTTTGGGTCGTGGTCCTAGTAGTGGTACGGGTAAAACTTCTGGTCGTGGTCATAAGGGTCAAAACGCTCGTTCCGGCGGTGGTGTACGTCCGGGCTTCGAGGGTGGTCAAAATCCACTGTATCGTCGCTTGCCTAAACGCGGTTTCGTAAATCCTACTCGTAAAGAGTATGCGGTTTTGAATATCGAAGATTTAAACAGTTTTGCAGCAGGTACAGAAGTAAGTCCTGAGTTTTTGCTGAACAATGGCATTGTGAAAGACGCGAAGTCCGGAATTAAAATTCTGGGTAACGGTGAAATCACTGTGAAATTGACAGTTAAAGCGAACAAGTTCTCTCAATCTGCGGTAGAGAAAATTGAAGCTGCCGGCGGTAAAACCGAGGTGATCTAATGTTCAAGACCCTGAAAAATATATGGCGAGTTGAGGATCTTAGAACCCGTATTCTGTTCACCCTGTTTATACTTTTGGTATACCGTATTGGCTCCTTCGTGCCGGTTCCCGGCGTGAACAAGCAAGTCTTTACATCTCAGGATCAGGCAGGAAGCGAGTTATTCGGACTCCTTAATACCTTCTCGGGGGGCGCTTTGTATCAGTTTTCGATCTTCGCCCTCGGGATTATGCCATATATTACAGCGTCTATCATTGTACAGTTGCTGTCGATGGACGTGATTCCGAAACTTGCGGAATGGGCTAAACAAGGAGAACATGGTAAAAAGAAGTTGGCTCAAATTACACGGTATGGTACGGTAATACTGGGTTTGATTCAAGCTTTTGGAACGTCGATTGGCTTTAACCGACTGTACGGTGCAGCAATGATTCCTGGAGCGACTTTTGCTGATTATTTGGTAATTGCAATTGTGCTTACAGCAGGAACTACGTTTCTTATGTGGCTTGGTGAGCAAATTACTGAAAAAGGAATCGGCAATGGTATCTCCATTGTTATCTTTGCAGGGATTGCGGCAGGTATTCCAAGACATATTCGCACGATTGTAGAATCCCAGTTTATTCAGGCAGATCAGCTGTTCATGAATATTCTGAAAGCAATTATTATTGCCTTGGTAGTTATTCTGATTATTGTTGGTGTTATCTACATCCAGCAAGGTATTCGGAAAATACCAGTACAATATGCGAAACGTGTAGTTGGTAACAAAATGTACGGTGGCCAGAATACGCATATTCCGATGAAGATTAATGCAGCAGGCGTTATTCCGGTAATTTTTGCGGTATCATTGCTGCAATTCCCGACTATTATTGCGAGTTTTTGGGCGGATCATGCGTGGGCTAAGTGGATTACCACTTACTTGTATTATGACAAGCCACTAGGCATGGTTTTGTATGTCGTAATGATTATCGGTTTCACATTCTTCTATACCTTTGTACAGATGAATCCGCAGCAAATGGCCGACAACATGAAGAAAAACGGCGGTTATATTCCGGGAATTCGCCCGGGTAAAGCTACGGAAAAATACCTGACACGTGTAATGTCACGGTTGACAATGACAGGGGCTTTGTTCCTTGCAGTCATATCCGTATTGCCGGTATTCTTTGGTTCGCTTTCGGGCTTGCCTCGTTCCGTGCAAATTGGCGGTACTTCACTGCTCATTATTATCGGTGTTGCATTGGATACAATGAAGCAAATCGAAAGCCAACTGATTAAACGCCATTACAAAGGCTTCATCAACAAATAGGCAATAGGTTCCGGCTTAGGATGTTCGCATGCTTACCGGCACCTTTTGTGCTGTTTCTTGTGTAGGGGTCGTCTGAGGAGTGACAGGTTGTGAATATTTTGATCATGGGCCCTCCGGGGGCTGGTAAAGGTACACAAGCAGATGTCATTGTGAAGGAATTTGGCATTCCTCATATCTCGACAGGTGATGCATTTCGCCTGGCGATGAAGCAGGGAACACCTATTGGCATTAAAGCCAAAGAATATATCGACAAGGGCGAACTTGTTCCAGATGACGTAACAATCGGTATCGTTGAAGAACGGCTGCAACAGTCGGACTGCAAGAAAGGGTTCTTGCTGGACGGGTTTCCGAGAACTTTAGCTCAGGCTGAAGCCTTGGATCAAATTCTGGGTCGTTTGAACACGAAGCTTGATGATGTTGTCAACCTGAAAGTGGATCGTGACAACTTATTGGCACGAATCACAGGACGGCGGGTTTGCAAAAGTTGTGGTTCTAGCTATCATGTTGTCTTTAATCCTCCTAAGGTTGAAGGCATTTGTGATAAAGACGGCGGGGAGCTCTATCAGCGCCCTGACGATAACGAAGATAGCGTAAGAACACGACTAGACGAATATAGTAATAAAACAGCACCACTCCTCACGTTTTATGAGAACCAGAATCTTCTGCGTCATATTGACGGAGAACAGGATATTGATGTGGTTTCCCAAAATATCGTGTCCTTGTTGCGGGGTTAGCTGTAATGATCATTTGCAAGTCGGAAACGGAATTAAGCTTTATGAGGAAAGCTGAGAGGATGGAGAAGGAAACGATTCATTGCTTGGCAGGACACATCGAGCCCGGTTTTACGATCGGTAAACTTGATCATTTAGCTGATTGGTATATTCGCAGTCAGGGAGCTGTGCCGTCTTTTAAAGGTTATAACGGTTTTCCTGCTAGCATTTGCGCTTCAGTCAACGAACAACTGGTGCACGGATTTCCCGGCAGACGCAAGTTAAACAAAGGCGATATCCTCGCGAAAACTCGCCAGTTTACAATGTCGCATGCCATTCGGCAATATATTGAGAATCCAAACCGTGGTATTCCCGAACAGGGGCCGAGGCTGAAAACCGGCATTGAGCTGGCTATTGAATCGTTGATTCAAATAGGTTCTCGCCATATAGGGACGCTGGAAGACAACTGGATGGTCGTTACGCTGGGCTTGGTTCCTTGTGCTCATAACGGGCACACGAAGACGGTCGCAACGGACGGCATGGACATTTTCACGAAACTGAGTGCGTAGGTGATTGGAATGATTCAGCAAGGAAGCCTGCAAATCGGTCAGCTGGTGAAGATTCTGAAAGGCAGAGGTGCCGGACAGATTGCGGTTGTCGTTTCAATAGCGGACAGCAGGTTTGTATATATTGCGGATGGGGATAAACGAAAGTTTGATCAAGCGAAGAAGAAAAATGTTCTTCATTTGATGCCTCAGTCTAAGATTAGTAGCGAGATTGTAAACAGTTTAAACGAAAGCGGTCGGGTGACGAACGGAAAGCTGCGTCACGCAGTGAAAACTTTCCTGGACTCGTCCGAATACCAAGCTGAAGAGAAAGGAGACTGACTTTGGCCAAGGAAGATGTCATTGAGGTTGAAGGTACGGTAATCGAGCCCCTGCCGAACGCTACGTTCAAGGTAGAGCTTGAGAACGGTCATCAAATTCTTGCTCATGTTTCCGGAAAGCTGCGGATGCACTTTATCCGTATTTTGACAGGCGACAAGGTGGTTGTACAGTTATCGCCTTACGATTTAACGAAAGGCCGTATAACGTACCGCAAGTAATTCATGCAGGTTTTTATTAAACGTACGTCATTTAAAAAAACTTGTTTTGCTCGGCAAAACGATGTGAATGTTCACGAAGCGAGTTTTACCAGGGTAAAGCTTGGAGGAGGTAATCAACATGAAGGTAAGACCTTCTGTAAAACCTATTTGCGAGAAATGCAAAGTCATTCGCCGCAAAGGGAATGTAATGGTTATTTGCGAAAATCCGAAACACAAACAAAAACAAGGTTAATAGAAGGGGGTGTAGCGTAAAATGGCTCGTATAGCTGGTGTGGATTTACCACGTGACAAACGCGTTGAGATCGCCTTGACTTACATTTTCGGAATCGGTAAAACGACTTCTCAGAAAATTTTGAAGGAAACAGGCATCAGTGCAAACACGCGTGTTCGTGATTTGACTGAAGATGAAGTGAGCAAATTACGTGAAACGATCGACAAAGAAGTTAAAGTAGAAGGCGATCTGCGTCGTGAAATTTCCTTGAATATTAAACGTCTGACTGAGATTGGCTGCTACCGTGGTGTTCGTCACCGTCGTGGATTGCCTGTTCGCGGACAACGTACTAAAACCAATGCTCGTACGCGTAAAGGTCCTCGTCGGACTGTAGCGAACAAAAAGAAATAAGAAGGGAGGATAACATTCAATGGCTAAACCGAAAAAAGTTGTACGTACAAAACGCCGTGACCGTAAAAATATCGAGAGTGGCGTGGCACACATCCGTTCCACGTTCAACAACACGATCGTTACGATCACAGATCCACACGGTAACGCAATCTCTTGGGCAAGCTCAGGCGGTATGGGATTCCGCGGTTCCCGTAAATCTACTCCATTTGCAGCGCAAATGGCCGCAGAAACTGCTGCTAAAGCTGCAATGGAACACGGCATGAAAACTGTCGAAGTTATGGTTAAAGGACCAGGTGCAGGCCGCGAAGCAGCAATCCGCTCTTTGCAAGCTGCTGGTCTGGAAGTTAACCTGATTAAAGACGTAACTCCGGTACCTCATAACGGATGCCGTCCTCCAAAACGTCGTCGCGTCTAATGAGATTTCTCCTCTGCGTGTAGTATAGATCCGGCACAAATTGCCAAGAATGGATGTTTAGGTATACTGCATGATTGACTATGGATAAGGTGAATGTTTCATATAGGAGCGACGTTTTGAAGGAGGGATATTGCAGTGATAGAAATCGAAAAGCCGAAAATTGAGACGGTTGACGTCAATGATGATGGCACCTATGGAAAATTCGTAGTAGAACCGCTGGAACGCGGATACGGTACGACGCTGGGGAACTCGCTTCGCCGTATTCTGTTATCCTCGTTACCGGGGGCAGCAGTCACATCGGTTCAGATCGATGGGGTTCTGCACGAGTTTGCAACGGTTCCCGGTGTGAAGGAAGACGTAACGGAGATCATACTGAACTTGAAAGCTTTATCGCTTAAAATCCACTCGGATGAAGAGAAGGTACTCGAAATCGATGCGGAAGGCGAAGGAGTTGTAACGGCAGGAGATATCCGTGCGGATAGTGATGTGGAAATTCTTAATCCGGATCTTCACATAGCTACTCTCGGACCGGGTTCGAGACTTCACATGCGTATTTTTGCCAATCGCGGTCGCGGTTACGTTAAGCAGGATCGGAATAAACGTGATGACCAGCCGATCGGCGTCATTCCCGTCGACTCCATCTACACTCCGATTGCACGCGTGAACTACGGCGTAGAAAATACGCGTGTCGGCCAGGTTACGAATTATGACAAGCTGACACTTGAGGTTTGGACTGACGGAAGTATTCGACCTGAGGAAGCAGTGAGCCTTGGAGCCAAAATTTTGACCGAGCATGTAATGTTGTTCGTGGGTCTCACGGACGAAGCAAAAGATGCGGAAATTATGGTCGAAAAAGAAGAAGATAAGAAAGAAAAAGTTCTTGAAATGACGATCGAAGAGCTGGATCTCTCCGTCCGTTCCTATAACTGCCTTAAGCGCGCTGGTATCAATACGGTACAAGAACTCACGACTAAATCTGAAGAAGATATGATGAAGGTTCGCAACTTGGGCCGCAAATCTTTGGAAGAAGTACAAGAGAAGCTTGAGGAACTTGGTTTAGGACTTCGTACGGAAGAATAGACAGCGACGTTTTTGTGAAGGAGGGGAAATTACATGGCATACCAAAAATTGGGTCGTAACTCTAGCGCCCGTAAAGCTTTGTTTCGTGATTTGGTAACCGATCTGTTCTTGTACGAGCGTATCCAAACTACTGAGGCTAAAGCAAAAGAAGTTCGTTCTATTGCTGAAAAACTGATCACCAAAGCGAAAAAAGGGGATCTGCACGCACGCCGTCAAGTGGCTGCGTTCGTTCGCCGTGAAACTGTTGATGGTGAGCAGGATGCAATCCAAAAA
Source organism: Paenibacillus sp. Aloe-11 (assembly GCF_000245715.1). Taxonomy (NCBI): domain Bacteria; kingdom Bacillati; phylum Bacillota; class Bacilli; order Caryophanales; family Paenibacillaceae; genus Paenibacillus; species Paenibacillus sp. Aloe-11. Next base: position 10,473 of record NZ_JH601072.1, on the reverse strand, counting down.
CTGTTTAGCGAATTGGCTACACGTTACAATGAGCGTCCAGGTGGATACACTCGTATCTTGAAACTGGGACCTCGTCGTGGCGACGCTGCTCCAATGGTATATCTGGAATTGGTTGACCGCGCGTAGACAGGCGAAGATGAGGGAAGGGTGGACAGAATCAGTTTGATTCTGAACAACCCTTTTTTTCTCTTGGAGAAGTCCGGAGGGACTTCTCCTTTGCTATGTTCGGTTAATCCTCATAGACCCAGAGATTACCCTGTAAAGGTGTGAAGAAATGTGCGGAACTTGTGCATGAAAGTGAACTACGACGGAACCGAGTATGATGGTTTTCAGACTCAGCCCAATGGCAATACGATTCAGGATTATCTGGAGAGTGCTATATGCTCATTGACAGGTGAACGTCTTAAAATCACAGGTTCCGGTCGCACAGACGCTGGTGTACATGCATATGGGCAAGTATTTAATTTTCATACCGAGTCGCCTATTCCTATTGAACGTTGGTGCCTTGCCCTAAATGCGTGGTTGCCCCGTGATATTATTGTTACGGATGCGAGAGAGGTGCCGTTGTCTTTCCACGCGCGCCGCATGGCGAAGCGGAAGACTTATCGGTACAGCATTAATGCTAACCGATTTCCAGACATCTTTCACCGTCGTACACAGGCGCATCACCCAACAAAATTAGATGTACAAGCAATGGAGCAGGGACTGGCACATTTAATAGGGACCTTTGACTATACTTCGTTTGCATCCCGACGTTCCCAGAAGACGAATCATGTCCGCACAATTTACGAAGCCTATATGACGGTAGACCATTCCTTTTCACGTCCGGGCTCGGATGATCAGGGAATTATTCATACTTATATTACAGGTAGCGGATTTTTGCAGCACATGGTTCGGATTATTATGGGAACTCTGCTCGAAGTGGGAGAAGGAAAGAAATCTGCCGACGATATTCCATTTATTTTAGAGGCGAAAAATCGCTCAAAGGCAGGACCTACAGCGGTAGGACATGCTTTAACTCTCTGGAGTGTGGAATATGAAGAAAACATCAAAAAACATTGATTTTTCCCTTGCGAATTTGCTGGTTATCCTGTAATATAAAAGTTGTGTTTTCTTAATGGCTTTCCCACAGCCCCAATTAAGATGATCACATTAAAGCAACATCTAATCCATCAATAATGTAGCAAGTTAACGAACGAAGATAAATGACGATTTCTGTTAATGAACTTAAGGAGGAAACTTTTCATGCGTACTACGTATATGGCTAAGCCAAATGAAGTTGAGCGTAACTGGCACATCATTGATGCCGAAGGTAAAACGCTCGGTCGTCTGGCAAGCGAAGCGGCTGCGTTGATTCGCGGTAAACACAAGCCACAATTTACACCACATGTGGACACAGGTGATTTCGTTGTTGTAATCAATGCAGAGAAGATCGTATTGACTGGTAAAAAAATGGAGAACAAGAAATACTACCGTCACTCCATGCACCCAGGTGGTTTGAAAGTAACAGTTGCACAAGACATGGTTAAAAACAAACCTGAACGTATGTTGGAATTGGCTGTTCACGGTATGCTTCCTAAAACTCGTCAAGGCGAAAAAATGAAGCTGAGATTGAAAGCTTACAGAGGCACTGAGCATCCACATGCAGCACAAAAACCTGAAGTTTACGAACTTCGCGGATAATTAAAAGGAGGACAGTTTCATGGCACAAGTACAATACTATGGGACAGGTCGTCGTAAACATTCGGTAGCTCGTGTTCGTCTCGTACCGGGTGAAGGACGCATTGTCATCAACAAACGTGATATTAATGAATATTTCGGTTTGGAAACACTCAAACTGATCGTTAAACAACCATTGAACCTGACAGAAACAATTGGTAGCTATGACGTACTCGTTATCGCTCATGGCGGTGGTATCTCTGGTCAAGCAGGCGCAATTCGCCACGGTATTTCACGTGCTCTGCTGAAAGCAGATCCAGAATTCCGCCCAGCTTTGAAAAAAGCAGGATTCTTGACTCGTGACCCACGTATGAAAGAACGTAAAAAATACGGTCTCAAAGCTGCTCGTCGTGCACCACAATTCTCGAAACGTTAATTATCAACGTTCAAAGGCTCTCAACCAATTGGTTGGGGTCTTTTTTTATGCTAAAAAATGCCTGTGACCGTATCATTTTTGACCACATTTGATCTTAAATTAAAGCTCAATGTATTGTGAAATTTAGCAGCCGTTTGTTCATTGAGGCTGTTTGCCCCCATGTATTTTCCTCATTCCCGTTGATTTCCATTTTCCATCCTTTCCTTTGTTTAATAGCCTTGCCCATCCATTTCAATTTTATTGCTTATAAATGCCTTATGCTACTTGGTTTGCCTGTCGCTCAGCATTCCATCCGTAAAGAATTACTACTCATCGATTTGACTACGATAACTGGGGAAACCCAGACTGCCTTGTGTTCACTATGACGGAGAAACAGCTTCTAGCCATCAAAACATGGGTCTCAGGCACGGCGGATTTGTTCATGGAGCCATTAGTCTAATTTTGGTCATGGATCGGCTTGTGGGAAACTGGAGCGTCTGAGCACAGCGAAATCAGCAGACAATTAAACAACACGTTCTTTCTTTTTGAGGGGCTTTGGCTAGCTGCTTTTAGTTTCCAACTAACTAGAACATTCCAAAATAAATTGTATAAGAATATTTTATATAAAGTCAAAGAGCCTGGTCGAATGCAAGGAATAGGGTTACAGAATGCTGATAGAACAATGCTTCTGCTGAATTCAGGCTGAAGAATGATTATATCAAAGCACATTACTGTGGATTGACAATGAATGTGAAAGTTTTATACTTTATTTATTCTTATTAGTTTAGTCGGCATTGGGTACATGGCACTTATTTATGAATCTTCAGATGGAGGCGCATTAATAATGAACTTATTGGAGAAAGAAGCTTTGATCAAGGTCAAGGCGATTGAGCTGGAAGAGGCGACGCCGGAGGAAATTATCCAGTATGCTATTCAAACATTCCCTAATCTCACCTTTGCTTGCAGCTTTGGAGCGGAAGATGTAGTACTTGTAGATATGCTGCAAAAAATTAGCCCCTCCACCGACATCTTTTACTTGGACACGGACTTTCATTTTCAAGAAACGTACGATACACGAGATCAGATCAAGGCTAAATATAACTTGGATTTTGTCCGGGTATCTCCCTTGATTACTCCCGAAGAGCAAGCGGCTGAGCATGGGGAGGAACTGTGGAAATCAGATCCCAACACATGCTGTGGTATACGAAAAGTTGAGCCGCTGACACGCATTTTATCTCAATACGATGCATGGATTACCGGTATTCGCCGCGACCAGGCTCCAACCCGTGCGAATGCCAAAAAGGTAGAGTATGACCAGAAATTTGGACTTGTTAAATTCAATCCGCTGGCGAGTTGGACATCAGAAGATGTGTGGAATTATATCCATACTCATAAAGTGTTGTATAATCCACTGCATGACCGGAATTATCCAAGTATTGGATGCGAGCAATGCACACGTCAGGTCCTACCGGGTGAAGATCCTCGTGCGGGGCGCTGGTCAGGCAATGAGAAGACTGAATGCGGGCTCCATCAATAAAAATGTGCTCATTAGCTGTGAATCATATTTATGAATGGAAAGGGAGTTCGTTATGACTGCAATTCTTCCGCATGGCGGAACACTAGTTGATAGAATCATCACAGGACCGGAGCAAAAAGCCCTTTTGCAGACTGCACGTGAATTGTTTCCTATTCGAGTAAACTCGTGGACTATTTCTGACCTGGATTTGATTGGGGTGGGGGCGTTCTCCCCATTGACCGGATTTATGAACGAGTCTGATTATCGGTCGGTCGTTAAGGATATGCGTCTTGCCGACGGTACAGTCTGGAGTATTCCCATTACACTTGCAGTTACGGAGAGCATAGCTAGTGAACTCAACGTGGGTCAGCAAGTCGCTTTGGTAGGTGAAACAGACGGAATTATCTATGCAGTGCTTGATATTGAAAGTATTTATCAGGTTGATCAAGCCGAGGAAGCCAGACGTGTATTCAAAACGAATGATTCGGCTCATCCTGGCGTAAAAAAACTGCTGGATCGACCAGCCACTTATGTGGGAGGCTCTGTGCAAGTACTGAATCGGCCTGAGCCTGCGCAATTTAGCGATTTTTATTACACACCAGCACAGACACGCGATCATTTTGCTGAAAAGGGCTGGAAAACAGTAGTCGGCTTCCAAACGCGTAATCCGGTACACCGTGCGCATGAGTATATCCAGAAAAGTGCGATGGAAATTGTTGATGGACTATTTCTCAATCCGCTCGTGGGTGAAACCAAGTCAGATGATGTTCCAGCAGATGTGCGCATGAAGAGCTACCTGGTGCTGCTGGACCATTATTATCCGGCGGAACGGACTTTTCTGGGTGTGTTTCCTGCTGCCATGCGATATGCTGGCCCGAGAGAGGCCATTTTTCACGCTATGGTGCGGAAAAACTATGGCTGCACCCATTTTATTGTTGGAAGAGATCACGCCGGTGTAGGAGACTATTATGGAACTTATGAAGCGCAGGAAATTTTCAGGAATTTTACTCCTGAGGAGCTGGGAATTACTCCATTATTCTTTGAACACAGCTTTTATTGCACTCGTTGTGGGAATATGGCCTCAAGCAAAACCTGCCCTCATCCCAAGGAGCACCATTTGACGCTCTCGGGCACCAAAGTACGGGGATTGTTACGCTCCGGGGTATGCCCGCCGCCTGAGTTTACACGACCAGAAGTCGCCCAAGTGCTGATAGAGGGCATGAAAGAATTTGTTAACTCCTGAGTTGTACTATTTACACGCCTCGTCCCATATAGATCATTAGTATCTGTATAGGACGGAGGCGTTTTGTTATGCAAAAAAATAATCGTAAACACCAGCTTACACTGTGGATTCGCTATCGGACGCTGCAAAAAATGCTATTGGGCTGTTGTCTTGCCGTTCTGTTTATTGTGCTGACTTTGTATGAGATACCTGCTTCGAGAGTCTGGACCCATTGGAGTCTTCCGCTCGCGGGTAAAGTCATTGCTATAGATGCAGGACATGGAGGGCCTGATGGAGGGGCAGTTAGCAAAGAGGGTGTCATTGAAAAGGACATTAATTTGGCGATTGCTTTTTATTTGCGGGATTACTTACAACAAGCAGGAGCTGTTGTCGTCATGACACGTGAGGATGACCGAGATCTGGCGCTGCCAGAAACCAAAGGCTATGCCAGAAGAAAAACAGAGGATCTAAAACAACGTGTGCGCATGATTGAGGAGCATAAAGCGGATCTTTTTTTGAGCATTCACATGAACAGCATCCCCTCCAGTCGTTGGAGTGGAGCTCAAACCTTTTATGTTCCCAATCATGAGGATAATGAAAATTTGGCTTCCCTTATTCAGGAGGAAATCAAGCGCAATCTGGAAAATACGGACAGAGTGGCCAAGACTGTGGACACAGTGTATTTGTTAAAGGCCCTCAAAATGCCAACAGCCCTCGTAGAGGTCGGATTTTTATCCCATCCTGAGGAAGCTCGGCGACTGAGTGACGTAACCTATCAGAGACAGGTGGCAGCATCCGTCTATAAAGGAATTTTACGTTATAGCGCCGGAGAGAAGGTAACATCGTCAGCACCTAAAGCCAGATAGTGGTATACTGTAATTGTTTACAACTACGTAAATTCACTGAAGCAGAGGTGCTGATTATTCATGCAATCTAGAGAGCAGGTTATAGAGCTACTTCAACAGGTACGAGAGCCTCACACGGGCCGTCGTCTGGTTGATCTTCATTTTATTCGGGATGTTGTTGTAAAAGAAGAACGCGTATCCTTGACCGTGGTTAGTTTGAATACGGAGGAAGGGGCGCGGGCCGATTTGGAGCGGGAAATCCGTCAGACGTTGGAAGAGGCGAGCCTGAGACACGTTCATATTCGTATTCGGGAAGCCTCTGAGCATGAAAGATCCGCTATTCAAACAGAGGATGATTCCGAGGCAGCAGCTGACCCGGTCTTGACCAAGGGACATGCTGCTGGTATGGAACAACATGAGCTGCTTGATCCATCATCTGGAGTTCGGTTTATTGCGATTGCGAGCGGAAAAGTTGGTGTAGGGAAATCAACGGTAGCTGTAAATTTGGCGGCCGCTTTGGCTAGGCAAGGCCAACGTGTCGGTTTGATCGATGCCGATATTTACGGGTTTAGTGTACCGGATATGATTGGGGTAGAGGACGTTCCTTCTGTAGAAGAAGGGATTATTCAGCCAGTGGAGAGATTTGGTGTTAAGCTCATGTCTATGGGCTTCTTTGTCAGGGAGAACAATCCCGTCATCTGGAGAGGCCCCATGCTGGGAAGAATGCTCAGACAGTTCTTTAGCGATGTCCAATGGGGCAAGCTGGACTATATGATTCTCGATTTACCGCCGGGTACCGGAGATGTAGCGCTTGACGTACATCAAATGATTCCGCAGAGTGAAGAAATCATTGTCACTACCCCTCATGCGACGGCTGCTTTTGTGGCAGC
>NZ_JH601072.1:0-3908 GCF_000245715.1 Paenibacillus sp. Aloe-11 | reverse complement strand
CTCCAAACGGATCATAAAGTCATTGGCGTTGTGGAGAATATGTCCTATTATGTTTCCTCTACCGGTGAAAAGGATTATGTCTTCGGCCGCGGGGGAGGGGCTATGCTGGCTGATACTCTACATACCAAGCTGTTGGCTCAGATCCCATTGGGGATCCCGGATAATCATCCATCAGAAGCTGATTTTTCGCCTTCCGTATATAAATCTGAATCGGCAACGGGTACTATTTATAACGAAATCGCAGCTCAAATTACAGCGTTACATGCTGAATCTGAATAAAAAAAAGGCTGGTTGCGCAACCAGCCTTTTTATTATTGGCCTCCTCCTTGTTCGCCTTGACCACCGCCACCACCTTCGGAACCGCCGCCGCCTTGCTTCTGACCGCTTGTGCCACCAGGATTTTTTTTCTCAACCTTAGGCTGGAGTTCCTCTTGTACGACGGTTTTGAGTAAATTCATCACCTCAAGCCGGAAAATCGGACTTTGCATAGCATCATGCATGACAGTCATGGCTTGTTTGCGATATTCAGGGGTTTTAGTCAGGTCCATGTACATCTTGGTCAACTCTGGCGACTTGAGCATGGTCTCAATGGACTTCTGATAAGATGGGTCCTTTATAAGCTGCATATGAAGCTGTTTGTTTTGGCTATTGATCGCTTTGGCAAATTCTCCGGCAAAACGCGGATCGGTCATAATTTTTTCGATTTCTTTTTTATACTCAGGTGAAACGAGCGTATCCTTGACCGCGATTTTCATCTGCTCAGCCGATTGTGTAGGCATAAGCATTTTCATTCCCATGCTGCCACCAGAAGCACCACCGGATCCACCGCCGGAACTGCCACCAGATCCACCTTCTTCACCGCTTTGACCGGATTGTCCAGATGAACTGCTTTGCCCGGTCAGAGCCTCTTCTATGGCTTTTTTTCCATCATCACTTTTTAAGATATCGACTACCATCGTTTTCGTCTCTTTATAACTGTTCTGGGGAGATGCAGAACTTTGATCCGAGCCACAGCCGCTTAGTGCAACGCCCAGTACGCATATCATGCTGACAAATCGCAAACGAGTCCAATTCATGGCCGTATTCCTCCTTCATCATGAATGTGGATAGTATGCGAATGAGTGAGGAGAAATATGTCGATCGGCTTTTGGTTTTTTGCTGAGAACGATGTAAAATAACTCCTTAAAGACCCATGGCCTGATCACGAACTTCTTTGCCTTTTACTGTACCCTGTTGTAGAAGTTCAGATACCGTTACGAATTCATATCCTTGTGCACGCAATTTGTCGATAATAACCGGCAGTGCTTCATGAGTTTGTTTACAGGAATCACTGGCGTGGAGAAGAACGATGTCACCAGGATGCGCTTTATTTACAACACGATCGATAATGACCTGAGTACCAGGATTTTTCCAATCCAAGGAGTCGGTATCCCATTGAATGGTTTTATAGCCTAAAGTGCTTGCCACCTGAAGGACTCTTTTGTCAAAGTCCCCATTAGGCATACGAATTAATTTCGGCGTTTGTCCGGTCAGCTCGGTTAGTGTGGTGTGGGCCGTTGAAATTTGTTTGCGAATGTCCTCGTCGCTTAAGCTGCTATAATTTTCGTGTTTATGTCCATGACTTCCAATCTCAAATCCACTGTCTTTAATCTGATTCACAAGCTCTGGATGTGTTTTGCTCCACGGGGAAGAAAGGAAAAAAGTGGCCTTGGTCACTTTTTTATCTTCAAGAACCTTTAAAATAGGAGCAGTGCGCTTATCGCCCCAGCTAATGTCAAAGGTGAGGGCAATCAGCTTTTTTTCAGTAGGTACACTATAAACAGCGGCCGGTGCTTCCTCGGAGAAAACGGTAACATTATCAGTTTCTACATAAATGACCCCAATAGCAAAGAAGGCCGCAGCTATGACGATAAAGAACCGTTTGATTTTTTTACCGTTCAAAACATAGAAAAAAGAATTCATAGTATAATAATGCCCCTTTCATCCTAGAAGTGCTTGTTTACTTAAAGCTATGCCGGGGGTTGTCAATTATGCCAATGTACTACAGGAGGGAAACATCGAATGGGTTTAAAAGCGTTTCTTCATGATCTATACACGACAAGATGGCTAGTTTTAGTTTCTACACTTCTTTTTTGCATAAGTATTGTGGTGGGCTGGTTAAGTACAGGCGCTATCCAATCCATGCTAGCTCAACAAATAGAAGGCCTGGGTGGAGTAGCTCAACGTTTGCAGCAGTCTGATCATCCTCAATGGAGCTTTTTTGTGTTTATCTTTTTCAATAATGCCATCAAGTGTGTGCTAGTTATATTTGTAGGGGCTTTATTTGGAATCGTGCCGTTTATATTTTTAATTGTGAATGGAATGGTTCTAGGATTTGTAGTGCATCTGCAGACAGATATGGGAAGAAGTATGTATGAGGTTGTTGTAAAAGAATTACTTCCTCATGGGGTGATTGAATTGCCTGTTCTGATTATCGCTTGCGCCTTTGGATTGAAGTTTGGGATTAAAGTAATGTCTACGATAGGCTCAAGCATGGGGCTGAAACGAAAAGGGGACGGTCAAACGTGGGAGAACTTTATAAAACAGACATTCACAGTGTCCATATGGTCCGTCATTTTGCTGCTTATCGCAGCCGCGATTGAAAGTGGCGTAACTTATCGCTTATTGTCGCATTAAAATATTATGGACATTTATTTATATATTTACTGAAAATTGAACATAACAAAGGGGAGAGCTTAAAGGAAAAAGCGCTGAAATTAGTTGAACAAATATAAGTACTATCTAATAATAAGCTGATAAGGGAGTATGGTCATATGCTGGGAATGCTGTTTAACGAAAAGGAATGCAAGGAACTGGACTACGTTCTTCGTAAGGAACTCGATGAAATGCTGCTTGACATGAGTGATACCCGATTAGACCAGGATATTCGTTATGCAATAGCACTTCGGTATAAAACAGTCTTTCGCATGTATGCCCGCTTTGCACCCGCTAAGGAACTATCCAAATATGCCCGCAGAGGGCGTGTTCCTCAAAGCAAACAATAAAAGATAAATATTATGAGCAAAAAAGTATTGACTCTATTCTATATTCATGGTAAATTAATTTTCGTTCCTTTTTGAAGGATTTGCTCGAAAAAAGATTTCAAAAAAAACTCTTGCAAATCTCAAAAAGAGATGGTATATTATAAAGGTCGCCGCTGAGACGCGGTGATGAAACAAAGTAAGAACAAAAGCAAGATATAATGTAGGTTTGATCTTTGAAAACTGAACAACGAGTGAGTACGGATTTTGCTTGCAAAATCCACAATGAGATATTTTATCTCGTCAGTTTCAAAATGAGCTAATCGCTCTTTCTATAACTAACCTCGGTTGGTCTTTATTGGAGAGTTTGATCCTGGCTCAGGACGAACGCTGGCGGCGTGCCTAATACATGCAAGTCGAGCGGGATTATTTAGAAGCTTGCTTCTAAATAATCTAGCGGCGGACGGGTGAGTAACACGTAGGCAACCTGCCCACAAGACAGGGATAACTACCGGAAACGGTAGCTAATACCCGATACATCCTTTTCCTGCATGGGAGAAGGAGGAAAGACGGAGCAATCTGTCACTTGTGGATGGGCCTGCGGCGCATTAGCTAGTTGGTGGGGTAAAGGCCTACCAAGGCGACGATGCGTAGCCGACCTGAGAGGGTGATCGGCCACACTGGGACTGAGACACGGCCCAGACTCCTACGGGAGGCAGCAGTAGGGAATCTTCCGCAATGGGCGAAAGCCTGACGGAGCAACGCCGCGTGAGTGATGAAGGTTTTCGGATCGTAAAGCTCTGTTGCCAGGGAAGAACGCTTGGGAGAGTAACTGCTCTTGAGGTGACTGTACCTGAGAAGAAAGCCCCGGCTAACTACGTGCCAGCA
>NZ_JH601071.1:649-901 GCF_000245715.1 Paenibacillus sp. Aloe-11 | reverse complement strand
AATCCTAGAAAAGCCGGTCTCAGTTCGGATTGTAGGCTGCAACTCGCCTACATGAAGTCGGAATTGCTAGTAATCGCGGATCAGCATGCCGCGGTGAATACGTTCCCGGGTCTTGTACACACCGCCCGTCACACCACGAGAGTTTACAACACCCGAAGTCGGTGGGGTAACCCGCAAGGGAGCCAGCCGCCGAAGGTGGGGTAGATGATTGGGGTGAAGTCGTAACAAGGTAGCCGTATCGGAAGGGGGGGG
>NZ_JH601071.1:0-562 GCF_000245715.1 Paenibacillus sp. Aloe-11 | reverse complement strand
CAGCAGGTACACGTACCTGCGACTGGATATTCAATTCGGTTCATCACATCTGTGTGAATGAAATGAATATCCTAAACTACTCACTCGTTGCTCAGTTTTGAGAGTTCAACCTCTCAAGCGTTTGGTGGCGATAGCGGAGGGGTTCCACACGTACCCATCCCGAACACGACCGTTAAGCCCTCCAGCGCCGATGGTACTTGGACCGCAGGGTCCTGGGAGAGTAGGACGTTGCCAAGCGCAACCACTAAAGAAGGATTTCTTTGGTGGTTATTATGGGCCCTTAGCTCAGCTGGTTAGAGCGCACCCCTGATAAGGGTGAGGTCGGTGGTTCGAGTCCACTAGGGCCCACCATATAACTTTATATTTCCTTTGGGGCCATAGCTCAGCTGGGAGAGCGCCTGCCTTGCAAGCAGGAGGTCAGCGGTTCGATCCCGCTTGGCTCCACCAATACAATTTCATCAAAAATTGTATGAGTATCATTAACTCTACGGAGATTAACTGATAATTACACAGCTTTGCACCTTGAAAACTGGATACCGAAACGAAATTGCGTTTTAGAATA
>NZ_JH601070.1:0-407 GCF_000245715.1 Paenibacillus sp. Aloe-11 | reverse complement strand
ACATTATATGCGCGTGTGGCGGAATTGGCAGACGCACTAGACTTAGGATCTAGCGTCTTTGACGTGGGGGTTCGAGTCCCTTCACGCGCATATTGTTTTTGCGGACGTGGCTCAGCGGTAGAGCATCGCCTTGCCAAGGCGAGGGTCGCGGGTTCGATTCCCGTCGTCCGCTCCATATTTGCGCCCTTAGCTCAGCTGGATAGAGCGTTTGACTACGAATCAAAAGGCCGGGAGTTCGAATCTCTCAGGGCGCGCCATATTTACAAAATCTATAATATCGGGATGTAGCTCAGCTTGGTAGAGCACCTGGTTTGGGACCAGGGGGTCGCATGTTCAAATCGTGTCATCCCGATACTGTTTTGCGGGTGTAGTTCAATGGTAGAACTTCAGCCTTCCAAGCTGATAGC
>NZ_JH601069.1:0-579 GCF_000245715.1 Paenibacillus sp. Aloe-11 | reverse complement strand
TTACAAGCAGAGGGTCGGGGGTTCGATCCCCTCAGCCTCCACCATTTTTATCCGAATAAAAGGATGAAAAGTTGGGGAATTGTGAATCATATGCATATTGGGGATTAGCCAAGCGGTAAGGCAACGGACTTTGACTCCGTCATGCATAGGTTCAAATCCTATATCCCCAGCCATTGAGAGCCATTAGCTCAGTTGGTAGAGCACCTGACTTTTAATCAGGGTGTCGAAGGTTCGAGTCCTTCATGGCTCACCATTACATTATATGCGCGTGTGGCGGAATTGGCAGACGCACTAGACTTAGGATCTAGCGTCTTTGACGTGGGGGTTCGAGTCCCTTCACGCGCATATTGTTTTTGCGGACGTGGCTCAGCGGTAGAGCATCGCCTTGCCAAGGCGAGGGTCGCGGGTTCGATTCCCGTCGTCCGCTCCATATTTGCGCCCTTAGCTCAGCTGGATAGAGCGTTTGACTACGAATCAAAAGGCCGGGAGTTCGAATCTCTCAGGGCGCGCCATATTTACAAAATCTATAATATCGGGATGTAGCTCAGCTTGGTAGAGCACCTGGTTTGGGACCAGGGG
>NZ_JH601068.1:0-13424 GCF_000245715.1 Paenibacillus sp. Aloe-11 | reverse complement strand
TCAGCCTTCCAAGCTGATAGCGTGGGTTCGATTCCCATCACCCGCTTAATGATTACCTAGAAGCCGAAAGGCTTCTTTTTATTTTGTCCACATTATATCCACTTTGTTGTTTAGAGTTCTTTGCCAATGTATCTCTTTCATGCACAGTTGGGTATGACTTGTGCATATTCTAAATAGGCTCATGTTACTGTAACGCCTAGATCCCGAGTTTGTCCTCCAATATATATCTTTCTCCTGTAGTAAGACTAATTTCCTGATCAAATCCCTTATAAATAGGAATCCTATGACTGCTAACGGTATGAATTTATGGTGATAACTCAAAAGTTACTGTCTAGTTGTACACATTATCTTCTTTTTATGTGGGTAATAGCAGATTATTGGATGAAAAACACATCTATATTATTGATCGGTGACAAGTTTTGTGTATATCTTTGTGGATAGAAGCTTGATTAGCTTCATATTGTCAACAAATCATAAACATGTACACATAATGATGCATGAATTTTTGCTCCGGAAATCACACTGTTTATAAGAATTGTGTATAAATTTTCATGAAATTCTTTGGATACTCTTAACTAAGTTCATCTAATTTCATTTTAATGCATAAAAAACCAATATATTCTCAAAAAAAGTATTTAAAATACATGATTTTTTACTGTAAATTTTGCAGCTTTTCATACGTTTTTATTGTATGATGTTAAGAAAGTGTCAAATTTCGTGTGTATACGTACCTTTGCAACAAGACTGTATATGGTGTGGAACAGATCAGATGGGGGGAAAAGCATGACCGAGCTTACGTTAACCGCAAACAAAAACCAATCCAATAATCTGCTGCGGCGGGACGTTCGTTTTCTAGGAAATATTCTTGGTGAGGTTTTGGTTCATCAGGGTGGCAACGAACTTTTGGATATCGTGGAAAAAATACGTGAGACAAGTAAATCGTTACGTGCCGGGTATCAGCCGGAGTTGTACGAGAATTTCAAACAAATGGTCAGCGGACTGGATACGGATATTCGTCACCAGGTTATTCGCGCGTTTGCGATTTATTTTCAGTTGGTGAATATCGCTGAGCAAAATCATCGTATTCGTCGTAAGCGGGATTATGAGCATTCCGCTGGTGAAGATGTTCAACGCGGCTCCATTGAAAGTTCCGTTCAGGAGCTTAAGCAAGGGGGATTCTCTGCCGAGGACGTCAGCAATATGCTGAAAGAGCTCTCTCTGGAACTGGTTATGACCGCACATCCTACAGAAGCAACACGACGGGTAATTCTGGATATTCATAAGCGAATTTCTGAGGATGTCATGCTGCTGGACAATCCGATGCTTACCTTGCGCGAGCGGGAACAGGTGCGGGAGAATCTGCTGAATGAAGTAATTACACTGTGGCAGACAGATGAGCTGCGTGACCGCAAGCCAACTGTATTAGATGAAGTGAGAAATGGAATGTATTATTTTCATGAGACTTTGTTTCATGTATTGCCGGATGTATACCAAGAATTGGAACGATGTTTAAGCAAATATTATCCCGAGCAAAAATGGCACATTCCAACCTACCTGAGATTTGGCTCCTGGATTGGTGGGGACCGAGACGGCAATCCGTCTGTGACATCTCATGTAACTTGGGAAACGTTACGTATGCAACGCAAGCTGGCTCTAAGAGAATATCAGCACACACTGAAAGAACTTATGGGATACTTGAGCTTTAGCACTAGCATTGTGCGCGTTTCAGATGATCTGCTGGCTTCTATTGAAGAAGATCGTTCACATATTACGCTCAAGAAGATGGAAGTATGGCATAACGAAAAAGAGCCTTATCGGATTAAACTCGCATACATGATTGCCAAGGTGAATAACATTTTGGATGAAAATAAACAGGACACTAGGGAACGTTATAGCACTGCTGAAGAGCTTATTGCAGACCTGAATGTTATTGATAACAGTTTGCGTCATCATTTTGCGGATTATGTGGCAGATACGTATATTCAAAAGATGATTCGCCAGGTAGAGCTATTCGGATTCCATACAGCTACACTGGATGTACGACAGCATAGTCAGGAGCATGAAAATGCGATGACTGAAATTCTTTCCAAAATGAATATCGTGTCAGATTACGGTAAGTTGCCGGAGGAAGAAAAGATAGATCTGCTGGAAAAGCTGTTGAACGAACCCCGTCCAATTACTTCGCCGTATTTAAAATATAGCGATAACACGCAGGAATGTCTTGACGTATATCGCACGATATATATGGCTCAGAAGGAATTTGGCAAGCAGTCCATTACAAGCTACCTCATCAGTATGACTCAGGGAGCCAGTGACTTGCTGGAGGTTATGGTGCTAGCCAAAGAAGTGGGACTGTTCCGCATCGAAAAGGATGGTACTGTCGTATGTACACTGCAATCCGTTCCTTTGTTTGAAACGATAGACGATCTGCATGCTGCACCAAGTATTATGAGAAGATTGTTGAACTTGCCTGTATATCGACAATCCGTAGCCGCAATGGATCAGCTTCAGGAGATCATGCTGGGCTACTCGGACAGTAACAAGGATGGCGGTGTGGTTACGGCCAACTGGGAGCTTCGGGTCGCTATGAACAGCATTACAGAAGTGGTTAATGAGTTTGGCGTAAAAGTGAAGTTCTTCCACGGTCGTGGTGGAGCACTGGGCCGCGGAGGAATGCCGCTTAACCGCAGCATCCTGGCTCAGCCTCCTCATACGATTGGAGGCGGGATCAAGATTACGGAGCAGGGTGAAGTGCTCTCATCCCGATACTCGCTCAAAGGCATTGCTTATCGGAGTCTGGAGCAGGCGACCTCAGCCTTGATTACAGCTGCTGCATATCATCGTTCCGGGAAGAAGGAAGTGTTCGAGGGAAGCTGGGAAGAGATCATTGCCCGTATTTCCGAGGTATCACTGGAAAAGTATCAGGATTTGATTTTCCGAGATCCGGATTTCTTCGCTTTCTTCAAAGAATCGACGCCGTTGCCTGAGGTGGGCGAGCTGAATATTGGATCTCGTCCGTCGAAGCGTAAGAACAGCGAGCGTTTTGAGGACTTGCGCGCCATTCCATGGGTCTTTGCATGGACCCAAAGTCGCTATTTGTTACCTGCATGGTATGCGGCTGGAACAGGTCTGCAAAGCTTTTATCAGAACAATGAGGATAACCTCAAGGTACTGCAAACGATGTTTAAGGACTCGGCTTTCTTCCGGTCCCTTATTGATACGCTGCAAATGGCGATTGCCAAAGCGGATTTGCTGATTGCCGAGGAATATGCGGGAATGTCCGATAATGAAGAGGCAAGAGAGCGTATTTTCGGACAGATTTCAGAGGAGTTCAAGCTTACATCCGAGCTGATTTTGAAAATAACCGGACAATCCGAGATTTTGGACGACGTGCCGGTGATTCAGGAATCAATCCGGTTACGTAATCCTTATGTCGATCCGTTAAGTTATTTGCAGGTTCAGTTGCTTAGCGAGCTACGGGAGCTGCGTGATCAAAATGGAGATGATGCTGAGCTGTTGCGTGAGGTATTATTGACCATTAACGGAATTGCCGCGGGATTAAGGAACACAGGCTGATACAGCCTGGCTGTATGAATACAGATGATCGGGCGCTTATAGAGTGCCCGATTGTGCTGTGTGAATAAAATATGACAGAAGAGTGTTCAGATGGTGTCAATACTATAGTTGATTTTCGGATAAAATTAAACTACGATGAATAATCATAAATATGCAATAGGTAACCCATCAGCAAGTCTGGGGGAGTATAGAGTGGATAATATGGAAAGCCGCTTGGTTAGGCTGGTACAGAAAGGTGATCAGCGGGCTTTTGCGGAGCTAGTCGAGTTATATAAAGATCGAATTTTTCATCTTTCCTACCGGATGCTTGGTAATCGCCATGAGGCGGAGGATCTGGTGCAGGAAACTTTTTTGCGTGTGTATCGCAATTTGGAGAAGTATGACCATGGACAGAAGTTCTCGACCTGGATTTACAGGATTGCTACAAATCTATGTATTGATCGTCTGCGAAGGAGAAAACCTACATACTCACTTGATGCTGAAATGACTGATCAGGAAGGTGTCGATGGGTATGCTATGCTCGCTAGCGAAGAGCTTACCCCTGAGGGGCGTACGTTGTTGTCCGAGACACAGGCCTTGATTCATGATGCCATTGACAGTCTTCCAGACAAATACAGGACGATTATGGTGTTGCGGTACTTGCAGGAGCTTTCCTTGCAGGAAATTAGTGATGTGCTTAATATTCCCGTGACTACAATTAAAACGAGGGTTCATAGAGGCCGGGATTTTCTACGAAAAAAATTGGAGCACAAGCTGTAAATCATATGCTTAAGTACTTGGGAAGTATCTGTATAGATGTTTTTTATGAAACATAATACTCGCTATAACGTATGTAAGAAGAGTAAAGCTCTAAGAAGGAGCATGTTATGTTGAGAAACACGGAAGAATACTAGAAAGGATTGGCTCATATGGATTGCAAACTAGCCATCTCTTTTATGCATGACTATCTGGATGGCGACCTGTCTGAGCGGGATAAACATGAGTTGGAGCAACACTTGTTAGACTGCCCGGAATGTCGCATGCGTTTTAAAGAGCTGGAGCGGACGGATGCGATGCTTTATGGTACACGCCATTATCAAGTGCCGTGTGTATCGGATGAGCTGACATTTCGCATTATGAATGCTTTGCCGCCACATAAAAGACAGACCGTGGCTCCTATGCTGTCTTGGGTGAAAAGGCATCCCGCCGTAACAGCTGCTGCCTTCTTTCTTATTGTTGTATGTTCAAGTATGGCCAGCTTTTCAAGCACGGATAATCAATTGGTAGTCAAAGGCAACAATCTGGATCAAGTCGTTATTCAAGGCGATACAGTGATTGTGCCTGAGGGGAAATCCATTGCCGGAGATTTGACAGTACAAAATGGCAAGGCTCGGGTATACGGCGATGTGGAAGGAAATGTAACTGTGATTGACGGTTCCTACTATCAAGCGTCCACAGCTCATATTGCAGGACAGGTCAAAAGTATTGATCAAACCTTGGATTGGATTTGGTATAAAGTTTCCGATTTGTTTGGGGGCCCGTCTTCTCCATAAAAGAAGTTTGAAATGGCAAAAACGATATCGAGCGCCTCTTTCCGCTGGAAAAGGCGTTCTTTTGTATATGAAGCTGGCGAATTGTACTGTATTTTACTGATTTTAGCGGTTCTTTTGTCGCGCAGCTTGCAACGCGAGCCTTATCGTTATAACCTAGATAGAGAGAGCATACTGTGTACATACTACACCCACTCACTACAGAAAATTGCGGGGGCATGCGCATGTTGGATTATTTTGCGGACCTGACTTGGAAAGAGTCCATTAAAGATATTATCGACATTTTGATCGTTACCTATATTATGTATCAGCTTATTTTACTTGTTCGCGGAACGCGTGCAGTTCAATTGTTGAAAGGCATATTGTTTCTGGTCGTCATTTGGGCAATTAGCACTTGGTTTGATTTGTACACGCTCAAGTGGTTGATGAATCAGATGTTCACTTTTGGTGTGGTGGCTATTTTTATTATTTTTCAGCCTGAGTTGCGTCGTGCTCTGGAACAGTTGGGGCGAGGCAAATTATTTGGGCGTTCGTCTGCGGATGATGAGGAGATTAACAAGTTAATTGGGGAAATGATTAAGGCGCTGAATTATTTATCTCGTAGAAAAATAGGAGCTTTGGTTGTATTTGAGCGCGAGACAGGGTTGAACGAATATACGGAGTCAGGTATCAAGACACAGGCAGTGGTCAGTTCTGAGCTGCTAATTAATATCTTTATCCCAAATACGCCTCTGCATGATGGTGCGGTGATTATTCAAAATAAGCAGATTGCTTCTGCAGCATGTTATTTACCGTTGTCGGAAAATCCGTTCATCAGCAAGGAACTGGGAACTCGTCACCGGGCTGCGATTGGGGTGAGCGAGGTAACCGATGCCGTAACTGTCGTGGTATCGGAGGAAACAGGGCAAATTTCTTTGGCTATTAATGGACAGGTCGTGCGTGACATTAAGGAAGAATCCTTAATTTCCAAGCTGTATGAGGAGCTGCGGCCAACACCATCTTTGAAGGAAAAACGCGGCTCATTCTGGAATCGGAGGGGAGGCCGTGGAAATTCATGATGGACAAATGGATTAACAATAATACGATTTCCAAAATATTGGCGCTGGCCGTTGCCGTGATGCTGTGGGGAATGGTTCATCTGGATACAGGCACACCTTCATCTACGCTGACCGTTTCTTATGATAATAAGGTGATTGATAATGTGGCCATTCAGGCCAGTGGTCTGGATGAGTCCAAATATGTGTTGTCTACTATGGATACTGACCATGTAAGGATGGAGGTCAGAGGACAGCGCTCTGTGCTGACTTCTTTTTTTGCGGATAATTATAAGGCAAAATTAAATTTAAGCGGTCTGGGCGCAGGTACTCGAACATTGGCACTCGAACCGGATTTACCGAATGGGGTAGAATTGGTATCTATGACTCCAAATCGTGTTACAGTAACGATTGAGGAAAAGCAAACGAAATCTTTTAATGTTTCTATTGTGCCCAAAGGCAGCCCGGATGCTGGTTTGCAGCTTGGCAAGCCTGTGATTACTCCTCAAACTGTGCAGGTGACCTTACCCAAGAGTCAGTTGAGTACCGTAACTGCAGTGCAAGGGGCCGTCGATACGGATGGCATCACTGAGAAATTCGAGCAGAAGCGTGTAAAACTGAAGGCTTACAACAAAAAGGGGCAAGAGCTTACAGGAGCGGTTATCGAGCCATCTACAGTGTCTGTCGAGATTCCGGTAACACAGCAGGCCAAGTCTGTGCCTGTTAAGATCGTCTATTCGGGAGATTTGCCAGACGGACTGGCACTTTCCAAGGTAAATGCAAACGTGAAGGAAGCGGCCGTATATGCATCGCAGAATGTATTGAGCAGCCTTAGCTCCTACGTCACGGCCACAGTGGATCTCAGTCAATTTACGGAAGCAGGTACTCGTACAGTCCAAGCTAATTTGGCAGCGCCCGCTGGTTCTGATAAAATCGAGCCAGGATCGATACAAATTGAGGTGACGGTTGTTCCTTCCAATCAGGTCACAGATACGGAACGGACGCTCACTGGCATTCCAATCGTTTTACAGGGTACAGGGGATGGAACTACTGCGACCATTATAGCGCCCACTAGTAAGACGATGGATGTTACTGTGAGGGGACCGCAGGATATGGTAAGCAATTTAACCAATGATGATATTAGTCTGGTGGCAGATGTAAGTGGCCTTGCGGCTGGTCAGCATGAGGTTACATTGCAGCTAGGCTTGCCTAAATATATTACGCAAGCCGGGAGCACCGATCAGCTAAAAGCAACAGTAAGCATTGTGGGCCCTTCAACGCCTGCTGTAACGAATCCAAGTAGTGAGAATGAATCAAATCCTTCCGGTAGTGGCGACAAGGGTCAGGAGAGGCCACAGGAGGGGCAAAACAGTCAGGGAGGATACCCTGATGCTAATTCCGGGGGGAATGCAGCTGCGGAGGATAAGACAAGTCCTCATAACGGCGCAGATTCTTCTGCCAATGGAACCCCGGACAGCAGTCAGCCATAACATGTTTTATCTGTAGTAATTAATCGAGATTTATTAGACAAGAAAAGGGAGTCATTTTAACATGGGGAAATATTTTGGTACAGATGGTGTACGAGGCGTTGCTAATCAGGAGCTTACAGCAGAGCTGGCATATAGCATTGGCCGCTGCGGCGGATACGTTTTAGCAGGTAATGTGGAGAAACCAACCGTTGTTATTGGTATGGATACACGAGTGTCTGGTCTGATGCTGGAATCGGCGCTTGTAGCCGGTTTGCTGTCTATTGGGGCTAACGTGGTTCGTCTGGGGATCGTTTCGACGCCGGGGGTGGCTTATCTTACACGGCAACTGAAAGCTGATGCGGGTGTGATGATATCGGCCTCCCATAATCCGGTGGAAGACAACGGGATTAAGTTTTTTGGCGGCGACGGGTTCAAATTGACAGATGAAACAGAATTGAAGATCGAAGAATTGATGGATGCAAAAGAAGACCAGCTGCCTCGTCCGATTGGTGGAGGATTGGGGACGGTTGTTGTAGATGAGCATTCCCGCTACGATTACCTTGAATATTTGAAAACAACAATTAGTCATTCCTTTGAAGGACTCAAAATTGTACTGGATTGTGCAAACGGGGCAGCTTATGAGCTGGCGCCGAAGCTTTTTACGGAATTGGGAGCGGAAGTACACACGATTGGTGCGGAGCCCAATGGGCTGAATATCAATGATCATTGCGGCTCGACTCATCCGGAAAAGCTGAAGGAGGAAGTGCTCCGTTTGAAAGCGGATATTGGTCTGGCCTTTGATGGTGATGCTGACCGTCTGATCGCAATTGATGAGAACGGGGAAGAGGTAGATGGCGACTATATCCTTTGCATTTGCGGGGATGCCATGAACCGCGCTGGAAAGCTTAAGGACAGCACCATTGTATCAACCGTAATGAGTAATATCGGCTTTTATAAGGCTACGGAAAAGCTGGCACTCAAGACTGCAAAGACTGCGGTCGGGGATCGTTATGTAATGGAGGAAATGCGCCGGGGCGGCTTTAATCTGGGCGGCGAGCAGTCTGGCCATGTTATTTTCCTGGATCATAATACGACAGGAGATGGCATGCTGACCGGGATTCAGCTGGTAGATACCCTGAAAGCTTCCGGCAAAAAGATGAGTGAGCTGAAATCGCTCATGAAGCAGTACCCGCAAGTGCTGGTTAATGTGCGTGTACAGGATAAACGCAATTACGAGGGGAATCCTGCTATTGCAGAAGCGATTGAGCAGGTGGAACAGCAATTAGGGGATAATGGGCGTGTACTGGTCCGTGCATCGGGGACAGAATCGCTTATTCGTGTGATGGCAGAAGGCCCGGACAAGGGTGAACTGGAGCAATTTGTCGGACAGATCGTAGATGTGGTCAAAAAAGAATTAGTTTAAAATTTTGTAAACGTCAGTTGCCTGTTGAATAGAAGCAGGCAACTGCGTTTGCGGTTATATAACTGCCATTGAATCTTAACCTGTATCAGTAAATATGAATAAAGTGTTATTGCCAAATGTTACAGGGCTGAATATAATATAGGAATGCTGTGACTCAGATAGAGAAAGCGAGGGTTGTGAGGTAACGTAAAACAAGCGCCAGAGCTTGACTTTGTGCGGGGGAACTTGGTAGGTAAGCAATGCATCAGTCAAGATGATGTTGCACTCATATCAGTTCACGACAAAGCAAGCTGACGAGGTGAAGGTGTTCGAAACATTCGGCGGGGACCTTCCGGTGAAGCATTAAGCCGCAAACCGGCAGCGGAAAATGAACAGGCAACTGTTTACACAACGCACCGGTAGATGCCATTATATTTTATAACCTAAAATTATAAGATTCATTTCATGAATGTGCGGCCATCATCATTGGCGTGCGCGGTTCGGGAATTTCGTTGCATTCGTGAAGAGATGCCTGTAATTTTTATAGTTATCATTGACAACTTCATAGATGAATGAACTTTATTCCTCAATCTACCGCACACGTTAGTCCTGTGATGGGTCGTCCTGTGAAATGATGATCGGGAGGATAACGAATATGTGTGGCATTGTAGGATATATTGGTGATCAGAATACGCAAGAGGTATTGATTGACGGATTGAAAAAGCTGGAGTACCGCGGCTATGACTCTGCGGGTATTGCCGTGTTTACAGATTCAGGACTGCAAATAGCCAAGGCTAAAGGTCGTCTGGCGAATTTGGAAGCAAAGCTGGATGGTGCGCCATTGTTGGGCCATGCAGGTATCGGGCATACACGTTGGGCAACGCACGGTAAGCCTTCAGATGAAAACTCCCATCCACATATGGATGAGAGCCAAAAGTTCTCTGTTGTTCACAACGGGATTATTGAGAACTATCTGGAACTGAAGGAAGAGCTGATCAGCGAAGGTCATACCTTTATTTCCGAAACGGATACTGAAATTATTTCCCATCTGATTGCGCGTGAATATAAAGGAGATATCGTTAAAGCGGTACAAAAAGCAATTACCTTTATGCGCGGTGCTTTTGCACTGGGTGTGCTGACAGAACATGAACCTAACAAGCTGGTAGCTGTTCGTCAAGCAAGTCCGCTGGTTATCGGTGTGGGAGAAGGCGAGAACTTTATCGGTTCCGACATTCCGGCTATTCTGAAATATACACGCAATGTATTTATTTTGAACGATGGCGAAATGGCTGTTTTGACCAGTGATGCCGTCGAATTAATGACAATCGAAGGTCAATTTATTTCTCGGGAAATGATTCATGTCGAATGGGATGCTGTAACAGCGGAAAAAGGCGGCTATGAGCATTTCATGTTGAAAGAAATTCATGAGCAGCCTAAGGCTTACCGTGATACTATGTTGGGCCGTATCGATAAAGAAACTAAAAAAGTTGTTCTTCCTGAACTGAAGCTAACAGAAGAACAAATTAAAAATATCCGCAATATTCAAATCGTTGCTTGTGGTACAGCTTACAATGCTGGTTTGATTGGTCGTACAGTTATTGAAAGTCTGGCTCGTATTCCGGTGGAAAATGACGTGGCTTCCGAGTATCGCTACCGCTCCCCTATCGTAACACCAGACACATTGGTGATCGTGGTGAGTCAATCCGGTGAAACTGCCGATACGTTGGCAGCATTGCGTGAAGCACAAGCAAATGGCGCTCATGTACTGGCGATTACAAACGTAGTTGGCAGCTCCATTGCCCGTGATGCAGATGATGTGCTGGTTACACTGGCAGGACCGGAAATTGCCGTAGCCTCCACCAAAGCATACTCTTCGCAGTTGATTGCTTTCTATCTGTTTGGTCTGTATCTGGCTCAAGTACGTGGCACACAAACGGATGAGCAAGTTGCTCATGTATTGGCTGCTATGGAATCACTGCCAGAGCAAGTGGAAGAAATGCTGGGTAAAGCAGATGCAATCAAAACCTATGCTGAGCAAATTGCGAGCCACAAGCACCTGTTCTTTATTGGACGCGGTCAGGACTATGCTGTAGTACAAGAAGGCTCTTTGAAGCTCAAGGAAATCTCCTACATTCATTCCGAGGCTTATGCTGCAGGTGAATTGAAGCATGGTACACTGGCATTGATCGAAGACGGTATTCCGGTTATCGCTTTGGTAACGCAGGAATCCGTGTTGGAGAAAACCGTGAGTAATATTAAGGAAGTCAAGGCTCGTGGCGGTGACGTGCTTGCAATCACGTATGAAGAGCATGCTGTTGAGCTGCTGAAATCCGTGGATCAAGTATTTGTAATTCCGAAGACACTTCCAATTCTGTCGGCTGCCATTTCAGTTGTAGCTCTCCAACTGTTGGCTTACTACGCTTCCCTTGCACTAGGACATGATGTCGACAAACCACGCAACCTGGCGAAAAGTGTCACTGTAGAATAAGGATTAGTAATTCTTGATTTAAAATATTGATCAAATACAATAAAGTTGTATACTAAATATTAATGACAAATAACAATAATATATCTTCTTAGTAAGTATTTAACAAAAGCCCGATGAGCAAGTATCATCGGGCTTTTTATTAAATGTAGTGGGGGACCGCTTTGGTCAATCAGAGCGAATTTAAATTGCATAATGTCAGAAGAAAATAAAGTTTCTATACTGAAGAATAAAGTGTTAGACTGACGATGCTTCATTAAACGGGCAGTTTACCTCAGAAGAGAACCTATAACACGGCCAATAGACAACCATTGTCGTTAACAACCAACAAAAAAGCCGCCACAGGCGACCTTTTTAAGCGTACCATTATTTTTAGCTAATTTCAGATCATTAAATATTTTTAAACCGTTACGCCACCATCAACCATTAAAGTAGTTCCTGTTGTGTAGGAAGCTTCGTCAGATAGAAGCCATGCGATACCTTTTGCCACTTCTTTTGGCTCAGCAGCTCGTTTCATTGGAATATAATCAACAGTATTAGCTCCTCCTTGATGTTCAACGGCTGCCTTTGTTTGGGTTTGCCCTGGAGCTATAGAATTGATACGAATACCCTGACTTGCATAATCAAGTGCAGCTGCTTTGGTTAGTCCTTGAACTGCATGCTTTGATGCAACATAAGCACTGTATGCCGGAAATGCCTTCAGGCCAGCTACGGAAGAAACGTTGACAATTGATCCCCCACCATTTTTAAGCATTTGTTGGATTTCGTTCTTCATGCTCAAATATACACCAAATACATTAGTGTTCATTGCATTCAAGAAACTGCTATTATCCGAATCAGCTAATCCTGATAACTCTAAATTAACAGCTGCATTATTGACAGCCCAGTCCAGTCGTCCATATTGATTAACAATCGTTCTAATCGCTTTTTTTATGCTTTCTTCGTCTGTTACATCTATTTTGATAAAGAAGGCTTCTCCACCCGTATCACGAATCTCTTGTGCAATTTGCTCACCTATTTGTTCACGTCGGGCCCCGATAAAAACTTTGGCTCCTCGAGCGGCTAATTCTTTGGCTGTTGCCTTACCAATATCTCCAGTTCCACCAACTATGAATGCAACTTTATTTTCCATAATCAACTTCCTCCAATTTTTTGTAGTGAACGTTCATTCTAATTTATACAAAAAAATATAGTTTCAAATGGACTATATTTTTTACGCATCATGGATAGCGATTTTACATCTCCTTTCGTAATTGCAAAAGATTAAAGCCTTTGGCTGTGCTTACAGAATTCCAATTGGTGCTAACTACCATTGCAATAACATCAGAGGAAAGAGCATGGAATCCTTGAAGATGTCCTTTAACCAAATAAACAATAGCTCCCCAGTGCATTTGCACCATTAACTGTGGGTCCCATGGAACAAACAGTTGCTCTTGAATGGCTTGTTCATATATCTCAGATAGACAAGAGCACCGTTTACCATTGTACGCAGCTTCTTTGGATGC
This sequence comes from Paenibacillus sp. Aloe-11, assembly GCF_000245715.1. NCBI lineage: Bacteria > Bacillati > Bacillota > Bacilli > Caryophanales > Paenibacillaceae > Paenibacillus > Paenibacillus sp. Aloe-11. Next base: position 424 of record NZ_JH601068.1, on the reverse strand, counting down.
TTCAAAAATGTATGGGGATAGAGAGTATTGTTCCAAAAACTGAAACGCGTCTGGATAATCAATATTCGTTTGAATAACTTTCCTCCATGCCTTCTCAAAACGTTCAGGGATAGGGGAATCGTTATCAAGACTATTCAGGACTAAGTCAGTTTGGAAATCTACAATACCTGTAAACAGCTTATTAATAATATCTTCTTTTCCTGAAAAACTGTTGTAAATACTTCCCATAGAAACGCCTGATTCTTTAGAGATCATAGACATTGATGTAGCTTGTAGGTCGTTTGTTCTCAAAAGCCTAAGTGTTGTCTCAAGCACTGCTTTTGGGGATTTTTTGTACATTTCAAACACAGGAAGCCTCCATAATATTTAAAAATAGAATGATCGTTCACTCCAATCGTATTCTATTTTTTCAATATTGTCAAAA
>NZ_JH601067.1:239331-245441 GCF_000245715.1 Paenibacillus sp. Aloe-11 | reverse complement strand
ATTACAGCAGAAGGCGAACCGGAAGCGGAAGAGCTGCGGGAACAGCTGTTGCAGGAGCTGCCTGATTACATGGTGCCGTCCAGCTTTATGCAGTTGGATCGGATGCCGATGACTCCGAGCGGAAAGATTGACCGAAAGGCGTTGCCTGAGCCTGAATGGCAGGGAAGCGACGATACATTTAGCAGCCCAAGAAATGACATTGATCTGAAAATCCAGAAGGTATGGCAGGATATTCTCGGTATGAAACTGATCGGCATTGATGAGCATTTCTTCAGACTGGGCGGCAATTCGATCAAGGCAATTCAGGTGGTTTCAAGGCTGGCGCTGGATTTTGAAGTGGGTATTAACGACATTTTTCAATATCCGACGATTCGGGGCTTGGCGGATCACATCAAATATTCCAAAGGCAGATTACAACAATTCGTATACGCCCTGCAGGAAGCAGCAGCTGTCGGAAAAAGTGGCGTACCTGGTGTTGTATGGAAATTGCGCGAGAGTCTCAAGGAATATGGCAAGAAAAATCAGGTATATGAAAGCATCAATCTTGCTGAACGGGCTGATTACCGAAATATTCTGCTGGTTGGAGGAACAGGGTATCTCGGGATCCATATTTTGTTTCAATTACTGCAAAATACGGAATATGAGGTGTATGTGCCTGTTCGGGGAACGAGCGACGAAGAGGCACTGGAAAGACTGCGGGCGAAGCTGAAGTTCCATTTTGGCCATGAGCTTGACGGGCAGAATGCCTGGGAGGACAGGGTGCACGTGTTCTGCGGAGATTTAACCCGGGACTGTTTTGGCCTGAGCCGGGAGCGCTATGAGCGTTTGGCCGAAATCATTGATGCGATCATTAATTCGGCGGCAAACGTGAAGCATTTTGGGCATTACTCGGAATTTTATGCCGTCAATGTGGAAGGGAACGAACGAGTGATCGAATTTGCCAGCACAGGGAAGAAAAAGACCTACAATTTTGTTTCTACCACCAGCGTAGGCAGCGGATGGATAGAAGATCAGGACAGCTTCGTGTTCTCTGAATATGATTGCTATGTTGGACAAAGCTCTGATAACTATTATGTTATGACGAAACTCGAAGCCGAGAAAGAGATTATTAAAGCAAGGGAACAAGGGCTTGATTCCAATGTATTCAGAGTCGGAAATCTCGTTTTTGATTCCAATTCAGGGATCTTCCAGGAAAATATCTCGGACAATGCATTTTATTCATTGGTCAAGTCGATGATCAAACTTGGTCGGGTTCCTGCAATTCAAGATAAAACCATGAATTTCTCCTTTGTGGATGAGGTTGCCAAAGCTGTTGTACTGCTGTTCGACCGCAAAAATCTCAAGAATGAAACCTATCATCTATTTAATAGCCATCAGGTTAGCATGATATCCTTTGCCAAGCTTTTGAAGCAGGCGGATATACAAGTTCAGCCGATGCCAGTGGAGGATTTTGCCGAATACATGTTTGAAAAATACGATGAAGCACAGACGCAGCAGGAGGTTGCCCGGATTCTTGTTCATTCCAACGTCTTCTTTGAGGGAGCAAGCAAAACGTTGTTCATGACAATGAACAAGAAGACCGACGGTATTTTGCAGGCGCTAGGGTTTGAATGGTCCAGGCTGGATGGTCAAAAAGTGAAGCTGATGATGGATCATGTCAAAAAGGTAGAGTTCATGTAAAAAAACAGGAGAGGAGGGAAAAAGAATGAACGCCATTAAACTGGCAAGCACTTACTTTTTCGGAACGGAAGATTATCTTTCATCCAACAGCATGATCGCAACGGTTACTTTTAAAAGAAGAATCGACGCTGAAAAATTATTTTCCAGCTACCGTTTGCTTATCATGGACAATCCATTGCTACAAGCCAAAAGGGTGGAACAGTTCGAAAAAGACACGTTTGAATGGGGATGTTTTTCGCAGGAAGAGCTGGAAAATTTGCTGGAGATTGAAAAGGTGCAGCTTTCCCAATATTTTACGGAAGAAGAGGCACTGGCCCAGTATGCCCCAACCAATTCCAGACTGCCATTTCGCATTATCCCTATAAATGAACATACCATGATATTTGCGATGAACCATGCGGTGGCTAATGGACGGGGCTTGGTTTTCTGGATCAAGAGATGGCTGGAATATTATGCGGGCGAATCTGAGGCGAAGCCGGAAAAGAAGGCAGCAAAGGGAGACGTCCCCGGAGACAAGCTGTTGCGTATGAAAAGAAAAGTTTCCGCTTTTTTATGGATGCCGGTTTTTATTACAGGCTTTATATCCAGGGTTATGGGAAAAAGGACAAGCGCTGGCGAAACCGTTGATTTGAGCTACGGCAGAAAACCGGAGCAAGGCGGTGGCTACATTAAAAAATCGTACTGTTTCAGTAAAGAAGAGACAGCTGAGATTTTACGGCAATGCCGGAGCAAAAAAATGACATTGACCGAATACATCTGCTTTCGAACGACCGATGGACTACTGCAACATGCTCCCGGCAAGCAGCGCGTATTTGTCTCCATGCCCATGGATTTGCAGTTGCTGCTTGACTATTCGCCGGAAACGATGCACGGCAATTACGTCGCCAGTCTTCCGATGCAATTTTTCCGGAACGGGAATTTGGAAAAACAGGTGAAATCCGCATTCAAATGGTTCAAAAGGGGGGTTCCCTATGCACTGTCGATCTTTTTTTCTTCGTTTTCCAATTCATATCGGAAATATAAACAACAGTGCCTTGAATTGTGTATGAAAACAATGCCTGAAAGATTCCCACTGTGGAATTTTTCCATCACTTTGTCCAATGTGGGTATTATATCGTATCCGATTATGGAGGAATGGGTGGATACGATCTATTTTTCCATCAAAAACCAGTCGTTACTGCTCACAACAGCTACGCTTTCGGGACGTTTAATGATGGAAGTCAGCGTATTGGAGAATATGTATGATTCAGAAGAGGTCTTTGGTCTTTTTGACCACATTTTATCTGTGGAACATTTGATGAATGGTTATACCCCTGTCAAGTAAACAAGTGAAGAAGGACTAAGCAGCCAGCGCGTGCCGATACTCAATCGGTGCGCGTTGCTTGCGTTTGGCTGAAATCGTTGGCAATATAAAAATTCCCCTCCAAGTTCACTCTATCCTCATGATACCATGTGGACTTTTTTGAGTGTCTACCTGAAGGGGATATTAGCAGTGCTCTCTAGCCGAGGGTCCTTTTCTGTTGATGCAATTGTATGCTTTCGTGTATGACTCTTGGTACTTCTGTTAACTTCTGTATCGTATACATCACGGAATTCACGTTTTTTTGCAGTTCAACCATATTGTAAATCCATTCCTTGGGCTGCTTGAGATATACAGCATGAATACCTGCCGCAAGGGCTGGAGATACGTCGGTACGCAGGGAGTTTCCGATCATCCAGGTAATGCTTCGGTCCATACTATTCATCTGAATGATTTCTTCCAGTGCTTCGACATTTTTATGCTGGCGAATATAGATGCGTTCATCAAAATAATTAGCCAGCTTCATTTGTTCAATCTTTCTTTCCTGAATGACCTGCTCACCGCCAGTGTAGAGATACAGGGAATGCCCGGCTTTTTGGAGCGAATTCAATGTTTCAACCATTCCCGGGTACGGTTCGATTTCTTGCTCGTACACACTTCGTCCAAGGGAGCGAAGCTCCTGCTCGTCCCGAGAATCAATACGGCGTCCGAATTGTTCGGAGAAAAAGTGGTACGTATCAATCAAAGATTGTGGAAAATGCTCGCTGGCAAAGCCCAACTGATGAACACCAGCCACATCAATTTCGATTTGTTTCTCGCGAATTGTATTTTTCGTCAGATTATGGGCTGCAAACCATTCCTGAAGCAAATCAAAAAAATGGCTGAGAATCAGGTCAAAATACTTGTTGCAGTGAACCAAAGTGTCATCAAGATCAAATAAAATGTGCTGCTTCGGATACGACATGTTGCATACTCCTTCCAAGCCCAAAGCTTTAACGGTGTTCCGTATAACTAAAGGTGCAGTTTCATTACAATCCAATATAGGATTCCAAAAATACCTGTAAATCAGCCGCTCCGTCGGGACGGATGCTGAATTTTTCCTTGTGATAGCGTCCAATGTGAATGCGAAGCAGACCAGCCACTCGCAAAATCATCATATCAGACATAAGTGTATCTTCCAATCGGCTCAAATCATGGCGCATTTCCTCCAGAGATTTAGGGCCTTGAGCTACATAACGCAAAATTCGCAGTCGTTGTGGATCATTGACCGCACGAGTGAGCCGCAGCAGGAGCGTAGGCGGTTCTTCCTCGCTTTCCTCGGGTATATCTACCGGATACTGGATTAGCAGCATGCGCGAATAAAAACAGTAGGAATTAATCGGGCGATTATGGACGACCGGAAAGAGGACAACCGTATCCAGATCTTCCATATGTGGAACGACCAATCCAGCTGTGGCGTATTCAACCAGTGCTTCCGGCTCCATTTTGCTCAAAAGCATACGCTTTTCCGCAGCGTCTTCCTCTGCCAGCACGCGCAGCTCGCCTTCCAGAGCCCGAAAATAATCGCGATCCCATAATTTGAGGAGGGGCGCATATACCTTGCGTATGCGTAAAGATTCTTCAAAGGTTAAAAAAGGGATGTGCGGAACAAGCAGCTCAAACATATCTTGATCCGGACCGTGCTCCAAATAAGTGATATAGTCGGATATTTCATCCGATTCCGGTCGAAGCAAAGCCCAGGCATAGAGTGCGTCATAATCGCTAAAAGGGCAATCCTGGGCTGTGGCAAGCTCGGTACGAACTTCGTGTTGCAGCCGTGCATCCACCTTGTCGACCCATTCATGCCCCAGGTCCATATCGTGTACCCATTTTTTAGTTACATAGGCCATGAAGCTGCCGAGTAATTCGTAAATTGGAGAAGTGTCTATTTTAATTTGATAACTCATGGAATCAAATGCCTCCTATTCTGTCTTCGAGCCCAGAGCGGTGAACGAATTAAGCCCGTCCATAAGCACAACACGAGCATTTTGAAATTGCTCACTTATTTATTATGGCTTGTTCTGCCGGACATTGTCCACTATAATATGAAATAGTGCGCTGTGCATGAAGAGGTTCGGATTGAACATACGTGACTCCTTAACGAACGGAGTCGGATTACATATCAGACAAGCTCTTTCCGTAAAATCGTCATCTCAGATGACGATTTTTTTCTTCTTTTCTGTAATGCGTGCTGAATGCATGCTGTAATGTATTCTATAATGCGCCAAAATCACCTGAATTTGTATGTGTTTGGCTGCTTTTTCAGGCCAGCAGAGCATGTATATGGACAAGAATTATTATTGATTATGGTATCAAATGCAAATCATTCCTTAATACTCATTTTTGCTGTTGATATTTTATTGCTTTTACCAGGGGGTACCATGATGTCGTCGTCGTTGCGTGTTCATTATTTTATTCTAATTGCGGTTATTATCGTAGCCGGATTATGTCAAGGTTTGCTGTTGCCTATCCTGTCTATCTCGTTGGAGCAAATGGGGGTCTCATCTTCGCTAAATGGAATGAACGCAGCTGCGCTATATATAGGTTCATTCGCTATGACGCTGGTGGCTGAACGGACACTAGGATGGTTGGGCTTCAAAAAACTGATGGCCGGAGGCTTGGTGCTTGTACTCGTGACGCTGCTGCTATTCCCGCTAATCCCTGACATCCGGGTGTGGTTCGTACTGCGGCTGCTGGTTGGAATAGGTGACAGTGCGCTTCACTATTCTGCCCAACTGTGGATTTTGCTAGTGACTCCGCCAGAAAACCGTGGCCGCAACATCTCCTTTTATGGCATGTCCTACGGTTTGGGCTTTGCAATGGGGCCATTGGGATTATGGCTGCTTGATTATGGAACACTGGTTCCGTTTGCTGCACTGGCCTTGCTGTGCCTGCTTGTTTTGCTGCTGGTGTTAGTGAAGCTACCGGATTCCAGACCGGAAAAGCAGGCAACCGAGGCACGTCCCGCACAAAGATTCCGACGCAGCTACAGCTGGGCATGGTATGCTCTATTGCCTGCATTCCTCTACGGCTATATGGAAGCCAGTCTGAACAGCAACTTTCCGGTCTATGGTCTGCGTATTGGCTTTCA
>NZ_JH601067.1:219021-239311 GCF_000245715.1 Paenibacillus sp. Aloe-11 | reverse complement strand
CGCATTGCTGCCGTTTGTCAGCTTGGGTGGGTTGGTGCTACAGCTCCCGCTAGGTATTTTAAGTGACCGCTGGGGACGTAAAAAGGTGCTAATGAGCGTAGGTATAGCAGGTGGCTTGACCTTTATGCTGTTGCCCTGGAGCGGCAATCATTTTATGTTCACTTTAGTATTGCTGACCATAGCCGGAGGCTTGGTGGGTTCTTTTTTCTCCCTCGGCTTGGCTTATGCTGCTGATCTGCTGCCCAAATCATTTTTGGCAGCCGCCAATGTACTGGCATCCTTTCATTTTAATCTGGGAAGCGTGATCGGACCTAATATTAGCGGAGGTCTGCTGGACTTTGGGACCCAAGGAAGTATGTTTATCGTTCTTGGAGGCAGCTACGTCGTTTTTGGCTTGCTGGGGCTGTTGGCCAAAAAAAGAGCATTGACGGCTTAAAACTGCGGTTAGCATGGCATTTGTTTTATATTTGCTATAAACTATAGACAATATTGATGGCGGACAAAGGGGAATCACATAGATGATTAAAATTCAGAAGCTGACCAGGCAAGTGGGTCCTGAGCGTACCCCGTTACTTCGAGGAATTGATGCTGAAATTCATCAGGGCGAGCTCATTGCCATAGTGGGACCAAGCGGGAGTGGCAAAACAACGCTGCTTCGCTGTCTTGCTTTGCAAGAACCATGGCAAGAAGGCAGTTTGATTGTAGATGGCAATGATGTGCTGAAATCCGGTTGGACGGGCAAGATGAAAATAAAGCGCGAATGGGCATACCTGGAGCAAAATCCGCATCTAAATATGAATCGGACCGCTCTCAAAAATGTGCTCATCGGCAGATCCGGTCAAACTCCATGGTGGAGAATGGCGACTGGTATGGTTCGCTCTGACGATTATATGGGAGCGATGGATGTACTGGAGGAACTGGGACTGCTGGATAAGGCACATGATAAATGCGACAAGCTCAGCGGCGGCGAACGACAGCGAGTGGCGACAGCACGTGCTCTCGTTCATGGAGCCAGGGTTATTTTGGCTGATGAGCCTGTAAATGGTCTTGATCCAACTTCAGCGTCACATGTGATGGATACCTTCCGCAAGCTGGCTTCTGATGAACGGGTGACGATCATTACTGTACTGCCGCTGGAAATGGCTGAAAGCTTTGCATCCCGTATATGGGGACTGAACAATGGCGAATTGGTGTTTGATATCCAGGGCAGACGGTTGACACAAGCAGAAAAGAACAAATTATGAAGGGAACGGCAAGTGAAGTGAAAATAATGCTGTTGAGAATGTTGGCTGGCTGCTGTCCCTTGCTGCTCCTTGCTGGATTTTTGAGCGGTTGTAATGTCATTAGCGACCCGGTTTCGCTAATGCAGACACCGACGATGTCTGACGAGAAACAGCAGCTGAATGGCGCAGTGATTACGCAACTAGGAGGGGTGCAGCCGCTAAGGCCGAATGACCCGGATGACCCGACACCCATCCGGACCGGGGATTTGAACAATGATGGCACAGACGAGGCAGTGCTCTTTTATGAAACGCCGGATGAGAGTGTAAAAATACATGGTGCCTTGTTTGAGGATCAGGGCGGGACATGGGTAAAGAAGCTGACGTTTGATGGAGAAGGCACCGTATTGGAATCATTTAAGCTCGTGGACTTAACGAATGACGGTACGCTCGATATTGTTGCGGGTTTTTCGAGCGGAGATAGTGGCGACAACGTAGATCAGAAGGGGCTTATCGTATATTCTTATACTGGAGGAACCCTGGAGAAAATTTATGCTACAGGCTATACGGATTTTGTCGTAGACGATTTTAAACATAACAAGATGGATTTGAACGGGGATAAACTGAATGACTTGACGATTATTTTGCTCCGTCGCAATGAATTCTTTACGGTCAAAACATTCCAATTCAGCGGGGGAACCTTTAAGGAAATCGGATCGCTGGATTTGGACAGTCAGGTCTTAAGTGTCTATAATGTCGTCGCTGGCAAGGTAGCGGAGGATAGGCAGGGGATCATTATTGATACCAAAATTGCCCAGACTACTACCGTTTCCAATGTCATTGTGATGGATCACGGAAAGCTCAGGAAGCTTAATCTTATGGATGTTACTTTCAAGGATGCGACCATCGCCAGTGGTGATGTGGATGGTGACGGTATTCTGGAATTTGGTAATTTGGAGAAGCCTAAGGGCTGGAGCAACAAGCCGCTGGATGAGGTTCCGTATTTTGTATCGTTCTATCAGTGGGACGGGAAGAAAGGGACGATTTTCAAGCAGCAGCAGTATCGTGATTCCAATGAGCAGGTTTATTTCAGGTTACCGAAGGAGCTGCACGGCAAGGTGACCATTGATCCAAAGGTTTCAAGGAAGGACAGCTATTTGCGGTTCATTCTGAGCGATACAGATAAGACGGTAGCGGAAATAAAATATTTCTCGTTGTCACAATGGGAACGAAACAACGAAGGTTATAGTCAACTGTGGCGAACGAATGCACAGGTGATTGGCATTAAGCGATCCAGTGAGCTGGAACCACATAAACCGATTAAAAACAAGCTGGGGGAAAGGCAGGTAGAGTAGAGTGAGTAAAGTTTTAATTATGGAGGACGAGGAATCCATCCGTAGTTTTATCGTTATTAATTTGAAACGCAACGGTTTTGAGGTGTTGGAGGCATCGGAAGGGCATGAGGCACTAAATATTTTGAACACGGTGCGGGATATTGATATCGCGCTGCTTGACGTGATGGTGCCTGGAATGGATGGCTTTGAGGTTTGTCGGAGAATTAGGGAAACGAATGAGCGTATCGGCATTATTTTTCTCACAGCTAAGGTACAGGAGCAGGATAAGGTATATGCCTTGTCCGTGGGGGCTGATGATCATGTGAGCAAGCCTTTCAGCCCGACGGAACTGATTGCACGTATTCAGTCGTTACTGCGCAGGGTGAATGTGCATCGCGAGACAGCAGCCAAGGTATCCTTCCAGTCCGGTCCGTTTACGCTGGATTTGATTGCCAAGCAATTTAAGAAAAACGGGCAGCTGATCGAGCTGACACCAACAGAGTTCTCGCTGATTCAATTTTTCCTGGAAAAAGAAAACACACCGCTCAGCCGAGATGTTCTGCTTGACCACGTTTGGGGCAAGGAATATATGGGCGATCCGAAAATTGTGGATGTGAACATCCGACGTTTGCGGCAGAAAATCGAAAACAACCCTTCCGAGCCCGCTTTTTTACAAACAGTGTGGGGACATGGATATAAATGGAAAGGTCAGTCTCAATGATCAAAAAAGGGATTCGCAGACAGATTGTGCTGCACTATTTTTTCGTAGTGTTCTTGGCGCTTCTGTTAGTTGAGGTCATTTTCATGCTTCTCATCCGGTCGTATTATTATGACTCCATCTATAAAAAAATCGAGAATCGCATCTCATCGGTAAGTGAGTTTGCATCCAAATTCAAAGAGCCGGAGCAATCCTTGCAATCGTATTTGTTGAATACATTTTCCCTAAATGGCACGGAACTGCAATTGCTCGATGAACAGGGAAATGTCATTGATAACTCGACGAATTTTGCGGCAGATCTAAGTGTGCAGACGAGTGATGTGACACAGGCGCAAGCCGGAGATATGGGAAAATGGATCGGAAAGCAACCGGGTACGGGCCAGCAGGTGATGGCAGTATCCAAAAAACTGGACAACATCGTCGGAGATCAAGTGTACATTATCCGGTATACAACCTCGCTGGAATTGGTAAATGACAAGTTGTTCACCATTACGGTGTTTTCCGTGGGAATCATGGCAGCTGTACTGATTATAGTGTTTGTAGTGAGTACAGGTCTCGCCAATTCCATTGTCAGACCCATTAACAATATCCGCGATGTATCTGCCCAGATGGCGCAGGGGCGGTTTGATGCACGCATCAAAGGCGATTACCGCTATGAGCTGGGGGAACTGGCTTCGACGCTGAATTATATGGCACAGGAGATTGTTAGAACGAATCAAATCAAGGATGATTTTATTTCATCCATATCCCATGAGCTGCGTACCCCGCTTACTTCCATAAAGGGCTGGAGTGAAACGTTGAATTCTGGCGGCTATGACCCGGAAGAAACGAAGATCGGGATGCAGATTATATCCAAGGAGACGGATCGGTTGATCGGCTTGGTAGAGGAAATTCTCGATTTTTCAAAGCTGGAACAAAACGCCATGAAGCTTGTCATGGGAACGGTGGATCTGCGGGAGTTGCTGCAGGAAATTATGCTGAACGTATGGGCCAAGGCGGAAATGAAGCAAATTAAGCTCCAACTGGATGCAGAGGAGACGGCATATCTCGTGCATGGAGATGGTAATCGTCTGAAGCAGGTGTTTCTGAACATTGTGGATAATGCGATCAAGTTTTCGCATGAAAGCTCGATTATTTTTCTGTCTCTGCAACGGATTGGGGACAATATTGAGATATCGGTCCAGGATACAGGAATTGGGATTAGTGAAGAAAACCTGGCCAGAGTAAGAGATCGCTTTTTCCAGGTAGACCATCAGAATGGCGGTACAGGACTGGGATTGGCAATTTCACAGCAGTTTGTAGAACTCCACCATGGACAAATGCTCATCAGAAGTGAACTGGGAGCAGGAACCACGATTACAGTTTCACTGCCTGCTTTGCAAGCCGAGCAGGCCAAGGAACCGCCGCAGCTTATGGAAGGCTAGAATGTATACTCGAAGCTGGTTACAGGTTTCATTAAAACAGCCAGTCCTCGTCATATTGGAGGGCTGGCTGTTTTAAATTATGCGTACTGTTTATGAAGTAAAGCCTTCAGCACGCAGGCGTGTATTACGCTCATAGGCTTCTTTCAGCATACGAGCTGTTTGCGGACGCACCGCCATTTTGCCAAATACCGTTTCATTGGGCCCGATGACCATAATTTCGCTCGGGTTCCCTTTGATGACGGCACCGTCACGAATGACCGCACCTTCGCCGACAATCGCATGCTCAATGTGCACATTGCGCCCGATACGCGTGTCAGGCATAATGATACTATCTTTAATAACTGAGCCTTTACCTACCTCAACATCACCAAATATGACAGAGCGTTCAATTTGACCTTCGACCTGGCAGGAGTCGTGCAATAGGCTGCCCATAGGCGGTGCTATACGGTTAGTTAGCTTGTGCGCACTCAATCTTGTGCGGCGTTCCCGCGTGTACATAGGCCAGTCCGTCCGTTGAAGATCAATTGCGCAATTCTCTTGCAGCAGGTCCATGTGAGAATCCCATAAACTCTTAACGGTACCTACGTCCTTCCAATAGCCCTGAAATTCATAAACGTACAAGGATTCTTGATCTGCCAGCATTTTGGGAATGATGTCTTTACCAAAATCATGACTGGATTGATCATCCAGTGCGTCCTCCAGTAGATAACTTTTCAAGTAATCCCATTTGAAAAGATAAATTCCCATAGAGGCCAAATTACTTTCTGGTTTTTCCGGCTTCTCGGCAAATTCCGTAATGCGCAAATCTGTATCGGCACTCATAACACCAAAGCGGTGCGCTTCATCCCAAGGAACCTCCATAACAGAAATCGTAGCCGCGGCACCTTTACCTTTGTGGTAGTCCAGCATTTCACGATAATCCATGTAGTAAATATGATCACCGGATAAAATAAGCACATGCTCTGGATTCTGGCTGTCTACATACTCGATATTTTTATGAATAGCGTCTGCTGTTCCCAAATATTCAGCATTACCTGTATTATAGGATGGGAGCAGCGTAATTCCTTTGTCGTCTGTTTTTGTAAGCCCCCAAGGTGTCCCGTCTCCAATATGCTCGTGTAAGGATTCCGCCTCATATTGCGTCAGTACACCCACCGTGTCAATGTCCGAATTTACGCAATTGCTGAGAGGAAAATCGATAATTCGGTAATGACCGCCAAAAGGTACGGCGGGCTTTGCAATCGTTGAAGTAAGGGGGGCAAGACGGCGTCCCTCTCCGCCTGCCAGTAGCATGGCAATGCATTCTTTGTTAAACATTTCGTTTCCCTCCCGGTTTAGTTGCCTGTTGTAGTACATACATAAACGGTATGGGGTGCTCTTGAAACCATCAGGTGTATAAGATACCCCAAAAACCAAGGTTTATTTTTTTCGTAGTCATTTTTCTGTTCATTGTGGCTAGAATGGGGTAATGATACAAACATATAAGGGTGGTGACGTGATGACAAAGCAAACTCTTCCGCAACAGGCTGTATCATCGGAAGATATTTATTTGTTTCATGAAGGAACGCTTTATTTCAGCTACCGATCTTTGGGTTCCCACCTTACTGTGGAGAACGGAGAACAGGGCGTCCGTTTTACGGTCTGGGCTCCTCATGCTCTCCATGTCGGGCTTGCTACAGATCGTAACAACTGGAATGGGGAACAGGATTCCTTATATAGAGTTCCCAAATCAGGTTTTTGGAGTCGTTTTTTTCCGAGGATATCCCAAGGAACTTTTTACAAATACGATATTACGGGTGCAAACGGTGAACGTTTTCTGAAAGCAGACCCCTATGCGGTTCGTGCTGAGGTGAGACCGGCAACGGCTTCTGTGGTCGCTTCTTTAGATGGATATCATTGGAATGATGCGGTTTGGCGCCGAAAACGCAGAGTACTATATGGAAAGCCTCTTCATATATACGAGGTCCATCTCGGTACTTGGAGGCAAAAAGAAGACGGAACGTTTTATACATACAGGGAAATGGCAGAGCTTCTTGTGCCTTATGTGAGCGATATGGGGTATACACATATTGAACTTATGCCGTTGAGTGAGCATCCATATGACCTTTCTTGGGGATATCAGCTTACGGGATACTTTGCACTGACAAGCCGTTACGGTGAGCCGCATGATTTTATGTATTTGGTGGATCGTTGTCATCAGGCGGGAATTGGAGTGCTTATGGATTGGGTTCCGGCTCATTTTGCGAAAGATGCTCATGGATTGAGACGATTTGACGGGTCGCCACTGTTTGAATACGCGGACCCGCTAATTGCAGAAAAACCTGGCTGGGGGACATTGACGTTTGATTATAGCAAGCCGGAAGTACGTTCCTTTTTGATCTCTAACGCGTTGTTCTGGATGGAGATGTACCATATAGATGGCCTGCGTGTGGATGCAGTGACGAGTATGTTGCGCCTCGATTTTGAAAAGCAGGATGGACAATATTGTATGAACTCCAAAGGAGGCGTCGAAAATGAGGAGGCGATCGCTTTCCTTCAACAACTGAATGAGACTGTATTCCGCTATTATCCATATGCCCTTATGATGGCAGAGGAGTCCAGTGCCTGGCCAATGGTGACCTCCCCGGTAAGCGATGGGGGGCTTGGTTTTAACTATAAATGGAACATGGGCTGGATGAACGATACGCTTGATTATGTTCAAACGGATTTCGACCGTCGGCCTGAGCGCCATAATTTGCTGACGTTCCCCATAGCCTATGCATACAGCGAAAATTTTACACTGCCGTTGTCGCATGATGAGGTCGTACATGGTAAAAAGTCGCTGCTTGATAAAATGCCGGGCACTTATGAGCAAAAATTTGCCGGACTGCGAGCGCTTCTCGGCTACCAAATAACCTCACCAGGTAAAAAGCTCTTATTTATGGGCGGGGAATTTGGCCAATTTATTGAATGGAAGGATCAGGATCAGCTCGACTGGTTTTTGCTGGATTATGACAGTCATCGGTCTGTGCATGTCTATACGAAAGCGCTGAATCATTTGTATATTCAGGAAAAGGCATTATGGGAGCTGGATCATTCGTGGGACGGCTATCAGTGGATTGAGGCGGAAGACCGTAGGCAGAGCGTAATTACGTATTTGCGTAAAGGGAAAAAGCCGGGAGATACGCTGGTTGTGCTTATTAATTTTCAGCCTGTGCAAAGAGAAAATTATCGAATTGGACTGCAAAAGGCAGGAAGCTATATGGAAATGCTGAATAGCGATCATAAGGATTTTGGAGGGAGCGGACAGTTGAATTCCGGAGTGATCCGAACCGCCAAAATTCCTTGCCACGGACAGCTTTACAGCCTGGAGGTGACCATTCCACCCCTCAGTATTGTTATACTCAAGAAGGTGCCCCGGAGGCCTAAAAAAGCAGACTAACCACATAGGGAGGAAGACCATATGAATATTTTGTTTGCGGCAGCAGAAGCACATCCATTTATTAAAACAGGTGGGTTGGCTGACGTCATTGGCGCACTGCCGAAGGCACTTCGTCAGGCGGGGTGTGACGTCCGCATCATTTTGCCTAAATATGCGGGGATTCCTGATACGTATAAGAGTTCATTGCGGCCTGTAACGATAAAGCATGTACCTGTGGGCTGGCGCGAGCAATATTGTGGAGTAGAGGAACTGACGTTGGACGGAATCAAGGTTTATTTTATAGATAACGAATATTACTTCGGTCGCGAAGGCGTTTACGGCTACATGGATGATGGCGAGCGCTTTTCCTTTTTTAACAGGGCCGTTTTGGAAATACTTCCTGATCTGGATTTTCGCCCGGATATTCTGCATTGTCATGACTGGCATACAGCCATGGTTCCGCTGCTTCTGCATGCTGATTATCGCCATTTGCCCTTTTACAGCGAAATTCGCACGGTGTTTACGATACATAATTTGCTGTATCAGGGGGATTTTCCATATGAGGTCTTAACAGAACTGCTGAACCTGGATGGTAGCTATTTTACCCCCGAGGGTGTGGAGTATTACGGCAGATTGAATTTTATGAAGGGGGGACTTACTTACTCGGATCATGTCACAACTGTGAGTCCAACCTATGCTGAGGAGATCCAGACGGAGTTTTACGGATATGGGTTAGAGGGTCTGCTTCACAAGCTGGGAGAGCAGGGATGCCTGTCAGGGATTGTGAATGGAATTGATACCACAAGCTATAATCCTGCCACGGACAATCGTATTTATACGAAGTATCGTACCAGTTTGGCCAAGAAGAAGGAAAACAAAATTGGCCTGCAAAAGGAACTGGGGCTACCGATTCGTTCGGATGTGCCTTTAATGGCCATGGTCACCCGGCTTGTCGATATGAAGGGGCTTGATCTGGTAACCAGAGTGCTTGACGAGATTTTATATTATGATGATATTCAATTTGTCGTGCTGGGCACAGGAGATCCTGCCTTTGAGCACTGGTTCCGGGAGGCGGCGGGGCGCCATCCTGCTAGAATGTCAGCGCAGCTTACCTTCAGCGAGCCTTTGTCACGAAAAATATATGCTGCAAGCGATATGTTTTTGATGCCGTCGAGGTTTGAGCCTTGCGGAATCAGCCAACTGCTGGCGCTTCGTTATGGAAGTATTCCAATTGTGCGAGAAACAGGTGGGCTGAACGACACCGTGCAAGCTTACAATGAATCCACAGGGGAAGGAAACGGCTTTAGTTTCACGAACTATAACGCACATGACATGTTGCATACGATTCGTCGTGCTGTTGATTTTTATCGCCTGCCTGAGCATTGGTCCAGACTTACACAGACGGCTTTTGCAGGAGAGTATAGCTGGGATGTGTCAGCCGAAGCGTATATGGATATTTACCGTTCGCTAACAAAGTCCGATTGATTGAATTTGACTAAAAAAGGGGCATCCCTTTAGCCAGTGATGGCTGAGGAATGTCCCTTTTGGCTGTAGAATGGGTTCATATATGGCTGCTCCTTTCTGGAAAGAAAGAGGAGTAAGCTTAAGAAGTTCCGTTTTTTAACAGAGCGAATTCTTCTTTAATTTGTGCCAGCAGTTCAGGGTTCGTGATGACATCACAAGCAGTCCATGCCAAGGTTCTCGCCGCCAGGAGCATTCCTTCCATAGCCCGGTCCTGCATCGCCAAATCGCGGAATTCAGGTGTATGCAGGGCATGCTTCTCGTCAATAACTTGAATGTACGGATGAATGGCAGGGCAATGCAGCGATACGTTTCCGATATCCATGGAGCCGTGATCTTCACCTTCCGTTATGTCCTCTAGTGCAATTCCGGTCTGCACCAAATTTGCAGTAAAGGTATCGGAAAGCACGCGGTTAGTCACCATTTCATCATAAGAAGTCTCGTAATTGGAGGTCTCCAGCCGACATCCAGCTTGTAAAGCCGCTCCTTCGGCAATTTGAATAACTCGGCGGGTCAGCGTGTTCAGTTCATGACGTGTAGCCGCTCGCACATAAAACTGGGCAGAAGCGTAATCTGGAATGATGTTGGCTGCCTGCCCACCATGATTGATAATGCCATGGATACGTACTGTACTTTTCACCTGTTGGCGAAACGCATTGATGCCGTTGAACGTTTGGATCACTGCATCCAGTGCGTTAATGCCTTCATGCGGACTGGCCGCCGCGTGAGCAGATTGACCAAAAAATTCAAATTGTACAGCATCCATTGCCAGCGATTTACCTGATTTCTCGTAGTGGTCATAGGGATGCGTCATAAGTGCTATGTCGCAATCATCAAACAATCCAGCAGCGGCCATCGGAACCTTTGCACCGCGTGTTTCTTCGGCAGGTGTGCCATATACCCGTACTTCTCCACCAACCTCATCGATGACGGATTTGAGACCGACGGCAGCTCCGGTACTCATCATGCAGATCAAATGGTGTCCGCAGGCATGTCCGAGTCCTTTCAGAGCGTCATATTCCGCCAGAAAAGCGATAATTGGTCCGGGCTTGGCTGCTTTATAAGTTGCAATAAAGGCTGTTTCTATGCCCAACACAGGTGCCTGAACCTCAAATCCGTGAAAGACGAGTTCTTCTTTTAAACGGGCAGCGGCCAGAAATTCCTCATTACCAAGCTCAGGATTCGCGCCAATAAATAACGAAATGTCCTTAAAGCGCTGGGCATGCTGCTCAATGGTCTGCTGAATGCTCTGTTTAAAATCCATGTTGAAAACTCCTTTATATAAGCTGTAATGTAGGTACTGCGTCAGATACGCTGAAATTGTACTATAACATTCATTGCATAATCATGCATATTCATTTATAATGACACAATCTTATTTATTATAAAGAATTTAAGGGGAGAAAAAAAGATTGAAAAAGCTATATCGTTTTACCGCCCTGATTTTGACGGCGGTTATCTTGCTGTTGGCTGGCCTTCCCATGCTCACTGCATATGGAACGGAAGCAAAGCCACAAAAAAAACTTGTAGTGGGCATGAGTGCCGACTTTCCACCGTATGAGTTTCATAAAGTTATTAACGGTAAGGATACCATTGTTGGGTTCGATGTTGAAATCGCCAAGGAAATCGCCAAGGATCTGGGTGCGGAGATGGTCCCCGAGGACATGAGCTTCGACTCCTTGCTGCCTGCCCTGCAAAGTGGGCGCGTAGACTTGGTGCTGTCCGGTATGACACCAACGGATGAACGCAGAAAGAGCATTGATTTTTCCGACGTATACTACCGCTCCAAGCAAGTCATAATGGTACGCCCGGAGGATAAGGACAAATATCCGACGATGGCGGCTCTGAAAGGCGAGAAGCTCGGCGCGCAAAAGGGCAGTATCCAGGAAGAAATCGCTCAAAAAGTGCCCAATGCCTCTGTAACCTCGCTGGATAAAATATCCGACCTGGTGCTTCAGCTGCGGACAAATCGTATCAACGCTGTCGTGATTGAGGATACAGTTGCCAAAGGATACACACTGGACGGTACTGTAACGCTTGCCAAGGCGGTGCCTGAGGATGAGGGAGCAGAGACAGCCGTAGGTATTCGCAAGGGGAATACAGAACTGCTAGCCTCTGTAAATAAAACGCTCGCTCGCTTGAAAGCAGATGGTTCTATTGAGAAGTTTTCGACAGAAGCGAGTGCCCTGTCTGCCGATCGTCAGGTTTCTTCCAATAGTATTGTTGATATTTTTTGGAAATATCGCAGCTTATACGCTACAGGAATTGGCTACACGCTGTTGCTGTCTGCGCTCGGAGTACTGTTCGGATTTGTCATTGGTTTGATTATATCCTTGCTGCGAATGAGCGGTATACGTATTATTGAGTGGTTGGGGACGACTTACGTTGAGGTACTGCGTGGTACACCTATGCTGGTGCAGCTCATGATCATCCACTACGGGATTGCTCTGACGCTGGGTGTCAATTTTACGCCACTCCAGTCCGGTATAATTACGTTGTCACTGAATAGCTCGGCATACTTGGCTGAAATTTTCCGTGCAGGTATTCAGGCGGTAGACCGTGGTCAGATGGAAGCTGCCCGCTCGCTCGGTATGGGACGGGGCAAAGCTATGCGTCATGTTATTTTACCGCAAGCCTTTAAGTCTATTTTGCCTGCAATCGGTAATGAATTTATTACGATTATTAAAGAATCGTCCATTATTTCCACTATAGGTATGGTGGATATTATGTATCAGGCCCAGGTCATCAAGAATATTACCTACGAAGGATTAAGTCCATTCTTAATCGCGGCCGCTATTTATTTTGTAATGACATTCAGCTTGTCCAAGCTGCTGGGTTTATGGGAAAGGAAGTTGAGAGCCAGTGATCACCGTTAAACAACTGCGTAAATCGTTCGGCAAAAACGAAATTTTAAAGGGAATTGATATAGAAATCGCCAAAGGGGAAGTTGTCGTTATCATCGGTCCCAGTGGTTCGGGAAAAAGTACGTTTTTGCGTTGTATGAATCTGCTGGAGCAGCCGACAGACGGCGAGATTTTGTTTGAGGGCGAGCCGATAACGGCCCGTGGCCATAACATTAATGCGACTCGGGAGAAAATGGGCATGGTGTTTCAGCATTTTAACCTGTTCCCGCATAAAACAGTGCTGCAAAACCTGACACTTGCACCAATACAGGTTAAAGGTCAGTCCAACAAGGAAGCAGAGAAAATTGCGTTGGAGCTCCTGCGTACCGTTGGGCTTGAGGATAAAAAGAATACCTATCCGAACCAGTTATCAGGGGGTCAGAAGCAACGGATTGCGATTGCACGCGCTTTGGCGATGCAGCCGCACGTGATGCTGTTCGATGAGCCTACTTCTGCTTTGGACCCTGAAATGGTTGGGGAAGTTCTCGATGTAATGAAAAAGCTCGCTGAAGGCGGCATGACGATGGTGATTGTCACGCATGAAATGGGTTTTGCACGTGAGGTAGGGGATCGGATCATCTTTATGGATAAGGGCCAAATCGTGGAGCAAGGGACACCAGAACAGGTTTTTGGTACACCAAGCCATGAACGCACCCGAGATTTTCTTGCCAAAGTGTTGTAACGAATTGATTCATTAAGTTATAAAGCAACCCCTCCGCAGTCAATAGGGTCTTGACCACAGTCCTATGTCTGACAGGAGGGATTTTTCTTTTTCTGTCACTATTTCCCCATATTTTCGTAACAGATACCGATTTCATAGTGACAAAATTGTAATGAATATAGTATGATGTTCAAGGTTCCCAACATTTTCATGCAGATAAGGTTACAAAATTGTGATATTATGCAGTAAGCCAAAACTTGCCGGGCCAGCATAAAGCTCATGATATACGCCGAATGCTTGGACCAAAACTATGGGAAGTGCGGGGGACGTAACAACGGCAGTCATTCCGATTCGTCATAAGACGGATAGGAATGGAAGCTGCCTAGGGGTGAATTGCAAAAAAGCATAGGGCTTCTCCTGAGTCCGAATCCGACAGCTAACTTCGCAGGCATAACAGAGGAGGTACATATCTTTTGAAACATCTGAAACGTATTGGACAAACCATGAAATTTGCGGTGCTTGCCGCAGCTATTGCAGGGCTGGCACAAACAGCCGGAGTAGCGAATGCCGCTTCGCTACATGCTGCCAAAGAGGGCGATACCTTCTTCTTGCTTGCTCAACGTTATGGAGTATCGGTAGACGAACTGACGAAGGCAAACCCGAATATTGCCCCGGGCAACATATATGCAGGTCTGCAAATTAAGGTGCCTGGCGACACAGGTGTGAAGGCTGCTTCGGATTCGAAGCCACAGCTTCTTAAGGAGACAGCACCAGCAAATGAGGGTCCAACGATTAAAGCATGGGGCAAAACATTCAATTACAGTAAAGTAGTTGATGTTAAAGCTACAGCGTATTCTGCCGCAGGTGATGAAAATGGCAAATGGGGCGCGGTAGACTACTACGGCAATCCGCTTAAGCTAGGTACGATTGCGGTAGACCCGAACGTAATTCCGATGGGAACGAAGGTACTAGTTACAGGGTATTCCCACCCTGGCCTGCCAGACCATTCTTTTGTGGCCGTCGCCCGCGATCAAGGCAGTGCCATTACAGGCAAGCGAATTGATATCTTTATTCCTGGCAGCAAATCATTTGTGAACGATTTTGGCTTTCAAAATGTGAAATTATACGTTATTGCTAAATAACATTGCCTTGAACACAGAATAAATGAACATAATATATATTATGTAAACTTAATGCATAGATTTTACAATTTAATAAATGGGATCAGGTTTAAAACAGGCCCACACATAAAAAGCTGTCTTGACTAGCAGAATGCATCTGCTGGCAGGACAGCTTTTTGGTTGATCTAGTTCGGTGCTCGCTCCTTAAACAACCCCTTTATTTCCGTTCCGATGTGTGGAGCAGCCGGGGAACTGTAACGAATTTGTAGCCCTTGGCCTTCAGGGACTGAATTAGACCCGGAAGGGCCTGGACTGTGCCTTGCAGGTTGGAGCTTTGTCCTCCGCCTGCGTGCATTAAAATAATGGAGCCGGGCCCGGTAGCAGGGATCACATTGCGCTGGATTTGTGTTTTACTTAGTCCCTTCCAGTCGAGGGAGTCTACATTCCAATTGACAATCATGTAGCCATGGCGACGTGCCCACTGGATTTGAGGCTCCGTGATTTCGCCATAAGGTGGACGAATCAGCTTGGGACGAAAACCGGCGCTGGCTTGTAAAATACGTTCTGTTTTCGTAATCTGATTGCGAAAGCGTTCTGGTGTAGCCTTCCTGAAATCCGGATGGGTATAAGAATGGTTCCCTATCGCATGACCTTCACGGATAATACGGCGGATGATACCCGGATGTCTCTCCGCGCGGTGACCTACGATAAAAAAGGTGGCCTTGATGCCGTTCGCGTGCAAAACATCCAAAACCTGTGGTGTATATCTGGAATCGGGTACATCATCAAAAGTTAAGGCAATTTGGCGGGTATGCGGGCCGCACATTTTAAAAATGTCGGCATGTTTTTTTCGCAGCATGCCTAAGGTAGGAGCTGTCCGGTCTGTACTTTGATGTACAGAAGAAGTAACTGCCGCTTCCTTGGGATGGTGCGCTCCGATGCTGGGAGGCACATCCGCGTGAACAGGAAAACTCGTAAATGCTAGTAACAGTGCCATACTTGGTAACACTCCTCTGTACGGCATATGTATTCCCCCTTTCCGTCCAGTGGTACGTGGTACCTAGTGGTGCTCTCAGCTATTATGCACCTGCCCTATTAAAATTATGCCGCTAAATCGGGTTAGGCTCATATGCAATGGGATGATAGCATATGATGATGGATATGAGTGAAAATGACGAAGCTAAACGTACATATTTTCTTAACCTGACTGAAAACAACAGCATTTTAGCAGGTTTTAGCCCGATAACGGATTCGGTATACTGTGACAACTGATGTATAATGGAGATGCAATTCATAATTGTACAGACATGGAATTGAAGGAAGGATGGATAAAAGTGACCGACTTGTTTACTTCTTATCAATTAAAGGGGCTGGCTTTAAAAAATCGGATTGTTATGCCCCCGATGTGCCAATACAGCGTGGAGGCCAAGGACGGAAAGCCAACGGATTGGCATCATGTCCATTACGTTAGCCGGGCGGTAGGCGGCACTGGACTCATTATTGTGGAAATGACAGCGGTTCACCCGGATGGACGCATTACGGATCGTGATTTGGGCATTTGGAGTGACGACCATATTCCTGCATATCGTAAAATTGTGGAGGAAGCTCACAAATACGGTGCCAAAATTGGAATTCAATTAGGCCATGCCGGTCGTAAGGCTGAGGATGCTGAGCAGCCTGTGGCTCCGTCCTCAATACCCTTTAGTGATCGCTTTAAAGTACCGCACGCCTTGACGACAGCTGAAGCCAGGGAACTGGTTCAAGCTTACAAAGAAGGTGCACGTCGCGCAGTGGAAGCCGGTTTTGACACGGTTGAGATTCATGGCGCTCATGGTTATCTGATCCATCAATTTCATTCCCCTTTAACCAATACAAGAGAAGATGAGTATGGACAGGATTTATCTTTGTTTGGTGTTGAGGTAGTAGGTGCTGTTAAAGAGGTTGTTCCTGCTGATATGCCTGTGATCATGCGGTTATCTGCCAAAGAATATGTCGAGGACGGTTATGATGTGGAATACATATCAGGCATAGGGGAACGCTATCGCGATGCAGGTGTGGATATTTTTCATATTTCTTCCGGTGGCGAGGGGCCGATTGGTTCGGGCGGAGGTCCGTCTGCGCGTGCTGGCTATCAGGTGGATTTGGCCCATCACATCCGGGAAAAGCTGAATGTGCCCGTAATTGCTGTCGGCTTACTGGATGATTATGAGGATGCCAGCCGGGTTATTCGGCAGAAAGAGGCGGATTTGGTAGCGATAGGCCGTGCCATGTTGCGTGACCCCTATTGGGCGCTGCATGCATCGCGGGCGTTGAAAGTACAAGCGGATATCCCGGAGCCTTACCTGCGCGGCTTTTAGGATTTTTGAAACCCTCATGCAAAACTTGCGTAAACATGTGTACAGAGCTTAAAATTTAAGCATTCAACTCTAGGAGGAACTTCACATGTCTATTTTCAAACGATTAAGAGATCTTACGATGTCCAACATTAACGCGATTATCGACAAGGCAGAAGATCCAGTCAAAATGACAGATCAATACATTCGTGATATGCAAGAGGATCTGGAAGATGCCGAGAAAGCGGTAGCTGCTCAAATTGCTATTGAAAAGAGATTCAAGCAGCAATATGAAGAGCAAGCGGCTTTGGTGAAAAAACGTGAAGAGCAGGCTCATACCGCAGCGAAAGCACAAAATGTGGATCTGGCCCGTCGCGCGTTGGAAGAAAAGAAATCTGCCGAGCAAAAGATGAACGAGTTTAAGGCTGGTTATGATCAGAACAAAGCCGCAGCCGATAACCTGCGTGGCAAGCTGGATGAAATGCGCAGACAGCTGACAGAAATGAAGAACAAGCGCGAGACACTGGTTGCCCGCTATAATGCAGCTAAAGCACAAACTGAAATTAACAAAGCAATGAACGGTTTTAGCTCAGATACGGCAACTGCCGGATTGAAGCGTATGGAAGAAAAAATGCTGCAAGCAGAAGCGCGTGCTGAAGCGAGCAATGAAATGTCCTCCAAGGAAAAATCGCTGGATGAGGAGTTCAAGGAGCTGGATAAGAAAAGCGCCGTGGACGACGAGCTTGCTGCTTTGTTGAAGCAATACGAAAATAAATAAGCAGTGTGAGCATTGCTATCAGCGTAATGGTTAGGAAGCGAAGGAGAAATGTTTTCTCCTTCGCTTTTCCCTGCCTGGAGGCGTAAAGCAACATAAATGAAGGTCAAGAAGATGTGGAGGATGGGATGAAATGCATTTTTTAGAAACGATGAAGGCGATGCTGGTATGGACTGGTGCGGGTGCCGTTTTGCTGTTCGTGTTGATGTATGTCGACTCTTTATTTACGAAGTATAAGGATTTTGCCGAAGTGAAAGCCGGTAATATGGCTGTAACGGTACGAATGATTATGAAGCTGATTGCACAGGGGTACATTTTGTCAGGTTCCATTGCTACAGCTAACAATTTGCTAGAGGCGCTTGTGTACTCGGTCATTGCTTTTGTCATCCTGTTTATTTTGGAAATTATTGTACGTTTACTGTTGCGGTACTGGGCGCAGTTTGATCTGGATAAAGGCACACAGGAAGGCAAAATTGGTTTTGGTCTGTTTTCAGGGACGCTGCATCTGGTTGGCGCCTTGATTATTACAGCATGCTTCTAGGCTAAGAAAGGCAGGGAAAGTTATCATGGGTGTGTGGAAACGAATTTCAAATCTGTTTGCCAAGCCTGAGCCGCCAAAAGCGGAGAAGAGTATGCTTCACTTAAATCCGGGTGATATCTGTGAAGTGTCGCTTGTCACCTATGAAGTGGTAGGCCGAGTACATAATCGTGCCCGGAATGCCGTTGTTTTGACGCTTCAGGATGGTAATCAAGTCAGCTACCTTCATATTGAGGAACGGGAAACGCTCCAATTTGGACTTTATCAGGCTATCGATGGCAGGTTGGACAACCCGGAAGAAGTGCCGACTATTTTGGAATTGGATGATACAACGTATCATTTGGAGGAGCAATATTCTGGGCATGTTACGGTTATGGGGCGTGCGCCATTCCGACAGGGTGGAGAACAGCATGTTTGGCAATACCAGTCGGATGACTATCATCTGCTGCGGGTAGAGTGGCAGGATGGTCGCTTTATGCTTTATGAAGGTGAAGAAGTGATTACCGGAGACGTCAAGGTTATTCGGGCAAGCTAGGAGAGGGTTACACATGAGCAAACGCACCTGGCAGTATGCATTAAAGGTTATTGTGGCGCTGAGCTTGTTCGTATCCGTGCTAAGCGGCTGCGGTGCGCCAAATGTGAAAGATACGTACCCGCTGGAATCGGTAAGCGGTAGCGGAAACTCAACCTCATACGTGTACCGGGCCGCTGGCAAAACGGTTCCAGAAGTAGCAGAGGAATTGAAAGAACAGCGTACACCGGAGCAAATGTCGCCGCAGAACAATGAGCGGATGTTTCTCGTATATAGCGATGAATGGTACCATTTGCAGCAAGACCCAGCCAAGAAGGAAGATACGTTAATTGAGGTCGACAGTAAAAAGTATGTCGAACAAAATTACAGTTCCAGCTTTCTAAAAGGATACTTAACGGCAACTGTGCTGGATGCACTCTTTGATTCATTGCGTGGCTCAGGTTCTTACCGGGGCTACTCCAGCAGAGATGTATACCGGCCTTCTCAGGGGCAATACCGTGCTCCTACGGTGCAGGAAAAGAAAGCTATTCCTCCGATTACAGTGGAGCGGAAGGGCTCGGTAACTCGTCGAGGCAAGGGATCAGACTCCACGGTCGGATCAGGCGGAAGCTTGTTTGACAGAGGCTCCAGCAGCAGTTCACCAAGCAGAGGCTCGATTTCACGTGATCAGGGCAGCAGCGGTTCCAGCATATTTGGCTCACCGCGCAAATCTTACAGCAAGCCTAAAACACGTAGTGGCTCAGGCAAGATTAGTCGACGAAGTCGACGATGATGGTCATGCAGCTCAAGCAGCTCGGGAGAGATCCCGGGCTGTTTTTTGTTCCATATCAGGAAGCGGATTTGCCAGAAAGCGGTTTTAGAGTTATAACAGAAAGGGGAACTACAGAAGAACGGAGTGACATTATGAACCAGACATCTTTAGACTTGGGAAAATTTCAGCGTAAAGCGATTCAGGTGGATGAGGCACAGAGCCGAATCGCGGGGCATGTCAAACAGGGAGAACGGGAGGAGGTAGGGCTGGAGCAGGCGCATGGACGATATTTAGCGATGGACTTGACTGCACCACATCCGTATCCTCGTTTTCGTCGCTCTGGTATGGACGGGTATGCAATTCTGGGCTCGGACACCGATGCCTGCTCGTCCGGTCAGGAGATTTGGCTGCGCGTTGTGGACGAGATTCCATGCGGTTCCGTATCGGACAAGCGGGTAGAGACGGGCTTGGCGGCCCGCATTATGACAGGAGCACAATTACCAGAGGGAGCCGACACCGTTGTCATGCTGGAGGCAACACAGCTGCGCGAGGAAGATGGACAGACATACGTCGGCTTGAAGAAGCGTATGGAGATCGGCAAAAATGTAACGCCGATTGGTCATGAGATTCAGGAAGGACAGCTCCTGCTCAGTAAAGGAACTTGCCTGGGACCGGGGCATATCTCGGTTTTGGCTACCTTTGGTGTACATCGGGTTCCTGTTTACAGGAAGCCACGGGTGGCCGTTTTTTCTACAGGCTCGGAATTGCTTGCGGTGGATGAACCGTTACAACCGGGAAAAATTCGAAACAGTAATACATATATGCTGGCATCTCAAATCAGGGAGGCAGGAGGAGAACCCTTCATCCTGCAAGCCATTCATGATGAGCTTGATCTGGCCCGTGCTGCTGTACGTGAAGCAATCGCAGCCTATGATATCGTCGTTACGAGCGGCGGTGTATCGGTAGGGGATTATGATATTATGGGTGACCTGGTTCGCCAGGAGGACGTAGATATGCTGTTCAACAAGGTCACGATGCGTCCGGGCAGTGTGACAACAG
>NZ_JH601067.1:206643-219011 GCF_000245715.1 Paenibacillus sp. Aloe-11 | reverse complement strand
GACGGCAAGCTGCTATTTGCGCTTTCGGGCAATCCCGGTGCATGCTTTGTAGGCTGTGAGCTGTTTGTGCGACCTACCATTCAAATGATGCTGTCTTCGGAGCAGCCGTATTTGCCAACCTGGACGGTACGGCTGGGCGCAGATTATACGAAGGTGAACAATTTTACCCGTTTTGTACGCAGCTCTCTTGAAATACGCGACGGTCAAGTGTATGCCATTCCTGCGCAAGCGGATGAATCCAGTGTTATGGTGACGATAAAGGACAGTGATTGTCTGATCGTGGTTCCTCCAACAACAGAAGGCTTGCGTGCTGGAGAAGAGGTGCGTGTATTGATACTCCAAGGCGGCCAGATAGCGTGAATACGAAGCAGCCGTATGTGTGTCAGATCGTCGGCTACAAAAATACGGGGAAAACGACCTTCCTCGGAGGATTGATTCGTTATTTGCGGGATTCCGGGCTGCGCGTGGCAGTGGTCAAGCATGATGGGCATGAGTTTGAGATGGATCATGAGGGGACAGATACATACAAGCATCGGCAAGCGGGTGCCGAAGGCGTGGCTATTGTTTCAGCTGGAAGAACAGCCATTTTAGAAGAGCAGAGTCGACCTGTCAGCGGACTGATTCGGCATTTTCAGGCCTATGACTGTGTATTGCTTGAAGGCTTTAAGCAGGAGCATTACCCCAAGCTCGTCATGATACGTGATTCAACAGATGCCCATCTTGCAGCTACGCTGTCAAATGTTCAGGGAGTAGCGGTTTGGAAGCATCAAATGGAATGGGCTCAAGGTCACTATTCGGACAAAACGATACAAATATTTGCTGCCAATGCCAACGACCAGGCAGGTCGCTGGCTAATTGGTCAGATTCAGCAGCAAAGTGAAGATGTACCGGATGAACGAAACTGAGACATCAATCGGATGATTCGGCTTGAGACTCCAGCCGCCGTTCAATCGCTTGAGACATGGTTTTGTCGGTCAGGTGGGCATAGACTTCGGTCGTTTCTGTCGAAGCGTGCCCGAGCTGTTCCTTGGTTTTGTAGATATCATTTTGCAAATAATAGTCGGTGGCAAACGAATGGCGGAGCTTGTGAACGGTCAGGTAAGGCTTGCCGAATCGTTTGGCGTACTTGATGATCATCGCCTGAATCGCTCTTTTGGTCATCCGTTTGCCCTCCGTGCTGCCGTTGGGTCGTGCTACAAAGAGAGCTTTTTCTTTTTTTGGAGCACGGTAACGGGTATGTCTTAGTGACAAATAGAGTACAAGATCATCCTTGGACTGCTCGCGGAAATACACCGGTGTTTTAAACGTTTCATCGTTATTGCCTTTGCGGTACACGTATAGTAATTTATTGTTTAGATCCAGATCATCCATGTTCAGATTGACGATTTCGGACACGCGCAGACCCGAGTTCAGAATGAGACTGGCGATACAGGCATCCCGTTCCTTATTCAGCTCATAGGAGTAAAGCGCCTGCTTGTTGTCGGCCAGATCGTGTCCATAGCCTTCATAAATATAGCCGATAAATTCTAGCAGCTCTTCCTCTTCCAATATTTTTCCCTTGAGCTTGGCGGCTGTATCCTTGGGTTTATGTATGCGCTTGATTTCCACCTTGGCCATAATGTTGCGTTTGAGCAACGGATAAAAATTTTCATCCTCAGCGATCTGGCTTAAATAATGAAAGAGGGAACGGAGAGACGATAGCTTGCGTGAAATCGTAATGCGGGAGTTGGAGCCTTCGCGTTTAGTGGACAGGAACAAACGAAAACCTGTAATGCTGTCCATATGAAGTGTCTCCAGTTCTTCCAGCGTAACTTGGGCGTTCGTTTCTCCGGCAGACAAGCCTTCCGAGCGAAGCCATGAAAAAAAAGCTTCATAATCCCGTACATATTCCAGAAGGGTAGAGGGGGATAGGTCGGGAAGCTTGTAATCCATAAATTGCTGTACGTACCACGGTAGATCCGGCATTTTTTCATCCAGTTTGCGCCGGTCGATGATCTTTTGTATATTCATTGGGTTCCACCTCGTCCGGTCATAATATATATGTATTTTAACATATTTTGAACAGTACTGGATGAGAAGTAGCCAAAGTAAGGAATGCACTGAACCGCCAAGAGAGGTGAAAGTATGGGGTATAATATCAAATCCGAACTTAAGCTGTCCATAAAAAGTGTACCAGAGTCGCAGAAAGACATTATTGTGCAGCTCATGCAATTTTATTTATATGATTTTACAGCCTATCTTCGAATTGATGTTACTGAGAAAGGTACATTCCCGGCTTACCCGGATTTGTATCAATACTGGACAAGTGGCGAACAGAAGCTGCCTTTTTTAATATGGAGACAGGATATTCCTGTGGGCTTTGCGCTGGTTGACCGAATGTCCAGCAATCGGGAGGCTGACTACTATATGGCTGAGTTTTTTGTGCTTCGTCCTTATCGGCATAATGGCGTCGGAACCTGGGCAGCTCATGAGCTGTTTGGACGTTTTGCCGGGCGTTGGAAGGTGACACAGATGAGCACGAATAGACCGGCACAATCCTTTTGGCGCAAGGTGATTGATCGCTATACGAACGGGGATTACAGGGAACAGACACATCCCGTACGAGGGAATATAAGTCAGTTTTTCAATACATGAAAAATTCATAATAATATACTATGAACAATAAGAGTCGAGGCGATGATCCAGCGGCTCTTTTTTTGTTGTCAATCACCATCCTCATTTTGATTTCGATGAGCGTGCTCTGCTGGTGGCAGGCAGCATTTTTTAGCATTAGCGCTTGAGTATATGTAATAATATGGAATTAATTGAATTCTGCCGGGGCATCAGCTGCGGCCGAAGATCGCTTAAACCGCGCTATGCGCGGTTTTTTGGCATTTATCGAGGAATTTTGACATATGCAAAAACAAGAAAATTAAATGATTATTTCAATATATGAAAAATTATAAATAGAAAAAAACAGATGGATTAAACGGTAAATGGAGCGATTTAGCAGGAGTAAAAGTACATAAATTATATAGGTAATATTACATATTCTTGAATTTTTACACAAGGAAATAACAGAAAAATGACGAATGTATTGAATGAGATGCACAATGTAAGCCCTTATTTGGAAAGGAAAGGCTTAATTGGTGACTTCTTTTTATTATTTCATTGCATGATTGGAGGTGAAGGCGGAAGAAGTCAGTTTGAGTTGTGGGCTGAAACGAGTTGAAACGGAGGATCGAATTGGCTAATTTTTGACAGCAGGTATGACGTATGTTCAAACGAAAGAGAGGATGGCATTCATTGAAAAAGGCAAAAAGCAAATTAGGAGTTGCGTGTCTGGCGCTCATGATCGCAGGAGCTTCCTGGCCGGGGATGGCAGCGCAGGTGCATGCGGCACCAACAAGCGATGAGTACAGCTGGAAGAGTGTAGTTACAGGCGGAGGCGGCGGGTTTGTGCCCGGTATTATTTTTAATGAAAAGGAAAAGGATCTGATTTATGCCCGTACGGATATCGGAGGGGCTTACCGCTGGGATGCTGCCAAAGAGAGCTGGATTCCGCTGACGGATTCTGTCGGCTGGGATGACTGGAATAAAAATGGGGTAGACGCGCTGGCCACCGACCCTGTCGATCCCAATCGGGTATATATTGCCACAGGTACGTATACCAATTCCTGGGACAAGGAAAACGGGCAAATTATGCGTTCGACCGACCGGGGCAATACGTGGCAGACAACCAAGCTTCCTTTTAAGATCGGGGGTAATATGCCGGGACGTTCGATGGGTGAACGGCTGACGATTGACCCGAATAAGAACAATATTTTGTTCTTCGGGGCACGAAGCGGCAATGGTTTGTGGAGAAGTGATGATTACGGGGTGACCTGGAGCAAGGTGACCAGCTTCCCGAATCCTGGCGACTTCGTGCAAGACCCTTCAAATGAGTATACCAGTGATAACATTGGCTTGGCCTGGATTACATTTGATAAAAAAACAGGCTCATCCGACAAAGCGACTCAGACGATTTATGTGGGTGTAGCCGATAAGAAGGAAAGTGTGTACCGCAGTACGGATGGCGGGAAGACCTGGTCTGCTGTAGCGGGACAACCAACAGGTTATTTGCCGCATCATGGTGTTTTGTCCTCGGACGGAAATCTGTACATTACGTATAGTGATGGAGCTGGCCCTTATGACGGGACAAAAGGTGAAGTGTGGAAATTGAATACCGCCAGCGGGCAATGGACCGATATAAGTCCTGTCGCCAGCAGCAGTTCGGACGATTATTTTGGATATGGCGGATTGGCAGTGGATGCGCAGAAGCCAGGTACTCTGATGGTGTCTACGCTGAATTCCTGGTGGCCGGATGCACAAATTTATCGCAGCACAGACAGCGGGGCAACCTGGAGCCCCATTTGGGAATTCGAATATTATCCAAATCGCAAGCTGAGATACAATCAGGATATTACAGCCGCGCCTTGGCTGACCTTTAATACGATTCCTGCTCCACCTGAGGTATCTCCGAAGCTTGGTTGGATGGTCGGCGATCTGGAGATTGACCCATTCAATTCAGACCGTATGATGTATGGTACGGGGGCTACTATTTATGGCTCCAAAAATCTGACCAACTGGGATAAAGGTGGAAAGATTGACATTTCGGTGGCAGCCAAGGGTATAGAGGAAACGGCCATTTTGGATCTGGTGAGTCCTCCAAGCGGTGCCCCTTTGGTGAGCGGAGTCGGTGATGTCTCCGGCTTTAGACATGATGACTTGTTCAAGGCTCCAGCTAAAATGCTGGATAACCCGACCTTTACAAGCAGCGAAAGCATAGATTATTCAGAGTCAAATCCCGGCTTTATGGCACGGGTTGGCAAGGCGGATTACAAAAAAGATCCAAATGCCAAATCCATCGGATTCTCCCATGATGGCGGAGCGAACTGGTATAAAGCGAACAGCGAGCCTTCCGGCACTGCAGGAGGAGGCAGCATTGCCGTAGCTGCTGATGGCAACAGCTTGCTCTGGAGCACATCGGACAAAGGAGTATTTTACTCCAAGACATCCGGTAATTCGTGGACAGCGAGCACAGGTGTTCCGGCAAATGCCAAGATCGCCTCTGACCGGGTGAACCCGAACAAATACTACGCATTTGCAGCCGGAAAAGTATATACGAGCACGGATGGAGGGGCTTCCTTCAAGGCATCCGCGGCAACTGGATTGCCATCCCAAGGCAATGCGGATATCGGTGCTGTCCGTGGTGTGGAAGGAGACGTGTGGCTCGCCGGGGGCTCCGAGGATGGAGGGTCTTATGGCTTGTGGCATTCCAAGGATTCCGGCGTCACCTTCACCAAGCTGGATAATGTTGAGCAAGCAGACTTTGTCGGCTTCGGCAAAGCGGCTCCGAACCGCACTAATGCGGCCGTATTCATCGTCGGCAAAATCGATGGTGTACGTGGATTTTACCGTTCGGATGATAGCGGCGCGAACTGGGTGCGCATTAATGATGACGAACACCAGTACGCACGGGTGACGACGATTATCGGCGACCCTCGGGTATACGGACGTGCGTATCTGGGAACCAATGGACGTGGAATTCTCGTGGCGGACCGCTTGAGCGGCGAAGAGGCTCCGGCTCAGTCCACGATTACCCCTACGGCTGCAACCTATGGGCCGGACGGCAGCTATGCTGATATTTCTGTCAAGCTTACACTGAATGGCAATACGCTGGATGAAATCCAGCAGGGCAGCACGGTATTAAAGAAAGATGAGGATTATAAACTCGACGGCGAAAAGGTAATCCTCTCCAGTAAGTATTTGTCCACACTTCCAAAAGGAAACACATCATTGACGTTCCATTTCAATACAGGTGGCGATGCTCAATTTGTCGTTACAGTGAAGGACAACACGCCTAGTGATCCGGGAACTGATCCAGGAACGGACCCAGGTACTGATCCGGGAACCGATCCAGGAACAGACCCAGGCACTGATCCCGGTACTGATCCGGGTACGGACCCAGGCACTGAGCCTGGAACAGAGCAGGGCGTTCTAAAGGTACAGGCATACAATGGCAATTTGATGGATACAACAAATACAATTAATCCTAGAATTAAAATCTTTAACACAGGCACTTCTCGCGTCTCATTAGCGGATGTAACGCTGCGCTATTATTTTACCGTGAACGGGGAGAAAGCTCTGAATTTCTTCACGGATTGGTCTAACTACGGTGCATCCAATGTATTCGCCAGCTTTAAAAAGATGTCCGATCCAAAAACAGGAGCGGATACTTATGCGGAAATCGGCTTTAAATCTACAGCAGGTTATTTAGAGCCTGGTCAAAGTGTCGAGCTGCAAACCCGGATATCCAAGGTGGATTGGACCAACTACTCGCAACTTGATGATTATTCCTTTGACAGTGCATCAAGCAGCATGAAGGATTCAAGCAAAATTACCGCTTATTTATCTGGCAGCAAACAGTGGGGAATTGAACCGTAAATCTCGTTAGACATATCTTAGATGCACATAAGGCTAATTTTCTAGCAATAAGCCTTGCGAGTCCTGCATCTGTTTAAAGCTTGCAATGAGGCCGGCCACTCTGAATGAGTGAGCTGGCTTTTTGCGGTCCAGCCATTATCGCAGGCTTCGGACGGTAAACTTTTTGGTGCATGTACAGCTTTTGAACGAGGCAAAATAAGAAAGTGTCAAGCTAGAGAGCCATCAGGCAAACAGGAAGGATGAAATGATGAAGTTAACCTTAAGTCATCAACCAGCAGCAAAGGCGGAAATGTTGATTAGAAAACCGGTAAAAGAGGTGTTCGAGGCTTTTATCGACCCTGCGGTCACCACAAAATTCTGGTTCACCAAAAGCAGCGGGAGCTTAAAAACGGGAGATCGTGTTCGATGGGATTGGGAGATGTACGGCGTTTCCGCAAACGTAGAGGTAAAGGAAGTGGAGGAAAACAAGCGAATCCTCATCGAATTTGGCACCACAGTCGAATGGATATTTACTTCCCGGACGGAGAATGAAACGCTCGTTACGATTACCAACACCGGATTTAAAGGCGATGGTGATGACATTGTAAAGCAAGCCATAGTATCAACGGAGGGCTTTACAATTGTCCTTTGCGGACTGAAGGCGCTTCTGGAGCACAATATTGTTTTGAATCTCGTATCGGATAAAGCGCCGGATGCCCACGTCAAACGCTAAAAATCGTTTTTTAAAAGAAAATGTCTTACTAATGTATAAAGAGGCGGTTGCAGATTATAGTAATTATTTCACTATATGAAAAATTCAAAATAGAAAAACCGTCTCTTGTCGCCTCATATCTCCATAAAACACAAATCCACCATAAGAAAAAGAAGGAGTAGAATGGAACGTATGTTCTTTATTTAGTAAAAAAAAGAAACGCCCTCGTTCGAAAAGCGTTTAAACTGTGGGATGGGAATGCCCGTCATACAAGGTACCGGGAGGCGGAAATCAACAGGGTCATCGTTATGACATTCACAATCGTAGAAAGCAATACCGTTTGTGCGGCAAAATCAGGTTCATTTTTATATTCTTCCGCCAGAATGCTTGTATTCACGCCAGTAGGCATACCGGATGCAATGAGCAGTGCCTGAGCCGGAATTCCTTTGAGGCCAAGCAGCGATACAATCAGAAAACCGACTATGGGACCTGCGATCAGGCGCAGTACCATACTGATATACACGGCTGTACGGCGCAAACGGAAGGGATATTGCACAATTTGCGCTCCCAAAGTAAGCAGAGCAACGGCAACCATCGACTGGCTGATATAATTCAAAGGCTCAGTTAGTAAATGGGGCAATGGAGTATGAAGTACATTCAGCAGCAAGCCCAGCGCAAGCGCGTAGGGTACAGGCATTTTTAAAAAATTAATTAAAATTCTTCGGGTATTGGCTTTGCCATTCTGTACAACAAATGTACCGTATGTAAACGTAACAAAGCTTTGAAAGGTCATGATCAGAGCTTGAACGGAAATAGCCAGTGGATCACCCTTAAACACCAATTGGTTGATTGGCAGACCATAATTTCCTGAATTATCTAGCATAACACTGTTTGTAAAAGCTCCACGCATCCCGGGGCTGTATTTCAGAGATCGGGCGACGGTTGTGCTGATCACGTACAGAATAGCTATGTATAAGGCATAAAAAAGCGAAACCTCACCCATGAGCATCAAGGATATTTCCGAATTATAAAGTCCCGTAAACACTACCGCAGGGGTGATGTAGTAAAAATTGATTTTAGCCAAGGTGTACAAATCCAGTCGGAAATAATATTGCATGATGCACCCCAAGCCAATGAGTACAAAAATAGGTAAAACAACGTCCAAAAGTATGGTGCCAAACATGTCTGTTTCATCTTCTTTCTATTATGCGAATGTAAGGGCTAATGCTTAAAAATGCATGTGTAAATTCCATTATACTGTGGAAATCGGTCAGGCGTATATTAAAATTTTAGACTGGATTGGCAATCTGCGCTGCAGCTCTCACGGCGTTTCACCCATTAGTTAAAAAAAGATAAAGAATCAGCTTATAGAAGCCGTTAATACATCTAGGGACATTGGAGCCCGGTCTTACTATAAGGAGGAATTGCATCATGAGAAACACTTGGACAGCCTTTTTAGCGTGTATACTAGTCTTGGGATTGACAGCAGGAACCGCTGCAGCCAAACAGGGGCGCGGAAATGGTCAAGAGAACAGGCAGGAAGCAAAGACGTCTGTTAAAGACGTGAATGAAAAGAGCAGGGAAAAGGTAAGCAAACCGCATGACTCAGGCAATGATCAGTCCAAAAATCCTAACGATAAAGCACTTGGCAAAAAGGGTGAAGAAGCACCTGCTGCAGTAACTGCAGTAACGTATGATACATACGGGGAGTTCAAAGGTCACAAGGGACACAACGGGTACAAGGGTCTGCTTAATGCGGTAGAAAATACGAAGGATAAGCCGGCAGGAGCGGTTATTGCGAACCTGCTGCTTACGAAATACCCGGACCGATTGACTCAGGAGCAGATTGCAGAACTCGAATCGATCCGGAATTCAGGTAAAGCACTGACTGAGGCAGCTGATCTGCTGGCCCAAAATGGAAATCTAACAGATGCTGTTTACATGCAAGAGGAAGCGGTGCTGGCTGATGTAACTGATCTGGACAGCTACAAAAAGCTAGGTGAGTTCTCGAAGAAAGCTGGACGGCAGTCAGGTATGAAGCTGTTCGTGAACGGTAAACAATACGACACCAAACCGATTAATCGCAATGGAACTACACTAGTTCCGTTTAGAACAGCTTCCGAAGCCTTGGATGCGAAGGTTGCCTGGGATCCGAAAGAAAAGGCTGTTATTGTCACTCGTAACGGCGTATCTGTCAAATTAATTGTTAACAGCTCCAACGTATATATTAACGGTCGGTCGTATTCTATCGAGCAGCCGGCATCCATAGTGGACGGGACGACAATGGTGCCTGTAAGGGTAATCGTAGAGGCCTTGGGAGCCCATGTTAAATGGGAGCCTGAGAGCCAGTCCGTGGTCATATACGAGCAGCCAACATCATTAACGCCTACATCAACACCCTAATGTGCTGTGAACACAAATTCTTGTAATAGCGAAAAGGCTCTTGACTAAATCGTCAGAGCCTTTTCTATCTGTGTTAAAGGCTACTCGCATTACATGCTCGGCATGTGTACAATTAAATTGAGATAACAGAGAAAAGGAAGTGGCAAACATGGATTTGGGATTAACGGGAAAGGCTGCCTTTGTTGCGGGTTCCAGTAAAGGGCTTGGCAAGGCAAGCGCACGGGAACTGGCGCGTGAAGGAGCGAATGTCGTGATTTCAGGACGAAACGAAGCCGAGCTTCAGCGGACACAGGCCGAATTACAGGCAACAGCGAGTGGACGGGTTGAATATGTAGTTTGTGATGTAACGAAACCAGAGCATATTTCCAAGGCCATCCGCCGCACAGTGGATTTGTATGGTACCATCGATATTTTGGTTAACAATGCGGGTGGGCCACCTGCGGGAACCTTTGATGACTTTACGGATGAAGTTTGGCTGCAGGCCTTTGAGCAAAATTTACTTAGTCATATCCGGTTGATTCGCGAGGCTCTGCCATATATGAAAAAACAGCAAAGCGGCAGAATTTTAAATATTGCCTCTTCTTCGGTGAAGCAGCCGATTCCTGGCCTGATTATCTCGAATACGCTACGCACAGGGGTTGCTGGACTGGCAAAGACATTGTCTATGGAATTAGCTCCTTACAATATTCTGGTACATACTGTAGCACCTGGGAGAATTGCAACAGATCGTGTTCGCAGCTTGGACGAGCTTCGGGCAGAGAAAACTTCCCAGACGGCAGATCAGGTTCGCAGGCAAGCAGAAGAGGGCATTCCGTTGGGACGATATGGGGAGCCTGAGGAGTTTGGTAAAGTCGTTGCTTTTCTGGCGTCGACAGCTTCATCCTATTTGACAGGCAGTACCATTCTTGTTGATGGCGGAATGATTAAATCGTTATAAATAAAGAAGCGTGCCAGCAGCGAAGTTCATCGGCTGTTAGGCACGCTTCTTTTGAAGTTTTATTTCTGGCGAGGAATTTCACAACCGTCGTCAGTACATACACCACCTGCATCATGTTCGGAGGAGTCTGCGCTTACCATCGTAAATGGAGAACGTTCGCTCCATGCTTTTTGCAGAGCATCATGGAACACTTCCTCCGGCTGAGCGCCCGAAACCGCAAATTTCCGATCAAACACAAAGAACGGCACACCGCGAACGCCCAACTCAGCGCCTTCGGCTTCATCGGCACGAACCTCATCCGTAAAGCGGTCACTGGCCAATATAGCCGCAGCTTCTTTCTGATCCAAACCAACCTCGGCAGCCAATGCCGCCAGCACTTCATGGTCGCCGGTATGCTTGCCTTCTATAAAGACAGCCTGGAATAAACGCTCGCTCAGCTCCAGCATTTTGCCCTGTGTTTGAGCCCAATGTGTCAAACGGTGAGCATCAAGAGAGTTGGTCGGCACCATCGCGTGAATATTGTATTCCAAACCTGCAGAGCGTGCATTTTCGTTCATACGGTCATTCATCGCTTGTGCTTCTTGCAGACTGACGCCATATTTAGCTGACAGCTCTTCATTGATCGTTTTGCCGCTATCTTTTACAGCATCCGGGTTCAGTTCAAAGCTCTTAAATGTTAATTTTACCTCATCGCGGTGTGGGAATTGCTGCAGCACTTGTTCCAAACGGCGTTTGCCGATATAACAGAACGGGCACATATAATCAGACCAAACTTCAATATTCATAAGGAAAAGCCTCCATGTTTTATTGAGTAAGCGGAAATGAGTCAGCTCACTTTTACAATGCGTATCAAAGATGAAACTTATTTGGTTACAATATGGATTATAAGCCCACGGCGTTTAATGTGCAAATATTTAATACTTGTCAAAAAACAATTACTGTGATATTTTATACCTGTAACCGGTTACACATTGGAGTTGAAACTACATTATGACAACAATTAAACAGGTCGCCAGCTTTGCAGGTGTTTCTGTAGCGACCGTATCCAGAGTTATTAATGAAACAGGATATGTGCATGAGGACACACGCCGGAAGGTTGAGGCGGCTGTTAAGCAGCTGAATTACAAGCCTAACGAGGTCGCTCGTTCTTTGTATAAAAAGAAATCCAGATTAATTGGTCTGCTTTTGCCGGATATTACGAATCCTTACTTTCCCTTGCTGGCTCGCGGGGTGGAGGATCGAATGCAGGAAAATGATTTTCGAATTATTTTTGGCAACAGCGATGAAGATCGCCAAAAAGAACTGGATTACATGGACACGTTTACGCAAAATAATGTTGTTGGAGTCATTTCATCTACCAATGATCCAGACGCCGACTGCTATGCCAAGCTGAAAATTCCTGTCGTTTTTCTCGATCGGACTTCCAGTGACAGCCTTTCCGTATTTGCAGATGGGGCCCATGGTGGTCGATTGGCGGCTCAGGAAATGGTTGCCCGTGGCAGCAAACAAATTACAGTCTTGCAGGGTCCCGCACATATTCGTCCGGCGCAGGATCGTTTTCGTGGAGCGGTTGAAGAACTTCAGCAATTGAATATTACTTATCATGTCGTCGAAACAACGTCCTTTTCGTTCAAGGATGCGGAATCGTGGGCCAAAGAGTTATTCAGCAAGCATCCGGATACGGACGGGGTTATCGCCAGTAACGATATTGTGGCTACAGCGGTGATGCATGAGGCACATCGATTAGGGAAAAAAATCCCGGATGATGTTCAAATTATCGGGTTTGATGATATACCATTAAGCAGCTTGCTGTTCCCGCCTTTGTCAACGATTCGCCAGCCTGCTTATGAAATGGGCTGGGAAGCGGCAGGG
>NZ_JH601067.1:202943-206630 GCF_000245715.1 Paenibacillus sp. Aloe-11 | reverse complement strand
GATTGAGCAATCGCAAGCAACGAAGTCAAGCATGCGCCAACCTCATTCAAGCATATCCTATTCAAGCATTCAGTTGCCCGTCAAATTCATCGAACGGGCAACGACGAGAAAGGTGGATTTTCATGGCTAAAATTTTGATTATTGGAAGCAGTACAATGGATCTTGTAGTTACTTCATCCAAGCGCCCTGTTGCAGGAGAAACTGTACTCGGCGAAAGCTTTACAACCGTGCCTGGAGGCAAAGGCGCTAATCAGGCAGTAGCTGCAGCCCGTCTCGGAGCGGACGTAACGATGATTGGGCGTGTAGGAGATGACCAATTCGGACAACAGATTTTACGGAATTTCGAAGAAAATCATGTCCATATCGGCTATGTGAAACCGGTTACACATATGGAGAGCGGCACTGCACATATTATACTGGCTGAGGGCGATAACAGTATTATTATGGTCAAGGCAGCCAATAACGAAGTGACACCCGCCTATGTGGAAGAAGCACTTGATGTCATCCGAAGCTCGGATATGGTGCTGGTGCAACAGGAAATACCGGCGGAAACGGTCGTTTATGTAAGCGAAATATGCGCAAAGTACCAAATACCGTTCTTGTTCAATCCTGCTCCGGCACGTGAAGTAGAGGCCAGCGTGATTGAGAATGCGACATACATTACGCCAAATGAGCATGAAGCTGCCATCATGTTCAAGGACTTGAGCCTTCAAGAGGCCCTGCGCAAATATCCGAACAAGCTGTTTGTTACGGAGGGCAGCAATGGAGTACGGTTTTTCGACGGAGAACAGGAAGTAGTGGTTCCTACTTATAAAGTAGAGGCCGTTGATACCACCGGTGCAGGTGATACATTCAACGCTGCATTTGCGGTGGCACTGGCTGAAGGAAAATCACTGGCTGACAGTGTGAAATTCGCTAATCGCGCTGCTTCATTGTCCGTTACCAAATTTGGAGCCCAGGGTGGTATGCCGACCCGACGTGAAGTGGAGGAGCAATTATAATATGAAAAAACATGGAATCCTGAACAGTCATATATCCAAAATTTTGTCGGATCTCGGCCACACGGACTATATTGTCGTGGCCGATGCCGGTCTGCCTGTTCCAGAAGGCGTTCCCAAAATTGATTTGGCCCTTAAGCTGGGTGTCCCTTCCTTTCAGGACGTCGTAGATGTCATCGCTGCGGATATGGTAATCGAAAAGGTGACGTTGGCTGAAGAAATCAAACATGAAAATGAACAGGCATTAGAGCAGATTACCCGTACGTTTTCAGGGGAGCAATCAGAAAATCTGCAGCTTGCGGCACAACCTGCAGTCATTGAATTTTGCTCGCATGAACAATTCAAGGAGCTGACCGGGCATGCCAAGGCGATCATTCGCACAGGTGAAGCCAAGCCGTATGCCAATTGTATTTTACAGGCAGGGGTTAACTTTGGATAATCCATTTTGGCTAAGATATTTTTTGAATAAAAAGGAGGGTGCAGCATGCAGATTCAAATGAAGGGAATTCACAAATCCTTTGGAACCAATCAGGTGCTGAGTGGAGTAGATTTTGATCTCCGTGAAGGAGAAGTACATGCCCTCATGGGTGAAAATGGTGCAGGCAAGTCAACGCTGATGAATATTTTAATCGGATTGCACCAGCGTGATGAGGGAACGATCACGATCGACGGTCAGGAAACGTATTTTACTAATCCCAAGGAGGCCGAGCAAAAGGGAATTGCTTTTATTCATCAGGAATTAAATGTGTGGCCGGAGATGACGGTGCTGGAAAATCTGTTTATCGGCAAGGAAATGACATCCAAGTGGGGATTACTGAACAGTACTAAAATGAAAGCGTTAGCAAACACGCAATTCGCTAAGCTTGCGGTAAATCTTCCTTTGAATGGTGAGGCAGGTGATTGCTCTGTAGGTCAACAGCAGATGATTGAAATAGCCAAAGCACTGATGACGGATGCAAAAGTTATCGTGATGGATGAACCAACAGCCGCCTTAACCGAACGGGAAATTCAAAAGCTGTTTGAGGTTATTGCTTCCTTGAAAAAGGATGGCGTTTCAATTGTATATATATCACATCGGATGGAGGAGATATTTGCGATCTGCGACCGGATTAC
Source organism: Paenibacillus sp. Aloe-11 (assembly GCF_000245715.1). Classification (NCBI taxonomy): domain Bacteria; kingdom Bacillati; phylum Bacillota; class Bacilli; order Caryophanales; family Paenibacillaceae; genus Paenibacillus; species Paenibacillus sp. Aloe-11. Next base: position 204,519 of record NZ_JH601067.1, on the reverse strand, counting down.
CGTCATGCGTGACGGGAAAACAGTGGATACCCAAGCCATTCCAGATACCAATTTTGATGAGGTTGTACGTAAGATGGTCGGAAGAGAGCTGACCGAACGCTACCCGGTAAGAACGCCTGCTTTGGGGGACGTGGTATTGGAGGTCAAAAACGCCTCGCATAAAGGTCTGTTTGAAAATGTGAATTTTTCGGTAAGATCAGGTGAAATTGTAGGTTTCTCAGGTTTGATGGGCTCGGGACGGACCGAAATCATGCGGGCACTTTTTGGACTGGATACTTTGGACAGCGGAGAAATACATGTACGTGGAAAAAAGGTGTCTATTCGCAAGCCGGATGATGCGGTGAAGTTGGGAATTGGCTTCATTACTGAAGACCGTAAAGATGAAGGTTTGGTGCTGGATTTTTCGATCAGGGAAAACATGGTGCTGCCCAATCTGTTTAGCTTTACTTCAAAAGGATTGATTTCAGACAAAAAAGAGCTGGATTTTGTTAATACGTTAATTAAGCGCTTACAAATTAAAACCCAGTCGGGCGAAACGCCTGTCCGCAGTCTGTCAGGTGGGAATCAGCAAAAGGTAGTTATCGCCAAATGGGTAGGCATTGGACCAAACGTTCTTATCCTCGATGAACCAACGAGAGGCGTGGATGTGGGGGCCAAACGGGAAATTTACCAATTAATGAACGAACTGACTGAACGCGGAGTCGCCATTATCATGGTATCCTCAGAGCTCCCCGAGATACTCGGCATGAGCGACCGTATTGTCGTGGTGCATGAGGGAAAGATCAGTGGAGAGCTGAGCAGGGAAGAAGCCACACAAGAAAACATTATGACGTTAGCTACAGGAGGACAGTAATATGACAACTATGAATGAAGCAAAAGGCAGCAAAGGCTTTTCGATGTCACAAATTACACAAAAGCTTGGTCCGTTGTTGGGACTCATTATTCTGGTGATCATCGTCTCTGTCTTGAATCCCAGTTTTTTGGAACCGCTTAATATTCTGAACTTGTTACGACAGGTGTCCATTAATGCGCTGATTGCGTTTGGCATGACCTTCGTTATTCTCACAGGTGGAATTGATTTGTCAGTCGGCTCTATATTAGCATTGTCCAGTGCCTTTGTTGCCAATATGATGCTGGCCGGTTTTGATCCAATTCTGGCGATTATCATTGGCTGCGCATTGGGTGGCGTGATGGGGATGGTCAACGGCTTGATGATCACGAAAGGTAAAATGGCTCCGTTTATCGCTACACTGGCAACTATGACCATTTTCAGAGGATTGACACTCGTCTATACCGACGGGAATCCCATTACAGGACTTGGGGATAGTCTGATTTTTCAATTGTTCGGTCGCGGCTATCAGTTTGGTATTCCGGTTCCGGCAATTACGATGCTCATTACGTTTGCAGTACTGTGGACCATTTTGCATAAAACGCCGTTCGGACGCAAAACGTATGCCATCGGGGGAAATGAGAAGGCTTCCATCATATCCGGTATTAAAGTGCCGCGCGTAAAAATTTGGATTTACTCTCTCGCTGGAATGCTGTCTGCTTTGGCGGGTGCTATTTTGACCTCACG
>NZ_JH601067.1:199728-202931 GCF_000245715.1 Paenibacillus sp. Aloe-11 | reverse complement strand
CAGCCGACAGCAGGAGCCTCTTATGAACTGGATGCCATTGCAGCCGTCGTACTGGGTGGAACAAGCTTGTCAGGAGGACGCGGACGAATCGTAGGTACGTTGATTGGTGTGCTTATTATCGGTACGTTAAACAATGGCTTGAATTTGCTGGGTGTTAATTCTTTTTATCAAATGGTGGTAAAAGGGATTGTCATCGCCATTGCTGTATTGATTGACCGTAAGAAATCCGCATAAACCACCTAATCTGTATAAAAGGAGACCACAACTATGAAAAAGCTTACATTAATCATGGCAGCCCTGCTGCTTGTGCTCATGACAGGCTGTTCCCTGGAGCCGCCGGAGTGGGCGAAACCTAAAGCAGCCGCGAGCTTAAAGGACATTAAAATCGGCTTGTCGATATCCACACTGAATAATCCATTCTTTGTTTCTCTCAAGGACGGAGTCGTTGCAGAGGCCAAAAAACAAGGACTGCAGGTCATAGTCGTCGATGCACAAAATGATTCAGCGAAGCAAAGCAACGATGTGGAAGATTTGATGCAGCAGGGTGTGAATGCCCTCCTGATCAACCCGACGGATTCGTCAGCGATTTCTACGGCGGTACAATCCGCGAATACTTCGAACATCCCGGTCATTACGCTGGATCGTTCGGCTGACAAAGGGGATGTAAAAACGCTGGTCGCTTCTGACAACGTGGAGGGCGGACGGATGGCAGCCAGATACTTAGTGGAGCATGCTGGCAAAGGAGCCAAGGTGATCGAGCTGGAAGGTGTGCCGGGTGCATCTGCTACCCGCGAACGGGGAAAAGGCTTTCATGAAGTGGCCGACAAGGAACTGAAAGTGATTGCCAAGCAAGCGGCCGATTTTGACCGAACCAAAGGCTTGAATGTCATGGAAAATCTGCTGCAAGGCAACCCGGATGTTCAGGCGGTATTTGCCCACAATGATGAAATGGCACTGGGGGCGATCGAGGCCATCCAAAGCTCAGGCAAGAAGATTCCTGTCATCGGCTTTGACGGTAACGAGGATGCGCTTAAATCTATTAAAGAGGGCAAGCTGACAGCCACGGTAGCACAGCAACCCGAGCTAATTGGGCAATTGGCTGTTCAGGCAGCCAAGGATGTACTTCAAGGCAAAACCGTGAAAAAATCAATTCCCGCGAAGCTGGAGTTAGTGGATCAATCGAAATAAAACGGGTGTATACCCGACATAGTTAAGGTCTTGGACTGATGCAAACATGTGCATCAGTCTTTTTTTTGGTATTATTCCAAGTTAACTCATGAGGTTAGTTGACAAAAGAAAAAAGCGGAATTATAATGACCTAAATTCCAAGTTCAGTAACAAGTAAACGGACACACAAGAAATTCTTTTTAAAACATTTAGTTAATCATCACTGATTAGCAATAAAGATTCAGATAAGCAACCGAACGATAACACAAAGGAGAAACGAATGAGAGCAAAGGAAATGGAACAGTTAAGAATGGAACACAAGCTCCTCTCTTACTTGGAGAAATATGATACTCCCGTAGGTGCTACGACACTGGTGCTGGTTTTAGGCAAGGAATTTGGATTAAGTCAGGCTTCCATTGGAAGGAAGCTGATGGAATTCGATGCCTTGGGCTATACGGAGAGCAAGGGGAGAAAGGGCAGGTTGCTTGCTCCCCCGGGAAAAGACCGCTTGACGGATATCGAGCGTCAACTTAATCAGTGGCGTGATCAGTCCAATTTGCTCGATGCGCTCAATGTTTCTGATGAGGATTCACTGCTTGATATGTTGATCGCAAGACGAGCGCTGGAGCGGGAAACAGCTTGGCTGGCAGCCTCGAAGGCCAGTGGACAGACGATTCAAGAACTGTGGCATTCAATTGAAGCACAGGAAGAGGTCATTGCAGATGGACGTGTTCCGATTGAGGAGGACCGGGAGTTTCATGAGCGGATCGCTGTGGCATCCGGCAATCGCGTACTGCTGCATGCTTTGCGTCTTGTATGGGGAGAAGGGGCTCATCTTCCTGCAACAGCGCTGATTCGGAAAGCCGTTGGCAGCGAGCTTGTGGTAGACCATCGGCAGATCGTGGAGAGTATAGCGCGCCATGCTCCTGATGAAGCGGCATCTGCGATGGTAACTCACATCAATCAACTGATTGAGGATGTTCGCATTTATTTTGATAAAAGCAAGGCATAAAAAAATCTCAAAATTTTGAGGCAGGAAGTCGATTTAAGCAGGATACAGGTTATTCAACAGGGGAGGTAGTTATCATGACAGTTACATATCGGCTCGGTATTGACATAGGTGGAACGTTTACGGATGTCATGCTAACAGATAACAACGGAAGGGTAGCTGCCACATTAAAAACGCCGTCCGTACCCTCCGCGCCGGAGCAGGCTATTTTAAATGCAATAGAACAATTGAAGGCTATCCCGATTGATATAGAGGCCGTTGAATTATTTGTACACGGGACAACACTGGGTGTAAACACGCTTATTGAACGCAGCGGAGCGACGACAGGGCTTCTCGTCACTCGCGGATTTCGGGATGTTCTGGAAATTCGCAGACTCCGTCTGGAAAATACGACTAATCTTTACGGCGACAAGCCTGATCCACTTGTTCCGCGCTATCTTGTAAAGGAAATTGATGAGCGCTGCTTGGCTGACGGACGAATCTATCGACCTCTTGCAGCCGATGATCTGCGTCAATCTGTACAGGAACTGCTTGCCGAAGGTGTTACGGCGATTGCCGTATCCTTTCTGCATTCATACCATAACCCGGAGCATGAACGGCAGGCCGTGGAACTGATTCGTAAGGAATTCCCTGGAGTTTTTGTCTGCTCCAGCAGCGAGGTGTGGCCACAGCAACGAGAGTATGAGCGTACTCTGGTAACGGTTATGAATGCGTATATTGGTTCCAGGATGAATGGATATTTTCGTAAACTGGAAGTTGGTGTGAAGGAGCGAGGCTTGCATGCCCAGGTGCTTTCCACGATGTCCAATGGGGGAATCATGACAGCGCAGCGTGCGGCTGATGAGCCCGTTAAAACGTTGTTGTCTGGTCCGGCATCGGGCGTGATCGGCGCGACCCATGTAGCCAGATTGGCTGCGATCAACAAAGTCGTCACCTTTGATATGGGTGGTACCAGTGTGGACGTGGCTGTCATTGATGGTGAACCGGCCTATTCAAGTGAAAATCAGATTGGCGATTTTCCCGTTAT
>NZ_JH601067.1:194547-199696 GCF_000245715.1 Paenibacillus sp. Aloe-11 | reverse complement strand
GGGCGGCGGATCTATCGCCTGGGTTGACGGTGTAGGCGTGCTCAAGGTCGGACCGCGCAGTGCAGGAGCAGATCCGGGGCCAGCTTGTTATGGCAGGGGAGGACTGAATCCGACGACCACCGATGCCTATGTGCATTTGGGGATTATTCGCCCTGATCGGTTTCTTGGAGGCCGTATGCCGCTGAACGAAGAAATGGCGGCAGCGGCTCTGAAGCGTTTGGGAGCAGGGCTTGGGCTGGATTCCCAAAAAACGGCTCAGGCGATTCTGGATGTGGCGACCGCCAATATGTACGCACAATTCACACCCTTGATGGCGCGCAAAGGAATTGATCCCCGTGATTTTACGCTTCTGGCATATGGCGGAGCTGGCCCGACACATGCCTTCCTGCTGGCGCGGGAAGTCGGTATACGACGGGTGCTTGTGCCACCGTCTCCAGGCACGCTTTGTGCAACAGGCTGTGTCGTGGCTGATCTGCGTAATGATTTTGTATATACGCTGTACAAAACCGAACAGCAGCTTGAGGAAGGCGAGCTTGAACGTATTTTTAAGGATCTTGCCGAGCAGGGACACCATTGGCTGGAGACAGAGAGCAGCCGAGGAATTGAACTGGAGTCCACCTATATGCTGTATAGCGCAGATATGCGCTATGAAGGACAGGCTTTTGATATTGAAGTGTCCATCCCAAGTGAAAATCTGGAAGCAAACCCTGTAGCAGAGACTGCAGATGGGACTGTCTGCTTTGTTCAGGAAGCGGTGAGGCGTTTTCATCGCCAGTATGAGGCCATCTTTGGAGTAAGCCAGCCGGAGTCTTCCGTCTCCTTTGTCAATTTGAGAGCAACGATTGTTGGGGTAACTCACAAGGCGGATACGATGCAAATCCCCGACCATGACGATTTGTCCCATCAGCCAGGTCACGCTCCAGTTCCGGAAGCCAGAACCATATATTTTGATGGCGTGGAAATGAAGGCGCACATTGTTCGGCGTTCAGATCTGCCCACTACAGAAGCCTGGTCTGGTCCGGTCATTATTGAAGAGTATGATACGACGGTCTTTGTTCCACCAGGTTACAGCGTTAAGATTGACAACTTAGGGAATATAATCGGGGAGGTGGAAGGATGAACAGTGAGCTAAAGACGGATCGCGTATTTCTGGAGATTTTCAAAAACAGGGTGCAGGCGATCGTCGAGGAAATGGCTAATGTTGTTTTGCGCACCGGGTTTACCGCTTTTGTCAAAGAAACAGGTGATTTCGGTACGTATCTGCTTTCACCCCAGGGTGAAACCTTTGGATGTCCACTCGATACAGGTTACAACCTGTCGTTAGGTATCCCTGCAGGGGATGTAATTTCATCCATCGGACAATGGAATGAAGGCGATATTGTCATTTGTAACGATCCGTATTCGACAGGCGGTATGGCGACACATCTGCCGGATGTCTATCTGCTAAAGCCTTTTTTCTATGAAGGGCAGATTATAGCCTTCGGGCTATGCTTCATTCACTCTTCTGACGTAGGAGGCAAGGTGCCTGGCAGCGTGTCGCCCAGCTCATACGATATTTATCAGGAGGGGCTGCGCCTTGCGCCGGTAAAGCTTTATGAGGCCGGTGTGCTGAACGAAGCCATTTTGCGTATTTTTCTTGATAATTGCCGAATTCCTGACCAAAACTGGGGCGATCTAAGAGCTTTGATGGCTGCACTGAACCGGGGAGAACGACGGCTTCAAGAGTTGGTAGAGCGCTATGGGATATCCCGAGTAGAGAGTGGCATCGAAGATGTGCTTGTTTACGCCGAGACACGGGTTCGTCAGATGATTCAGGATATTCCGGACGGAGAATACGAGTTTTGGGATTATATTGAGAAGGGGCCAGGGGGCTATCCGGTTCGGCTGCGCTGTAAAATGGTGGTCCGGGACGATGGAATATTTTTGGATTTTAAGGGAACAGACCCGCAAGTGAGAGCATCCTTTAATATTCCGACCCTTAACAAACAGGGACATTACTATCTGGTGCCAGCACTCATTCGATATTTCAGGACACTGGACCCCTCGATTCCATGGAATTCGGGGATGGTGCGGATGATTACGAATGATACGCCGTCGGGTACTCTGTTGAACCCGGAAGCTCCGGCTGCGATCGGAGCGCGTGCGGCTACATTTATCAGGCTGATGGATGTGCTGACAGGTACGCTAAGTCAAGCCCAGGAGAACAAGCTGCCCGCTGCTGGTGCCGGACAAGCGGCAATCGTCATGCTGGCTATGACTGATCCAGTCACGGGTGGGCGGAAAGTAGGCGTGGTGCAGCCGATATGTGGAGGCTCAGGAGCCAGACCGATGAAGGACGGCATTGACGGGATGGACTTTGCGGTCGGTCATCTGCGCAATATTCCTGCGGAAACGGTTGAAGCGGATATGCCTATCCTGATCGAGCGGTACGGCTTGCTGCCTGATTCGGCTGGAGCGGGAACCTATCGGGGAGGCTGCGGAATTGATTTACAATTGAAGGTACTTAGCCCCGACACAGTACTGACTGCCCGTAATATGGAGCGGATGGAATTTCAGCCGTGGGGCAGACTTGGCGGGAAAGCTGGTGCTTATGGAACGGCTGTTAAAAATCTGGGACAGCCATCTGAGCAACGTACCGGGCGAATCGACGAGCTTTTATTACAGCCGGGAGACACGGTGTCGTTCTTTTCCCAAGGTGGAGGCGGGTATGGAAGCCCTTATAAAAGATCCCCTCAGGCCGTCGCACGGGATGTACGCAATGGATTAGTATCGAAGGATGCCGCTTATGAACAGTATGGAGTCGTATTCCATGAAAGTAAGGTGGACTTGGACGCTACCCAAAAAAGACGCAGTGCCGTTTATGGTTCAACGGATGAACAGCAATCTTTTCATTTTGGCTCGGCTCGTGAACAATTTGAGTCCATCTGGAGTGATGAAATGCAGTTGGCTGTTGGGGCGGCGCTAACGGGGTATCCACTGGCGCTTCGGGATTACCTGAAACGATGTGCAATGAAAGAGATTGATGATCGGTTCCAAAGAGGTGAACAGGTCCAAGCTATTGAGGTGGCAGAGATTATGGCAGCCATTCATCGTACGATTGCTGCTCTCTAGGCAGGGAGCAGTGTTTTTTACAATTAATAATCATACTTTACCGGGAGGTTTAATCAAATGAAACGATTTTCAAAAACGTTAGGTTCCGTCTCTGTGATTTTAGCTGCGTCCATGTTACTCCTGACAGCTTGCGGAAGCTCGGTATCCACTTCGCAGGCTACCAATGGAAATTCGGATGGAGGGCAAAAAATCAAGCTCAGCATGTTTATATGGGCAGGTGCCAATCAGGATGTGGTTCCTAAAGAAGTGGTTGCGGATTATGTGAAGAAACATCCGAACGTTCAGGTTGATTTTGTGGAATCATCCAATTCTGTTATGTACCCTAAAATGGTAGCAGGGCAGAAGGCTGATCCCAACAACCCGGTTGTCAACTTCGGTTACTTTAATGCAGATGCTTCCGCCAAGGGGCTGAACGATGATATGTGGGAGCCGCTTGACCCGTCCATCGTAACCCATATGCAGGATATTCCCGAGCAATACCATACCAAGGACAATCGTGGCATCGTATGGGGAGTAACGAATTTTGCACTCGTATATAACAAGGATTTGGTTAAAACTCCGCCGACAAGCTGGAACGATCTTTGGGAAAATCCGCAATTTAAGGACAAAGTAGCTCTTTGGGATTACATGTTCTATTCCTACATCGCTCCAGTCATCGAATTGAAGGGCAAGGAGTTGGGTGCAACCTATGATAAGCCAGAGGCTGCCTTTGATTTCTGGGGAAAACATACGGATCAGGTGCGCACGCTCGTAAACTCCAACGACCAATTGAAAAACTTGCTTATTTCCGGCGAGGCGCTGGTAGCACCATTCAGTTCGCAGACGGCCCAAACGTGGATTAATGATGAAGGCGCTCCACTCGCAGTAGCTATTCCGAAGGAAGGTTTCGTTTCCTTCCCGTATTCCTTACAAGTGGTCAAGGGCTCGACGCCGGAACAGACGCGTGTCGCTAACGAGATCATTAATGAGCTGTTGAAACCTGAGAATTTGACCAAGTATGCTGAGGCAACAGGTACTCCGGTAACAAGCACTGCTGCACAAGTACCTGATAAATATAAAAATGATCCATCTTTCTCTGTAGCTGAGCAGAAAAAAGGTCTAAATCCGGATTGGTCAGCCATGGCTCGAGGGGCCTCTGAGTGGAAGGACCTGTGGGATCGTCTGGTCAAAACAAAACTGCAATAATTTCAGGCCATAGTTATAGTGATGCCATTCGTGGCTAACCTACTAGGAGGGAATATATCCATGTCCGGAGTTGAACACCAGATTGCGATTGAAGTACGGGATGTCGTGAAGAGGTTCGGCGATCATGCGGCCGTCAATCAGGTATCCTTTCGCGTGAGACAGGGGGAGTTCATTTCTCTGCTCGGTCCCAGCGGCTGTGGGAAAACAACGTTACTGCGGATGTTGGGAGGACTTGAGATGCCGGACCAGGGTACTATTCTTCTCTCTGGAGCAGATGTGACCCGAATTCCGGCGTATGGACGAAATACGAACATGATTTTTCAACAGCTTGCACTGTTTCCCCATATGGACGTATATAAAAATATTGCCTACGGCTTGAAAATGAAAGGAGTATCAAGTGGCGAAATTCGGAAAAGTGTGGAGCGGGTTCTGGAATTAGTCCAGCTTCCCGGCTTCGGCACCCGCAAGGTTTCACAACTGTCTGGGGGGCAGGCCCAGCGTATAGCGATTGCACGCGCCTTGGTCAACCAGCCCCAAGTGCTGCTGCTGGACGAGCCTCTGTCTGCGCTGGATGCGCAGCTACGACTGGACATGCAACGGGAGCTAAAGCGGATTCAGCGGGAGTCAGGGACCACCTTTATATTCGTGACCCACGATCAGGAGGAAGCCTTGAATGTGTCGGACCGAATCGGTGTTATGCGTGACGGAGTCATGCTGCAATATGGCACGCCGGACGAAATTTATGAGCGCCCCGCTGACCGATTTGTCGCTAAATTTATCGGCGATACCAATTTGTTGCCGGCCCGTGTGCTGGCGGATGAAGGAGACCTGACGATTGTGGAAACGGCAGGGG
>NZ_JH601067.1:184195-194520 GCF_000245715.1 Paenibacillus sp. Aloe-11 | reverse complement strand
CATATCGGGCAGGATCAACGAACGCTGTCGCTGCGAGATCAAGGCCATATCTCAATCCGCTATGAATATGTGAGGATTGGTTCAGAGGCCGAGGGCCTGCGCAATCGGCTTACAGGCGTGATTCAGGATGTGCGCTATGGAGGCACGATGCTGCGCTACACCTTGGAGTTGGACGGTGTGAGCGAATTCCCGCAGTTAACAGCGCATGTCCCTCATTTTCCGGGCAAACCACGATTTTCTCCCGGTAAAACGGTAACTATCGGGTGGGACCCGCAGGATGCTGTCTTTCTATCTGATCAGGGGGAGGGAGGCGTGTGAACCGACTGGCTTACCGTGTAGTCGACTGGATTACGCCCAAGAGCAAATCATGGGTCACACCGCTATTGCTACTGCTACCGTCCCTCCTGCTGATGGGATTCATTTTTATCGGTTCGTTGCTTATTTTCTCTCGTTATAGCCTGGATTCATTTGAAGGTGGGCGGTTGCAATCCGCTTTTCAATGGACAGCGTATCGCACATTTTTGACCGATCCTTACTACTGGAAAGTCATCAGGGATACCTTTTGGTTGACGATCAGGGTGACACTCATAAGCCTGCTGCTTGCTTACCCGTTGGCGTATTATACAGCACATATTCGCAGTAGTGGCTGGAGACAAACTGTGCTATTAATTACGTTCCTTCCCCTGCTGGTCAGCGCGGTGGTCAAGTCTTATGCGTGGCTTGTTCTTTTGTCCAGGCAAGGGCTTTTGAACTGGTTGCTGATACGGACAGGCATTGCAGAAACCGGGCTGGAAATGACCTTTAATGAGACGGGCGTCATCATTGCGCTCGTTCATATTTTTCTTCCTTTTATGGTTATACCGATTTTGAGTGTGCTGGTGCAGCAGGATCGTACGCTCAAGGCAGCAGCTCATGATCTTGGTGCTGGAAGCTTGCGCACATTCCTGACGATTACGCTGCCTTTGTCGGTACGCGGGATCGTATCCGGTGTGCAGATCGTATTTACGTTGTGTCTGACTGCTTTTACGACTCCGGCACTGATAGGAGGGGGGAGAGTGATGACCTTGCCTACCTTTATTTATCAGCGGACGTTGGATACCAATTGGCCGATTGCCGCAGTAGCAAGTCTGTTCCTGATTATCGCTTCGACTTTGGCTGTATGGCTGTTGAATCGGCTCGGTGACTTTCTTACGTTTCAACGCTCCGGAAAAGGAGGTGCTGCGGATGCGCCTTAGAGGTCTATCCTCTTGGGGATATCATCTAATTCTCTTCCTCATTGCGATGATTGTGTGCCTGTTTCTCGTGCTGCCGCTCGTCATTGTTGTGATTACTTCACTCAATGCTGCTGCCTACAGCGTTTTTCCGCCCACAGGCTTGTCGTTGCGTTGGTATGAAAATTTGCTTTCGCAGCCCCAGTTTCTCCATGCGTTTGGCAATAGTGTTTTTTCTTCCGTTTGCGCCACGTTGCTTGCGTTGGTTGCAGGTACGCTGGCTGCTCTGGCTATTCAGCGCTTTGAGTTTCCTGGACGCAGTCTGTTGCGTGCCATATTCATGTCCCCGATGGTGGTGCCTAAAATCGCACTGGGCATTGCCTACTTAATTTTGTTTTCCAAGCTTCAGATTGCGGGTGGTTTATTGGCCCTCATTTTAGGAGAAGCGGTCACGATTCTGCCATTTGTATTAAGTATCATAGGCAGCACACTGGCTAATGTACGCCGGGAGCATGAGGAGGCTGCCTCTGATCTGGGTGCGGGTCCGCTGCGCGTATTTTTTACAGTAACACTGCCACAAATACGACTGGGGCTGCTAATGAGCGGGGCTATCGCTTTTATATTTACATTTGATCAGGTAGAGACGGCACTGCTCATTTTGCGACCTGAAAATAACACTCTGCCTATTGAACTCTTCCTGTACATGGAAAAATGGCAGGACCCGACCATCGCGGTTGTTTCAACCGTTATGCTGTTAATTGCACTGGTGCTGTTTTTTGGCTTAAAGCTGATCTTGCGCTCTGTGCCTGAGGTACAGAGAGTACTGGGACCAAAAGAGAATGAGTAACAAACGCGTCGTTATTCATATCTAAAATGAATTCCAAAGGAGGAAGCACGATGACAAACACGAATACGGCCAACCGTGAACGGGCCCTACAGATTATGAAACGTGAAGGGTTACAAGCCCTTGTGGCTACAACACCCGAAAATATCTCGTACGTAATTGGCTCCCAACTACGAACCACGAATTGGACTATGCAAATATATGCTGTTTTACCGCAACAGCCGCTTGCGCCGACACGTCTTATTTTACCGACTAACCGACTGGGCGTGATTGCCCAAATGGGCTTGCCGGATGCGGAGCTGTACTTGTACAGTGATTTTTTTCTGGAAGGATCACCGGAAGGCAAAGCTTCGACCCCTGACATTGATCTGTTTTTTGATCTTCTCGGTCGTGTGCAAACTTATGCGGGACCTATTGAAGCACTACAGGCAGCCCTGCGTGATCTGGATATTTCCCAAGGCCCGTTGGGAGTGGATGAAATGCGTATTGCACCAGCGCTTTATGCAAGTCTGATAGAAGAACTGCCAAATGGAGCGATCAAGCCGGCCTATGCGCTGTTCAGGGAAGTTCGGCAAGTGAAAACAGAGGAAGAAATCAGACGGCTCCGCCGTGTAGCTGAGCTGAACGAGCGTATTGAGCTTGAAATGATCCGCAAAATCGCTGAAAATGTACATGAAGAGGAGCTGGCCGAACATTATCGTCTGGAGATGGTAAAAGCGGGTGCGGTTCCGGCGATGGTTGCTGTGGGAGCTGGTCCACGCAGTGCGTTGCCATTAATAGAACGTTATTTTCACCGTGTACAGCCTGGAGAGCAGGTACGGTTTGATCTATGCTGTCACCTGGACGGCTATTGGGCGGATACCGGGCGCACAACTGTGCTGGGAGAACCGACAGACTGGCAGAAGCGTCATTTTTCAGCTATTTATAGCGGTTGGGAGCGAGCACTGGAGCGGGTACGTCCCGGAGCCAAAGCATCGGATATTTTCCAGGCTGCAGTTCAAACCGTCCAAAAAGAAGGGATTCCGCACTATCGTCGTCAGCATGTGGGACATGCTATTGGTCTGGAGCTGTATGATGATATTGTCCTGGCTCCTGGAGATCACCGAACGCTGGAGGAAGGCATGGTATTTTGTGTCGAGGTACCTTATTATGAGCTGGGTGCAGGCGGTTTTCAAATCGAAGATACGGTAGTTGTAACCAAGGACGGGTATGAATTTTTAACTCATATGGAACGGAAACTATATCGGCAATAAAGAGGGATTCTTATGACATATATTCAAAAAGGGTCCCGTTCGTTTCGCAAAACGAGCTTGGCTATGTTCGCAGGAGGATTCAGCACATTTGCCTTGTTATATTGCATGCAGCCGCTGATGCCCGAGTTTTCAAAAGATTTTGGCATTTCCCCAGCCACCGCAAGTCTTTCACTATCCATATCAACCATCGCCATGGCGGTAACAATGCTGTTCGTTGGTATTTTATCGGATCAAAAAGGAAGGAAAATCATCATGTGCTGCTCCTTAGTCGGAGCATCTGCCGTGGGGTTGCTGTTAACGCTTAGTTCGGGTTTTCTAACGCTGCTTATTCTTCGAATGATCCAAGGGATGATTCTCGCGGGGCTTCCCGCCATCGCTATGACCTATCTTAGTGAGGAAATAAATCCTGCTCATCTGGGCTATGCCATGGGTTTGTATATCAGTGGGAATTCCATCGGCGGGATGGGCGGGCGAATTTTGACCAGCACCTTAACCGATTTGGCGAACTGGAGAACTGCTTTGGGAATTTTGGCCTTGCTTAGCATCGTATCTTCTGTATTGTTTTGGCAGTGGCTTCCGGCTTCGCGTAACTTCAAGCGTCGTAAGGTCCGTTTTTCAGATACCATTCGTACGCTTTTTGTTCCCTGTAAAGACCCGGCGCTACTGTGTCTGTATGGGCTGGGCTTTGTGTTTATGGGCAGCTTCGTTACGCTGTTTAATTACATTGGATATCGTCTTTCTGCGCCTCCTTATCTGCTCGGATCCGGCCTGATCGGCTGGATTTTTGTTGTGTACATTATGGGAACGGTCAGCTCCACCTGGATGGGGAGACAGTCTGACAGATACGGCAGATATGCTGTTATGGGGGTTGCGATTGGAATTCTGCTGTTGGGTGCCTTGCTGACATTAACGGGCAGTCTGTGGGTAATGATTATCGGTATTGCGTTGTTTACGTTTGGTTTTTTCGGGGGACACTCGATTGCAAGCAGCTGGGTTGGTCTTCTGGCGCTTGAGCACAGGGCGCAGTCGTCTGCGCTCTATCTGTTTTTTTATTATACCGGCTCCAGTATTAGCGGTACCTTGGGCGGTATATTTTATGCAAGTTTCGGATGGAACGGTGTTATTCTGATGATTACGGGATATATGACGGTTGCTTTGATCCTGAATGTTGTTTTAAAGCGCCGGGGAGCATCTAGAAATACAACAGGCAAACGGCCTGATGCTACGCGTACAATATAAAAATGGACAAAGGCTGCCTGACGAAGGCAGCTTTTGTTTTATACCATTTTATAGTGAGAAGGGAAGAGATTGAATAGAGCTTATCATTGTACCAAGAAAAGGGCCAACAGATTATGGATTTAATAAATCTATTGCTGTATTTAAAGGTTCTATGGAAGTAATTCTCTAAAATTTGTATTGTAAGAAGACTCGCTAATAGATAAAATAAAAACTATGTGACAATGAGAATCACTATCATTTTGATATATATATTTAAGGGGGATTTATATCGTGCAGCAAAATAAGAGAACGAAATTGGGAATCACGATTTGTCTGGTTGTACTGTTGACGTTGGTGCTGGGTGCATGCGGGAACGCAGGTAACAACACTCAGACGAACAAAGAGACGGGTACTAATGATTCTTCCGGGCAATCGAAAACGGTTGCTACGCGTGAATATACAGATGCTACCGGCAATAAGATCCGTATTCCTGCCAATCCGCAGCGAGTAGTAACGACGCAATATTTGGATGCTATGCTGGCTTTGGGTGTTAAGCCAGTGGGAGTTACTTCTTATTTGCTCGAAGGCGACTATTTAAAAGGACAGATTGACGGGATTGCTGATATTGGGAACCCGACCAATGTTGAGAAGGTGCTGGAGCTCCAACCGGACCTGATCATTGCAACAGAAGATACCACTCCGGAAGTGAAGGAGCAGCTGGAAAAGATTGCTCCAACCGTGGTCGTTTCTTTTGGCAACGGAGATGTATTCAAGCAATTGCGGGATGTTGCAGCCGTGCTGGGTAAGGATAAGGAAGCTGAGCAGTGGATCGCCAGCCTCAATAAAAAGGCCGAAGAAGGACGAAAGAAGCTGGCCGGGAAATTTAAGAAAGATGAAGCAATAACGATTTATATGACCTATGGCAAGGATGTGCTAAGAGTTTACGGGGCGCGAAATGTAGGCCATGTCATTTACCGTTCATTGGAATTGAACCCGCCCGAGTACATACGTCAGAAGCTGGCTCAGGACCCGAAATTTAATTTTGTTTATGATTCCATTTCGATGGAAAAGCTGCCTGAACTGTCTGGAGACCGGATTATTATGCTCGTTTATGATGAAGCGACTAAAGACGGGATACTTAAGGAAATTGAGCAAAGTGCTCTGTGGAAAAACCTGCCGGCTGTCAAAAATCACAAAGTGTATATCATCAAGGCTGATCCATGGTTTACATATTCACCCCTTGCTATTGATAAATCACTGGATGAAGCCATTCAAATGTTTTCCGGTGATCCTAAATGATTAGTTCATTTGAATTAAGAAGGGAGAAATCATAACTATGCTAAGACGATTTTTTGAATATTACCGTCCTTATCGGACTTTATTTATCATCGATTTCTCTTGTGCCCTGCTGGCTGCGCTGCTGGAGCTGGCTTTTCCCCTTGCGGTTAACCGAGTGGTCGATGATTTGCTGCCCAGCGGGAACTGGAAATGGATTTTATTTGCCTGTTTAGCTCTGCTTGGGATTTATGTCGTAAGTGCCGGACTGAATTACGTGGTTACTTATTGGGGGCACAAGCTGGGAATTAACATTGAGTCAGACATGCGCAAAAAGCTGTTTGATCGCGTACAAAAGCAATCCTTTCGTTTTTTTGACAATAACAAAACAGGGCATCTGGTCTCCCGTATGACCAACGATCTGATGGATATCGGAGAAATTGCCCACCACGGACCCGAGGATTTGTTCATTGCACTGATGACTCTGGGCGGGGCCTTCGGTATCATGCTCAGCATTAACTGGAAGCTGGCTGTGCTGACATTTATTATTGTCCCGCTGATGATTTACTTGTCCTTGTATTTTAGCCGTAAAATGAATGCTGCTTTCCATCGTATGTTTTCTGATATTGCGGATTACAACGCCCGGATTGAAAACAACGTTAGCGGTATCCGCGTTGTACAGGCTTTCTCCAACGAAGCACATGAAATAGAGCGTTTTGCTGAAAATAACGGACGGTTTCGTAAAACAAAGCTGATCGCTTATCGCATTATGGCATGGAATTCTTCGATTAGTTTTATTCTGATGAAGCTGGTCTCACTGTTTGTGCTTGTATGTGGAACATGGTTTGTTATTGAGGGGCAGATGACCTATGGGGAGTTTATCGCATTTGTAATGCTGTCCAATGTATTTCTCGCACCCATCAAACAAATTAACTCCGTCATTGAAACATATCCCAAAGGGATTGCCGGTTTCCGACGTTACCTGGATTTGCTGGAGAGTGAATCTGACGTAGAGGATCTGCCAGGTGCCAAGACCGTTAAGCATCTTAACGGAGATATTCAATTTGAAGGTGTCACGTTTGGCTATGAAAACAAAGATAAGGTACTACGCAAAGTGGACCTATCCATTCATGCAGGAGAAACCGTAGCACTTGTTGGTCCATCGGGAGCAGGTAAAACGACACTTTGCAGCTTGCTGCCTCGCTTCTATGATGTCGAGGAAGGCAGCATTACGATTGATGGCATGGATATCCGTGAAATGAAGCTGGATTCGCTGCGATCCATGATTGGTATCGTACAGCAGGATGTATTTCTCTTTGATGGAACGATTCGTGAAAATATTGCTTACGGCAAGCTTGATGCTTCAGAAGATGAAATTTGGGATGCTGCCCGGCGGGCTCAGATTGAAGATCTGGTTCGCTCATATCCGGAGGGGCTGGATACGATGATTGGCGAACGAGGCGTGAAGCTGTCCGGCGGTCAAAAGCAACGCTTGTCTATTGCCCGGATGTTTCTAAAAAATCCGCCAATTCTCATTTTGGATGAAGCGACATCAGCATTGGATACGGAGACGGAGGCCGCGATTCAGCAAGCACTGACGGAACTGTCGCAAGGCCGAACAACGCTCGTGATTGCCCATCGTTTGGCAACGATCAAAAATGCCGACCGCATTATCGTAGTTGCAGATCAAGGTATCGCCGAGCAAGGTAGACATGAAGAATTGCTGACCGCAAAGGGGGCATATAGCCGCCTGCACCAAGCTCAGTATGGTACGTAATTAGACCTTTGAAAGCAAAAGTGAGAGGGATGAAATTCTTGAAGAAGCAAATTTGGAGTTTGGCAATACTGCTTATACTCGTTGTAGCTCTGAGCGCATGTGCAGGCCAAACGAACCCATCTGCTGAAAAGCAGGATCAAGCTTCTGGCGGGGAGAAGCCAGCGGCAACCAAGACAGTCCAAACCATTCATGGAGAGATTACGATTCCTGTCCAGCCCAAACGGATCGTGGTAGATATGTATCAAAATGATTTATTGGCCCTTGGGATCAAACCTGTGGGAAGTGTAAAGTATTATCTGGATAACCCGTTCTCGAAGGAGCTTGTACAAGGCATTGCAAGTATTGGAGACCGCGGTAGCGTGTCCGTTGAAAAAGTCCTGGCTCTGGAGCCGGATCTGATCCTTATTGGTTCCAAAGATCCAGGCGAGTATGAGAAATACAGCAAAATTGCTCCGACCATCGTCATTCCTTATGGGACGTACAAAAATGTGCATGAGGAGCTGACAGCTTTTGGTGAGCTTCTTGGAAAAGAACAGGAGGCCAAAACATGGCTTACCCAATATGATCAGCGGATGCAGGCGGCGCGTGACAAGTTGAAGGGAATCATCCAACCTGGGGATACGTTTACCGTTATGGAGGCGACTGCCAAGGAATACTATGTATATGGTGACAATTTTGGCAGAGGAGGCCAAGCGGTCTATAGAGGTCTGGGACTGACCCCACCGCCGCTTGTTCAAAAAGAACTCATGGGTGAAACTCAATGGAAGTCCGTTTCGAGAGAGGTGATTAACAAGTATGCAGGCTCTTATATTTTTCTGACCGTTAGTAAGGAAAACACCGGATATACGGGAGACAGCATATGGAAATCACTGAGTGCCGTTCGAAATGACAGAGTTTTTGAGCTTCAGGAGGACCGATATTGGTATTTTGATCCCATTGCTATTGTGGGACAAGCTGAAGAGCTTGCAGATCTTCTTGTGCAGCGGAATGAAGTGAGCGCTTCATAGAAATAGCAGCTCAGACGTTGCTGGCAGCCCTTTGGTATTTATGCCGAAGGGCTTTAATTATTTCTAATTAGCAAAGCTATATGAGATTGTCGAAATTAGCTATTGAAGCGATTGACGCATTAATTTACAATAATAAAGATTGCGTGATAATAATTCTCATTATCATACGTTTCGTCAGCGCAGGTTTATGGGGAACCTACATACTATTCAACAGTTAGGGTGAACAATAGTCATGAAATTATCAGAATCATCGGATAATCCTGCTCGGAGTAGTCATAACCAGCCGCCAACTCAATTTCACTCGCGGCCGTGGGCGGCTTCACTTATTTTAACAGCAGGGGTAGCTCTTTTAGCGTTTGGTATCGCTTTATCCTTATCCTTTGGTGCAGCCTCGATTAGGCTGTTTGAGGTATGGAACGCAGTCTTTCATTTTAATCCTGCAATACAAAACCATCAAATTATTTGGGAAATCCGCTTGCCTCGGATTTTGGGAGGTGTATTAATCGGAGTCTGCTTTGCTGTTGCAGGGGCAATTATGCAGGGCATGACCCGCAATCCACTTGCTGACTCGGGCTTGCTTGGCCTGAATTCAGGAGCGAGTTTGGCGATGGCGATTTGCTTTGCTCTTTTTCCCGGCTCTTCCTTTTTACAGTTGATGCTGTACTCCTTTGTTGGTGCGGCCTTGGCTGTTGTGATGGTATATGGTACAAGCTCCTTATCCAAGACTGGCATTACACCAGTGCGGCTTGTATTGGCGGGTGCAGCTGTGACGGCATTATTGTCAGCCTTGGGTGACGCGATCAGCTTGTATTTTAATGTTGGACAGGATCTGGCCTTCTGGTATGCAGGGGGACTGAGTGGAACGAAATGGGTTCAGCTGGGTATTGTCTTGCCTTGGGTGGTGGTAGCCTTTATCGGCGCTCTCATGTTGTCGCGCTCTATTACACTGCTTAGCTTGGGCGATGAAATCGCACTGAGTTTGGGTCAGCGAACAGGGCTGGTAAAGGTAGCGGGAATGCTGCTTGTTCTAATTCTTGCAGGTGCGGCGGTATCGTTAGTAGGCTCCATAGGCTTCGTGGGATTGATCATTCCTCATATCACCCGTAAGCTGGTTGGCGTCGATTATCGCTGGATTATTCCGTGCTCGGCCATTATAGGAGCTTTGCTCATCGTGTTTGCCGATCTGGCGGCCCGTATGATTAATGCACCTGAGGAAACACCAGTAGGTGTGCTTATTGCCCTCATTGGTGTGCCGTTCTTCCTTTATCTGGCACGCAAAGAAAGGAGGGCGCTGTAAGATGAACAATGTTACGAGTGGGGCTATTGCCAAAGCAAGTCACCGCAAAAAAATCCATGATTGGATCGTTGTTATCATTTTAATCATGTTGCTCATTGCTGCATTTACCATAAGCGCGAATACGGGAACGATTCGACTTTCGCCCATGGAGCTTTTTAAAACCTTATTGGGTCAAGGGACTCCACAGCAGGAATTAATCCTGTTTGAATTTCGATTGCCGCGCATGGCTATTTCCATTTTGATCGGTGCAGGTCTAGCTGTATCCGGGTGTATTATGCAGGGTGTTTCGCGCAACGGTCTGGCGGACCCTGGTATCCTGGGAATAAATGCGGGGGCCGGGCTAATGGTCATGCTGTTTGTATTGCTTTTTCCATCCATGCAAACTACAAATTCATTATTCTTATTGCCCGGGCTTGCGCTGATAGGCTCAGGAGCGGCTGGCC
>NZ_JH601067.1:165097-184183 GCF_000245715.1 Paenibacillus sp. Aloe-11 | reverse complement strand
ACTTTCTTATAAAAAGGGAGAAGGGATTTCCCCGACAAGGTTACTGCTGAGCGGTATTGGTGTAGCGGCAGGTATCAGTGCTGCCATGATCATTATGACGCTAAAGCTGACACCTGAAAGCTACACGTTTGTGGCAAATTGGCTGGCTGGAAGCATATGGGGATCAAACTGGAAATTCGTCATGGCACTGTTGCCTTGGCTTATCGTATTGCTTCCCTTCGCATATTATAAAGCCAATGTAATGAATGTACTGAACCTAGGAGATCAGACAGCATCCGGCTTAGGTACTCCTATCGAAAGAGAGCGTATTCTTCTTCTTGCTGCTGCAGTGGGGCTTGCTAGTTCCAGTGTATCAGTTAGTGGTGGTATCGGTTTTGTTGGTTTGGTCGCTCCGCATTTGGCGAGAAAGCTGGTGGGACCGAAGCATAAGATGCTGCTGGTAACCAGCGCTTTAGTCGGAGCACTACTGGTGCTCGTAGCAGATACGATTACACGATCCTTGCCTTTGCAGAAAGAAATTCCTACAGGTTTGATCGTGGCCATTATTGGTGCGCCATACTTCCTGTATTTGCTGAGCCGCTCCAAGGGATAACACAAAAAATAACCTTCAAAACCACTAAGAAAGTGGGATGAAGGTTATTTTTCATTTGCGTTTTAGCAGTCTTGCATCTCAACGGGAAGTATTCAAAGCATGAGAGGTTTGATGCAGTTCTCTGATCATTTTGTGCAATGTGTAATTTTCCTGACGTGTCACGCCGTGTTGGTTTTCCTGAACCAGCAACTGATGGATGTTACGTTTAAGAATTTCACTTCGACGTTCCAGCATTTCGGTACTCATAAATAAATGAACACTCCCTTTGTCATGAATAAACCTATATTTTTGAAATGAGCATAGGCTGTAAATCAGCTTGGCTTTCGACTTCTTTAAGTATATCGTGCTGGATGATCCAGGGAAAACGGAGCAAGACAGCAAAATGCTTTTTCTCATCACCCTTGTCGTGGCAACGGCTACTCACCCCATGGGTTCTTAGATATGCTGCCTAATGCTGGTGATAACAGGATATTAGACGTAATTAGCCTATTCGAATATCAATCCACTGCCTGAATCCATTTAAAATTTGGTTGGCTTTCTACAGCAAGTACTGGAGTACGAATATGTTGCGATTCTTTTTGTTTTTGAAAATGAATTGGGATTAGAAGCTAGACAAGGCTTGGGGCATTATTTATACTTAAAAAGCACCCAAAATAACTGCGTATAATATAAATTATACGCAGTTTAGGTTTAAAACGACTTTCTATAGCCTTCTTGAGTAAGATGTCGATTGAATTGTCGATAAAAAGCAGACGAAATTGAACGTTTTACAGTATATTTCAGAATAAGAATGGTAAAGGAGGTCATTGGAATGAGAAAAGAGCAGCGGCATACGGGGGCGGTCACAATAGACGAAACGGATGAAATATATGCTGACGAGCTGGAAGCCTTTTTAGTCTGGATGAAGGATGCGGGATATACAGTACATACGCAAAAAAACTATTTAGGAGATGTAAAGCAGTTTTTATGTACATTGCGGGATAAACCACTTGATCAAGTGAAAAAGATTCATGTCATGTCGTATCTGTCTAAAGCTCGGGAAGGTGGAGCTGGAGACAGTACCCGAAACCGGAAGCATGCAGCGGTGAGCAGTTTTTTCAAAGCACTGCAGGAGTTTGAATTATGCAGCACGAATCCGGCGTCCGGAATTAAAAAAGCAAAGACAGTAAGAAATCGTATGCCCGTGTACCTGGATGAAAATGAAATCCGGCCATTTTTACTCGCGGTGGAAGGGAAATATGCTAATCGGAATACGGCTATTTTTCTGCTCATGGTATATATGGGATTGCGGGTGGGGGAGGTTCACTCTTTGAATGTCTCGGATTACAGCCGAGAACGACGCACTTTAGATGTGTTCGGTAAAGGACGCAAGTGGCGTACTCTTCCAGTGCCGGAGGCTGTGTGTGATATTTTAGACCGTGCAGTGGCGGAAAGATTAACGCCGTGGAGAGGGAAGGAGGATGCAATGTTCGTGTCGCAAAAAGGCCGCCGACTGGCAGTGCGCTCTATCCAGCAGATCGCCACAGAAACGTTCGAGCGATTCCAGCAAGATAAAGGTGCGCAGGCTCGAGTTGCTTACTCCAGCCATAAGCTGCGGCATACGTTTGCAACGATGCTTTTGCGTAAGGGGGCCGATCTGCGTACGGTGCAGGAGCTGCTGGGGCACTCATCCATCCAGACAACCACCGTATATACGCATGTCACGGATCGGGAGAAGGAAAAGGCGATGGATAAGCTGGATATTCAGGTGCCGATGATAGAATCATGAGAAAATATCATGAACGAATAAAGCAGGTTAAACAACAAGATTACATAATATATATTATGTAAGTGACAGGTGCATTATTCATTTTGATTTGGATTTTAATCACCGTTTGGATCGCAAGAATCTGCTATAAATTATTCATTTAAAGTATCTTTTATAGGGGATGAATATATGTTTCCTACTCCAGCAAAACGCGTATTTTCTATAGCATTACCGGCGATTGGCGAAGCATATCTCCAGAGCCTTCTCGGCGTGGTTGACTCATTTTTTATTGCGAGGCTCGGGCTGCTTTCCATAAATGCCGTTGGAGTGACAAATATTTATAGTTTGACGTACCTTGGCGTATTTACCGCAGTTTCCACTGCGATATCTGTTTATGTATCCCGAGCCATTGGTGCTAAAAATTTGGAGCAAGGACGTTCGGCTATTTGGCATGGTTTCGTGGTTGCTTTTATTATAGGGGTACTGATCTCCATGGGGTCGGTCATTTTTGCTGTGCCCCTTTTGCATATCATGGGGGCTTATGGAGAATTGCAAGTGACTGCTTTACCGTATTTTTGTATAGTGCTAGGAATTTCCCCGTTAATAGCATTATTTACTGCTCAATCGGCAGCATTTCGTGCTACAGGAGATACGAGAACGCCTCTTAAAGTTGGACTAGAGATGAATGTGATTCACATTATTTTTGACTACATTCTGATTTTTGGAATTGGATTTATACCCGGATTTGGTTTGGCAGGCGCGGCGTGGGCTATGGTACTTGCCCGGTTGTATGCGTCTTTACGTCTGTGGTGGAAGTCCAGAAAGGTCGAAGCCATTTCGTTATTAAAACAAGACCTAAGAATACAGGTATCATTCTTGGCAAACATGATGAAGTTCGCTATTCCCGTTGCCTTTGAACGATTATCCATGAGACTTGGACAAGTCGTTTATTTTGGCCTAATTGTAAGAATGGGTGTTGAAACATATGCCGCGCATAACATTGCGGGTACACTGACGGTATTCGCATCAACCGTTGGTTCAGGTTTTGCCATAGCAGCCAGTGTAACAATTGGACAAGCAATCGGGAGCAAAAATGATTCTGCTGTACAATCCTACAGACGATGGAGTTATATCCAGTCTGCTGTTTCTATGACGGTTATTACCGCTTTGCTTTGCATCTTTTCGCCTTGGATTGGCTTAATGTTCACCGATAATAGCAATGTAATTCATTTATTGTTTATTGTGCTGGCTATTGACACATTGTCACAACCGTTTTTAGCTTCAGCTCTAGTGGATACTTCAGCCATCCAGGCAGGAGGAAACAGCAAATATCCGATGATCGTGACGACAATTGGTATCTGGGGAGTTCGAACTCTTGGCGTGTACTTATTTGCTTGGCATTTAGGCTTAGGTCTTCCCGCGGTTTGGGCAAGTATCGCTGCTGACAATGCACTGAGAGCTTTTTTATTTATGAGATATCGGAAGAAAGCCAAACCAACGACTTTCCTGGTTATTTAATCCTCAAGAGGTGGGCCTGTATGATAACCTGGTTTGCGAAGTATTGAAGCAGTGCTTGACTTGTAACGCGTTTCATCAGGTAAAGTAAAGTTATAACTGCAAAAAACAGTGAGGACTTTCTTGTGATCCAACCCATTTTTTGTTAATTGTATGAGGTTGCGTATGAAGGTTTACCTTATCTAGCAGAAGAGGGGGTTATATCCTAGTCAAGGGGGATTTGATATTTAAAGGGGAGAAGAGTTAATTACAAGCTATAGAAGTGATTGAGCATTTTGTCTATAATCTAATTATCATCGCTTGTACAAGTGAAGGCGGATTTTAAAAGCTAATATCCAAGAAGAGTACAATGACATTGTGGTTTCTGAGCCCTGGTGGCTGAATTTCACAAAAAAAGTAATTATTATTTTTGAAAACGGTTAATCAGGCATCGAGATCACTCTATGGAGGAAATGGACATGAAAAATAAAATACTCGTTTTTGATATCGGAGGCTCCTTTATCAAGTTTAGTTTATATTTCGAGGATCGCTTTTTAACAAAGGGGAAAGTGGTAACGCCCAGGGATTCACTGGAAAGCCTTATAGTCGCTTTGAAACAAATACACCATCAGTTTATAGATGAAAGTGAAGGTATAGCCATAAGTATACCGGGGGTCGTAAATTCAGAAAGTGGTCATATGGTGCATGGTGGCTCCTTGGATTATATACGTGACATCAATATGATTAAAGTTTTTGAAAAGGCGTTTGGCCTTCCCGTATCAATTGAAAATGATGGAAAATGTGCTGCACTTGGGGAAGCATGGCGCGGCTCATTAGAGGGAATTTCTGATGGTGTTGTCTTGGTCATTGGAACAGGGATGGGAGGCGGAATCATCTCTCAGGGGAAATTGCTGAAAGGACATCATTTATCTGCAGGGGAGTTTTCTTTCATTCGAACGAACAATGAATTCACGAACAACCATGAATATATGCTTGGTTTCCAGGGAAGCAGTGTAACCTTAACCAAAACTGTTGCAAAAATGAAGCAGCTTCCTGAAGGCTCTATTACAGGTGAAAAGGTATTCTCCCTCCTCGAAGAGGGGGATCAAATGGTTCAATCTGTTTTTCAAGCATATTGCCAGAATATAGCCACCCAAATCATCAATCTTCAATCCATCCTTGACCCTGAAAAGTTTGTTATTGGTGGCGGTATCTCTGCAAATCCGCTGCTCGTCATTACGATTAAGCAGGAATTAGAGAAGCTTTATGAGCATTCTCTAATTGATTTTGTTCATGCCAATATTGAACAAAGCAAGTTAGGCAATGAAGCCAATTTGCTTGGTGCTGTTTATAATTACAAAAAATCACATCATCTTGAGATGTAAAATAAAGGAAGTACAAAGCGACATAATAATTATTATGTAAACCGAAATTTTCTTATAATCTTAGATAATGAATATTAAGCGGAAAATGTAGAATCTGCAAGTGGACTGCTTTTTTACAGCATCCAGCTTGCAGATTTTCATTTATGCGTCCCGTCTAGGACAGCTTCCGTTTAGTCAGACTATACGTTTGTACTTGCACTTAATCTTCTGGAGGCGTTTCAATGATCAGACCCGGGACATGTTTACGGCCTAGAAGCTTCCGTTTTTTGCGGTTTTCCTTGGTTTCGAAAACAATGTCCAGATCATAGTCGTCAGGATACAATTCAGTAGCAGCAATGTGAAGCGTGAGCCTCTTTTTGTTAATGGCCAGCTTTTGGCCTTGGATCAAAATTCCCACATTCCCTCGTTCATCCTCTGTTGTACATACGATTCCAGTCCGATTGAGGTAGCCTACAAAAACACTATCGCCAAGCGCAAATGGCTTGGTTTGGGCAGGATGTTTTGGTTCCTTCTGTTTTGTGACAGATGGGGCTATAACCGCTTTCTCATCATCAAGAGCAGGGGGCATAACAAACGGTTCCTGTGTATTCCGAGACGTTCTGCCTGCAGAAATGGCCTGAGAGCGCTCGATAATACGATTCCACATCCCCAGCTTCAAGGCAATTGCGTATGCGTAGCTTTCCCCGGCCTCGCCGATTCGAAGACGGTACAAGGGTTGCAGCGTTTCGGTATCAAACTCCATACGAGCATTTTGGAATCCCGGTGTATTTTCAGCAAAATGCTTGATTTCACTAAAGTGTGTCGTGGCCACTACCGTTGCCTTTCGGCGGTGAAACTCTTCCAGCAGGGCAATAGACAGCCCAACACCTTCTCCTGGATCGGTGCCGGAGGCCATTTCGTCAATCAGAATCAAGGTGGAGCTGCCCGCCGTTTCCAAAATGCTGATCATGTTGCGCACATGCGCTGAAAAGGTGCTCAACGCATGTTCAATGCTTTGTCCATCCCCGATGTCCACCTCGACTTTCTCGAATACAGCCATTCGGCTGCCTTCCAAAACGGGTACAAGCAATCCGGATTGCACCATTAGAGTTAACAGACCGACGCTTTTGAGGGCCATCGTTTTTCCACCAGTATTGGGTCCGGTAATAATGAGCGAAGAATACCCTTGACCGATTGAAAAATCAAGCGGAACCATGGTATTCACCATTAACGGGTGACGTGCACCACGGATGTCTATAATCCCGTCTTGGTTAAGCTCGACGGGCACAGCATCCAGAGTTATGGCATATTTAGCCTTGGCTAATAAAAAATCCAGCACACCTACCGTCTCTGTGTTGATACTGAGCTCCCGGGTGTATGATTCGGCGAGGGCTGTAAGTTCTCCCAGCACTTTCATTTCTTCTTTTGATTCTTCCGCCATGTTTGCACTCTGATCAAATTGCAGGCTGACAATTTCAGCAGGTTCAACGTAAACTGTTTGACCGCTTCCTGATTCATCGAGGACGTTGCCTTTTACTTGTTTACGAAATTCTTTTTTGATGGGAAGCACATAGCGGCCGCCGCGCTGGCTTATCATATTCTCCTGCATGATGGATCGATGGCGGCTGGTGAGAGCATCAAGTTTCCTCTTAATACGTTCTTCAGTGACCGTTATTTTTTTGCGAATTTTAGCCAGCTCTTTACTGGCGGTATCTGTCACTCGTCCTGCATAAATACATTTCTCAATTTCGGACAAAAATGGCTCCATACCATACATGGAGGAAGCGTAGGCACTGACAGTTGGAGCGGCATCTGCCTTCGAATTCATGTATTTTATGAGTTGGCTGCAACTTCTTATAAACTGAGCCATGTGAGAAAAATCGCGCTCGCTGAACAAATACCCGGTTCCCAACAAGTGAAGAATGTGTTCCATCCCTTCCAGTGAGGGGATAGGGACGCTTGCTCCGTGGCGTATCAACTGCAAGGCTTCGTTTGTTTCATTAAGACGAGTCCTAATTGTACGAATGTCTGTAATGGGAAGCATGGAAGCGGCATGATGCTTACCAAGGTAAGAAAAGGCACATTCGGAGACTCTTGTTTTGATTCGGTCGTATTCCAAACGTTGCATTGTGGTTTCATTCATGAGAAATCTCTCCTTTGGTGGTTTGTCAGGGATTTTTGGAACCTTGCTGCAAAAGAAAAAGGGCGGAGAATGAACAAATCGTTCATTCTCCGCCCTTAAGGAAAGAGGGAATTATCGACAAATAAGCCTATCCTTCAGCTTTTGCAGCCCAATCTCTACGACTTCAATTCATTCACGTATCAGCACATTTGCAAGCCATTCGGCTCGTGAACGAAAGACGTTTAAAAGAAGGATACAAAATCTGAAAACAAAAAAACCGCGCTGAACACAGCACGGAATAGGCCTAGATGAAAATAATCCCTGAGGCGATTTATGATATCCGCATGTTCTTAACTAATATCAGGGGAAAAACACAGCAACAAACAAACCTGCCCCCGAAGGGTACAAGCGCCTGATGGTCTTCCCTGAATATGCAATTGCTTAGTTAAGAACGTTCACCGACATCAAAATCTCTCCCTTAATTGAAGATATACCCATACTATACGATTAGGAAATCACAAAAGTCAAGGCCAATTCTTCAATTCGATACAATGATGATCAAGAGAACTAAGAAATATAATTTACGTAATAAATATTATGTTAACTTATGAGCGTAAAACGGGTGCCTGATCGTTCTCCTTGTGGAAGAAGATAGCTTCCTAGTGTTCCCTGTTCTCCATAGTATGCGAGGTAAAATATAGTTAGTAAAAGAGTAAAAAGGAGTCATTAAAATAAAGTGAAATAGCTATTACAATCGAATTGGTAGCGCTATCAAGTTTTATTTGCGGGAGAAAAAAAGGATATATAGGGGGAGGCATCATGAATAAAACCAAGGAATCATTAACTGATAAATTGCAGAAAGTTGTTGGACCATTTGCCAAAAAAGTTAATGGGAATATTTATGTTTCTGCAATTAGAGATGCTATGCTAGCTTATATGCCATTTACATTTATCGCTTCAATATTTTTAATAATCGCTTATTTTCCAGTTACTCAAGTAACCGATTTTATAACAAAAATGCTGGGAACTTCAGATGCAAGTGTATGGCAAGAAAAATTATTGTATGTAAATAACGCAACATTAGCAGTAGGTGGGTTAATTGTTGTAATTTCAATGTCAAAATCGATTGCAGATAAATTAAAAACAAATGTGCTGCAATGCGTAATTACGGCAGTTGTATCCTTTTTATTAGTTACACCACTTAATACAATAGATGGAGTCATGTATTTGGACATTTCGAGAATAAGTGCGAAATCCATGTTTTTGTCAATTCTCATTGGTATATTCAGTACTCTTATTTATAAAAAAGTTGCTGATAAGGGCTTCAAAATTAAAATGCCACCCTCTGTACCGCCAGCAGTAGCAGGACCATTTGAATCAGCAATTCCTTCTTTTATTGTTATTGCATTCTTTTTGTGCATTAGGTTAAGTATTGAATTGTTATTCAATACTAACGCTCTTGATCTAGTAAACAATATATTGGGAAAACCTCTAACTTATTTAGGAGGCTCTTTAATTGGGCTAGTTATTGTTAAAATTTTTGAGCAGTTTTTATGGTTTTTTGGATTGCATGGAACATCTATCATCCAAGCTGTTATGGACCCTATTCATCAGGTACTTGAAGATCAAAACAAGGTGGCTTCGATTGCTGGAGAGTTGCCCATCAATATTATAAGCATGAGTTTTAGAAACCATTTCGCTGGCATTGGTGTCATAGGTGCAGTAATTGCAATTTTGTTAGTGGCAAAAAGCAAACAATATAAACAAGTGGGGAAAATTGGAGGGGCTCCATATTTGTTTAATGTGGGTGAGCCGGTTCTGTTTGGAATTCCATTAGTGCTTAACTTTAGTTATATTTTCCCTTTCATTTTCTCAAATGCAATTTCTACGGTTGTCGCATATTTTGCTTTTTCAGCGGGATTAGTTCCTTTACCTACCGGTCTGGCACAAATTCCTTGGACAACTCCCATAATTATTAGCGGTTACTTAGTTACCGGTAGTATTCGAGGAGCAATTCTGCAATTAGTTTTGTTGGCTATGACAACATTAATTTGGCTACCTTTTGTGAAAATGGCAGATAAAAAAGTGTTTGAAGAAGAGCAATTGAATTCATCAAATTGAACTAAAGTGAATGGCCACTTAGGTCCATACAAATAATTTTTTGAATAGAAAGGTGATTAGCGATGAAATTATTGGGAGTGCTTTTAGCTCTTTTCTTGTTTGTCTCATTTGCAAATGAAAAAGCAAGTGCTCAAACAATATCCATTCCCTTGAGAGAAGTAAATTCATCAGGATCAGCACCTCATTATTATAAATATGATGCAAGTCAAAATGGATTTGAAAGCTCGCGCTCGGATATTCTTTCGCCCAGCTACAATGTTTATGCCGGTAATCTCACCTTAGATGAAGCAAAGCAATTAATAAGTAATTTGGGTATCGTGAATAATATAAATGAATGGGGATCTACCATTCGTTTCATTAATCCGCTTAATCAGTCAGGCTATGATGAAAAAGATGCTGAAGCGTTTATAGATTTGGTATCTAATGAAATTGTACGAAATGTCAAAGTAATTGGAATTGGAGAAGGTGCAACATTTGTGAATAATTATTTGTCAGACAAAGGTTATTGTATAGCTGGCATTATGTTATATGGGGGTTCAATTGACGAAAATAAGAGCTTAGGTGTGGCCATTCCTGCCTACCTGAGCAATCCTTCTGAAAAGGTGCTTTCGTACTATGTTAAAGGAAACAGCGCAATTGAAAAATCATCACCTAATAAAACGATAAAATCCTATGTGAATAAAGAAAATGAATATAAACAAGTTATAGCCAGTACTCAAAATGAAAGTTTGTCAGAAGCTTTTCAAAACGCATGGAAACAGGTTTTTTCAAAAAATTATCGCATGCATAATGAAGTAACAGAATTTTATAATTCAAACCCTAAGGATTATACGAGCGAATATACTTTGACAGGCATTCCATTATTTGATGATTTGGACCTTACGTATAATCAAATGATTGATCAACCGGTTAATGGGACTGGCAAGTATATGTGGTATGAATATGTTCCTTCAAATATTAAAACATTTCCAGAAAAAACGGTTCCTCTGATCGTTACCTTACATGGAACAGGCAATGACCCGCGAATACAAGGCGATACTAGTGGATGGACAGAATTGGCTTCCAAAGAAAAGCTTATCGTTGTTTCCCCCGAATGGGAGGATAAGAGTAAGAACTTTAATCATAATGATGGTCTGGGAGACGCTGGAGTAGCAAGCTTGGTCAAGGATCTTCAAAAGAAGTACCCGCAAATTGATCCATCAAGAACCTATGTTACAGGTTTGTCGGCTGGTGGCTCTAAGACTTCTCTTTACGGAGTGAAGTATTCTAATATTTTTGCAGCTGCTGCGGCCGTTTCTGCTCCTGGTGTGGATAAGAAGGAAATTACTGAAATCTCAAAAAGCTATAAAAGTGGAGCAGTTCCTTTTATGTATATGTGCGGAGATCATGATTACCTGCAAATGATTCCAGTGGACGGCTCCAGTAAGTATGGTAAACCAGGTAAATTCGAAGAGGACCCGAATGTGAGTATGTTTGAAGTCATTCAGGCTTATCAACGTATAAATAAGTTAGAAGTATCTAAAACGTATGATATGAAGGCAAACGAATATTATGGAGTCCTATTGGATAATCAGAAATGGTCAAAGCTGGGCGACAAGGATATGTATAGTGGCACATTATCCAATGATCAAGGTGTAGTTGTTATGCAATTGACTGCAATTAAGGATTTGGCTCATTGGAATTACAAACCGGAAGCAGAATTAATGTGGAATTTTTTGAAAAATTATCAAAGGGATATTGCTTCCGGAGAATTAATTGTAAACAAGCATTAAGCGAGTAAGGATATTAACCGGTAGGGCCCGTCTTTCTTGAGGATTGTGTATATGTGATGAAGCAGCTTGGTTAGACACAAGCGATCACTGCAATCTTGTAAGGCGGGCCTTTTTTATCGTTGTATGATTACAAGTGTTATGTCGTGTTCAGTTTGCGAAACTCATTGGGGGTCAATTGGTATGTTTCCTTAAACTTCTGGTAAAAAAAGGTGACGTTATTATAGCCTACTTGCTGACTTATATACTCAATCGAATAGTTTGAGTTCTTAAGCAATGCGCAGGCATGGTTTAGGCGTATTTCTTGAACAATTGCAACAAAGGATTTTCCGGTGCTGCTCTTAATATATCTGCTTAAATAACTTGTATTGAAGGAAAATTTAGCCGCGACATCGCTAAGACTGCAATCACCATAATGTTCCTCGATAAACTGTAAAACATCTCCTATATAATGATGATTAGCTTTTCTTAATTCCATTGACTTTTCTTTTTTGTAAGACTTTAACAACTCCGAAAATATAATGATCATGTAAGCATTAATTACGTCGGTTGAGTAAAAGGACTTGTCAAAGTAGCAGGCTATTAAGCCATTGACTGCATCAAAAAGCTGTTCACTCTCTTGAGTATTAAAAATAATATACTGATCATAATTTTGAGCTTCGGAAATAGAATTTACAATAAATTGGGAGATGATACTGTTAGAAGCCAATCTGCTTAGCATATTAGTTGTGAAATATTCTTTTTTCATAAGTATATTGACGAGAATATCATTCTCTGTAGTATTTAAAATTTGGTGAATTACATCGGTATCGAGTATACATAAATCTCCCTTACAGAGCGTAACTTTTTGTCCATTTATGTTTATTTGGACACTTCCTGTGTATACATAATTCAATTCAATAAAATCGTGTGAGTGCAGAGGAGTGTAGGAGAAACGATTGTGTTTGCATATTAAGAGGGGAGAGTTTTCGAGATTTTTAGAAATTTGGGGGTCTTTTTCCATGAAATTACCAAGATGCTTTTCAAAAGTATATCTATAAACGTTTTCTCCGTTAAAGGTTCTGTAAATATCAAACTGGTTGGAGTTGTCTTCTATTTTATCAATCATTGATTCTTTGAAATATAGCTCTCGAGGTGTGAGCCTTTTTAAAAAATGATATACCTCTTTTTTGTTCATAAGGCATTCCTCCGATGTAAAAAAAGGTTAGTCATCAAGTCAAAACAAGTCATTAAAAAAACCAATATTTTTGATAAAATAATAATTGTTAGCGCTAACATAGTAATATTATTTGATGGTTTCGTCAATGAAATATATTTATTCAAGCTTAATATGAAATAGACAAGTAAAAAAATGATAGCATTTAGTATTAGTATGCAACACCGAACATAAGCAGAAAAACCAATGGAAAGAGAGCTGTTATACGTTGAATACTATTAGTAGTATTAAAATCAATGGTTTGACTACTGCCTTTTCGGTGGATTTGAAAAAAGAGATTTTATTGGATTGGAGCCGCTTTGATTGCTGTCAGAAAAGCTATAGTCTGAAAATGATGTGTGAAGATGAAATCGTCTTTAAACTGGAAAATAGGTCTAGTTTCAGCAAAAGAACTTTTGTTACTATTCCGTCAGCATTCAGATCAAGTGTCAGGAAACAATTCGTTCTGCAAATTAAAATAACGGGTCAGAATGAAGAGCAGTATGAGTTGGAAAGTGCTTTTTATTCCGAAAATCTGAATTTGGAGGGTGCGGAGTGGATAACCAGATTAGACAATCCGATTGAAAAAGAATATGAGTACTTTCAAGAAAAGGCTAATATTGTTTTAGAAAAAGAATTTGTTGTAACAAGTGATCTTAAAAAGTCTTTTATTGATATTTGCGGCCTTGGTTATTATTCGTTATTTATCAATGGGGCAAGGGTGCATGATACTTATTTGACGAATGATGTTACTAATTACGACAAAATTGTATATTATGACACGATGGATATCAGTAATTATGTTCACACAGGCAAGAACAAGGTGAGAGTTGAATTGGGAAATGGTTGGTATAATCCCGCCCCGATTCTACTACTTAATAGATACAATATACGTAAACAGCTGGCAATAGGAAAACCATGCCTATTTGCTCAAATTAGCTTATACATGCCTGATGGAAGCACGAAAGTGATCAATACAGATAATACTTGGGTATCTGGCTTCGGTCAATATTTGTCGAATAATATTTACATTGGAGAGCACTTTACGGATGCCACATCTCATGAATTAGCAATGACTACCAAGGTGCATGGCCCCAGTGGAAAGCTGACTCCGAGTTTGATTCCCAAAGTGAAAAGGAAAAAAGAAATTCGTCCTAAAATGATTAAAACAACTGAATCTTATATCATTATGGATTTGGAAGAAATCATTTCTGGTCAAGTTGGTTTTCATATCAATAAAGAATTTATAGGAGAGATTACTCTTTATTATGCGGAGGATATGGGGAGTAATCACGAATTAAACTTTTTGACAAGTATTAGTGGTCTTTATGGGATGTCAGATAAGCGGAATCATATTCATCCAGAGGACCCTGTCATTCAAAAGGACAAAATAACAAAAACCAGACCGGAACCGTTGTATTTTGAAAATACCTATACGTACCATTCATTTCGTTATATTAAAGTGGAGTTTAAACCTGTAGATCAGGTTACTTCAGGTGAAGAAAATAATTGTATTTTGGAAAAATTCACTTCTTATCGTGTTCATACGGATTTGCAAAAAATATCAACTTTTTTCTCATCCAGCACAGAACTGAATGCTTTGTGGGATGCGAGTATAGACACCAGGTTGAACAACATTCATTCCTATTTCGAGGATTGCTCAAGAGAGCGACTGGGATATGGCGGAGATATTGTAGCACTTCTGGATACGCAGATGCTTACTCTTGACACAGAAAACCTGCTCAAAAAAGTGTTCTTAGATTTTGCTGCTGATCAGACGATGCAAGGAGGTATTACACAAACTGCTCCTTATGTCGGCATCATGACTCATGGACCTTCCAATGGTTCAGGCTCGATTGGCTGGCAATTGGTTTTTCCTTCTATAGGCCATGCGATCTGTAATAAGTACAAGGATGCAGGCTTTGTAGAAAATAACACACAATATTTGGTAAAACATCTGAATTATCTATTGAGCTTTGATTACGACTATATCAAGCACTGCTGTCTTGGCGATTGGGGATCAGTAGATACATCGATACAGAGTGGAAAGATTTATACGCCGGACCAGACCTTTTGTTCTGCATGCATGTATTTGATTATTCTAAGACAATATCAAAAATTGTTTGCATCACTTGGGAAATCCGGTTCAATGTACGATGTGCTTCTGGAAAGAATAGAATCTGTCAAAGCACGTATTATGGATGAATTTTATACTCACAAGGGTTACTTTGCCACTGGCTCGCAATCCAGTTTTATATTCGGCATTCAAGCAGGATTGCTTGAGCGTGAAATTCAATCTCTTGTTGAAGAGAATTTGCTGAAAAAACTTGAACAAGACTCGTGGATATTTAAATTCGGGATTTTTGGCATGTCATGGGCATTTGAAATCTTGTCACAATTAGGTGAAGAACAGCATGTGTATCAGTGGTTAACTCGAGAAGAAATGCCGAGTTATCGAGCCATGCTTTCGAGAGGCAACAAAGTGCTCAGTGAATATTTTCCGATACAGATTTCGAATCCGTTACATGCAAACGCATCATTTAATCATGCGATGTTTGCATCGTATAGTAGCTGGATGATACGTAATCTTATTGGAATTAATACCTCTGAGCAAGATGAACACGTCATGATTCAACCTTACTTTCCTAATGAATTGGAATTTGCACATGGAGCTATCGATACATTAGTTGGAAAGGTTTCTCTTGAATGGAAAAAGCAATGTGAAGGAAAATATGAGTTGAATGTAAGCTTACCGTTAGGAATGAAATATTCCATAAAACAAAATTCAATTTATAACATTGTAGCTCAAGAGACTGGTACAAATAATAAAAACAGACTTGTAAAAATAGTCTATGAACTAGACCATATGACATAGGAGTTGGCGAGAAATGGATTACGAACAAGCCATTATGCAATTAATTGCAAGCAGCGGAGAGGCGAGAAGCTTGAGCTTAAAAGCTATACGAGTTGCACGTGAAAACAATATACAGGGTGCAGAAGAAGTGCTGATGCAGGCCAAAGAGCAGCTTACTAAAGCCCATAAAGTTCAAACAGGCTTGATTCAGGCTGAAAGTCGGGGGGAAAAAAACGAAGTTTCCCTCCTGCTGATTCATGCACAGGATCATCTCATGAATGCCTTGACTGTACGTGAGCTGGCTATTGAAATGGTAGAGGAAATTAAAATGAGAATCGAACTTGCAGACCAATTGAAAGGAAGAGTGAACTAAGATGAAAAAGATATTACTGGCTTGTGCAGGAGGATTTTCTACCAGTATGCTGGTAGAGAAAATGAAAGAGGCGGCTCGTGCGCAGAATGTGGAGGTTGTAATTGAAGCTTGTAGTGAGAGTAGTATAAGAGAGCATATGCCAGTTGATATTGTCATGCTGGGTCCCCAAATGGGACACGCCGAAGATGATGTGAAGAAAGAAGTCGGCAACGAGATTCCAGTTACCGTAATTAATATGATGGATTATGGAATGATGAATGGAGCGAACGTGCTGAAAACAGCGCTGGATATGATATGAGCTTTCCCATAGTAAAATGTTCATGATACAAACGTTAAGAAACCGCCCCGGGAGGATGGAAAATCATAACTCCAGGGGCGGTTTCTTTCTTGTGCTGTTATTCAGAATCATCGGCTACCACAGCTCGTACAGGCTGCCTGTCACGAAGCAATGGCAACAATAGCATCGCTCCGACTAAAAACAAGCGGGCGCTCACGGTATATACGGTGTCCAGGGAGGATTCGCGTTTAAGTGTCCCGCAAGAGCAAATGTACAAAAATTGCTATATCAAATTTACATTTTGATTTTCATAACATTTATTATGTAAACCTAGATGTGCAACTTAACCATTTGCCTTCGAAACGGATGTACCTTTTAAATTCATAGTGATATAATTACGCGTACATGCCTGAAAAGGAGCGTATGGAAGTAAATGAACTTTCAAGTGGATTTTTTATCTTTTTTTGTAATTCAGGTAGACGGAAAGGAAGGGCAAGGCGGCAAGTCCTATAAGCATTACGCTACGATGGATGACTATGATTATGACGAAAGCGATGTTAAAAAATTTCTGGACGGGGAATTTGCCCGTATCAGCAAACGCAAGGTCGAGAAAAACCCAAGCACTGAGCAGGCCCCGACCAAAATTGGTCGTTTTATCGTCGAACCGGAGCATGATCTGAGCAGCAATCCGAATTTCAATATGTTCGCACGGCTGCGAGCGGCAGAGGAGAAGGAAGAGTTCAAAAACGCATGCGACGATCTGGTGCGAATGTATCTGGATACAAGCGCGGTACGTGGTGGAGCATTGATCATTGTACAGGCTACCTTAAATACACACTCGGACGATCCGTTTATTTTTGTGCTCAAATGCGACTTTGAACCCAAAATTGCCCGGATAACGGAAAGCAGTCTGGTCAGTGAAGTTGAAATGGCCATTTCAGCACGTAATATGAAATCCATTATGTATCCTTACATGCTGGAGGAGGGCATGAACGATGAATGGGAGCTTAAGATTCACCAATCTTCCCATGCCCGTTATTTTGAGGATTTTCTGAAATTTGTGACCTATGAGCAATCCATGCCGGAAATCGTCAATGACCATGTCATGGGTTTTGTTCAGAACTATGTAGAAACCAAATGGCCAGATGCATCTAATGAGGAAAGACAGCAGGAAGAGCGCGAACTGGAGCTTTGGGCGGCCAGTGAAAAGCGTGATTTGCAAGGGAAATGGGAACCTCTGCAGGTCGTAGAGGCTGCACAGCACATTGTAGAGCTGAAACCAGAAATTGAAGTTCGCTTCAAGCTGGATGATACGGCAGTGCGTGGGCTGTTGTCCGACTTTGGGGCCAAGATGCATATTACGAAGCTGCATGACAGATATGCGCTTATCATTGAAGGTGATGCATTTACCTTTGAAAAGGGTTTTTCACCAATTGAGCTGCTTCAACCGGAATCGTTTGAAACGGTAGCTGAGCGGCTGAAAGAGAAACGCCGGCAAGAAGCAGAGGATGGCGATACTCCGCCTTGGTAATTCGACTATCGTATGTGAAACAAGCTGAACTCTTATATAACTGATCAAAAAACTGGCCTCTCGGGCGGATATTTCCGCTGTGGAGGCCAGTTTTTGTTTTCGTTTAGCTTTTTTGCCTGTTCTACAGATGCACTTTACTGATTTGATCTTTTAACTTGTCCGCCGATTGAAGCAGTTTTGCCCGTTCCTCATCATTGAGCGGAAGATCCAAAATTTCACGTACCCCGTTGTGATCCACGATACTTGGGACACCCAAATATACGTCAGATACTCCGTTATAATCTTCCAGCAAGGTGGACACATTAAGTACAGACCCTTCGTCTCCGAGAATAGCGGCTACGATCCGGTCCAGAGCCAGCCCGATGGCGTAAGAAGTTGCGCCTTTGGCATCTATAATTTCATAGGCTGCATTTTTGGTGCTTTCGAAAATTTCATTTTTCGTGTCTTCGTTCAGCTCCAGTGGAGTTCCTGCAACGTTGGCCGTGCTCCATACAGGCAGCTCGGAGTCACCATGTTCACCAATAATATGAGCATGGATACTGCGTGGATCTATGCCTTTTTGCTTACCGATCAAATAACGGAAGCGCGCGCTGTCCAATAGCGTACCCGATCCGATAACCCTGCTTGAAGGCCAACCGCTGCGTTTCCAGGAGATGTAGGAGAGAATGTCTACCGGATTGGTTGCAATCAGCAATATGCCGTGTGTGTTCACCTTAACGATATTATCAATGATGCTTTCAAAAATTTCGGCATTACGCTTGAGCAGGTCGATACGTGTTTCTCCCGGTTTTTGCGAAGCACCTGCTGTAACAATAATGATGTCCGCGTCACGGCAATCTTCATAATCACCAGCCCATACTTTGACGCCGCCGAGAAAAGGAAGCCCATGATTCATATCGAGCATTTCCCCCTTCGCCTTTTTGACGTTGACATCAATAAAGACAAGTTCTGACATGCGTTGGCGTAGCAGCAGGGTATAACCGGTCGTTGTGCCGACTGCTCCCATGCCAACAATGGCCACTCTGCTTCGTTTGTAAGGTTTTAAGCTCATAAAATCCTCATCTCCTTCTCGGGTTGTTTACCTTTTCATTTTAGAATAATTATTTAAAATTTATCTTTCCAACTTAGTTTAACGTATATGTGTACTCTACTGCAAAAAAATATGACATTTCTCCTTGACTTCAAAGCGAGACTCGCTAATAATTAATCGAATGCTAGGAACATACACTAAAGCGTTGCAGCAGCGATATTAACGTATGAATTAGGGAAAGAGGATTATGGATATGGACTTATTTCGAAAAAAAACTGGACTACTCCCACATGAGGAAAGCGGATCTACAGGACAGTTAAAGAGAACGATGAGCGCCTTTGACCTTACTATGCTGGGTGTAGGTTGTATCATCGGTACCGGGATTTTTGTTATCACTGGCAAGGCAGCAGCAGAAAATGCAGGTCCCGGATTGATGCTCTCTTTTGTAATTGCAGGGATTGCCTGTGTGCTGGCTGCTTTGTGCTATGCAGAGCTTTCATCTACAGTCCCCGCAGCGGGCAGTGCTTATGCATATAGTTATATTGTATTTGGAGAGATTCTGGCCTGGGTGCTGGGATGGGACTTGATTCTGGAATATGGAGTGGCGGCCGCCTCTG
>NZ_JH601067.1:156217-165087 GCF_000245715.1 Paenibacillus sp. Aloe-11 | reverse complement strand
GCTGGTCTGCTTATTTTCAAGGCTTGCTGGCAGGGTTCGATATACATCTGCCCCTTGCTCTAACCGCAGCCTTCGATTCGGCCAAGGGGACCATTATTGATCTGCCTGCCGTGTGCATCATTATGTTAATCACACTATTGCTGAGTCTCGGGGCAAGGGAGACTGTTCGATTCAATTTTATAATGGTTTGTGTCAAAGTCGGAGTTGTACTGCTATTTATTGGAATCGGAATCTTTTATGTTAAACCTGCCAACTGGACGCCATTTTTGCCTTATGGATTTTCCGGTGTTCTAAGTGCAGCAGCCATCGTATTTTTCGCTTATCTGGGCTTCGATGCCATCTCAACCGCTGCCGAAGAGGTACGCAATCCGCAGCGGACCATGCCAATTGGCATTATTTCTTCGTTGGCGATCTGTACGGTACTGTATATAGCGGTTTCGGTCGTATTAACAGGAATGGTGCCTTACACGCAGCTGGGGGTAAGCGATCCTGTTGCGTTTGCCCTGCGCTTTATTCATCAGGACTTTGTGGCAGGATTGATTTCAGTCGGTGCGATTGCAGGGATGACTACTGTACTGCTGGTGCTGCTGTATGGTCAGACACGGTTAATTTTCTCCATGTCACGTGATGGACTTTTACCGCTATTTTTGTCTAAAGTAAATGCCAAAACTCAAACACCGATTCGAAGCACCTGGCTGGTCGGCAGCATTATTGCCTTGGCTAGTGGATTGTTTCCGTTACAGGCACTGACTAATCTGACGAGCATTGGAACCCTGTTCGCTTTTGCAGTCGTATCGGTGGGAGTTATCGTTCTTCGTAAGAAACGGCCGGATTTGAAAAGAGGATTTGTCGTGCCATGGGTTCCGGTGATCCCCATTTTGAGTGCTCTCGTGTGTATCGGTCTGATGCTCCAGCTTCATATTAGTACGTGGATCGGATTCCTCGTGTGGCTCCTGCTCGGGCTGCTGATTTACTTCTTTTATGGATATCACAAAAGTTTGTTGAATCGTAAATCTTGATCGAATGATTATGGAAAAAGCCGGATTTCTGCACTGATGTGCAGGTCCGGTTTTTTTTGTCATGAGCGCGAAAAGTGTCACATAAGGTCGTTTATGTTATAATTTTGTTTCAGATAAGCTTTTGGCACGGGATTGCCGCATGCCATTGAGGGAGGATTTTTATATATGAAACTGCGCTGGCGTGCGCTTCTGGGGGGAATAATGCTGTTGACTGGCATTCTGTTGGCTGCCTGCTCTTCTGAACCCCCAAAAACTGTAACCAAACCCCCGGTAGAAGAACCTGATGACCAGGGACAAACGATCACGATTAATCCACCTTTAACTCCACAGGTGGGCGATCCAAACGCCAAATATGTAGTGCAGACGCGAATAGCCGATTTTCATTTGATCGATAACAATAAAGGCTTGGTGTGGGGAGTTACCCGCAATGAGCTTCGACTTTACTATACGCATGATGGAGGAAAGACCTGGAATAATATTTCTCCTTCCGAAAATGTTCAATTTCAAGACAAACTTGAATATGGAAAGGACATTAGCTTCACTGATTCCCGTCACGGTTGGGTTGTCCGTCAGAATTTGGACAAAACAGCAACCGTTATTCTCCGAACGGCTGATGGAGGACAGAGCTGGGATGTGTCAGCACTACCAAACGGGGAATATGTGAGTTCAATTCAATATGTGAATCCGTCTACAGGCTGGATCATGGCATATGTAAACCTGAATGAGCGGGATCAGCAAAAATTGTTGTATCACACCACTGACGGGGGAGCCACCTGGAAAAAGGTTGCGCAAAGTTCCGGTATGATATCCGGTGTATCAGGCTCGGGGCTGCCCGATCAGGGCAGTGTAGCGGGGATGAGTTTTTCTTCCGACAATCAGGGTTTTGTTGCGATCAATCTGGATAGCAGTGTTAAACTGTATAGAACTTTGAATCAAGGGAAAACATGGACTCCGGCAGTTAATAGATTGCAGGGTTGCCCACAGGTTCAGGCAGAAGCTCAGCAGTCTCTTCAAGGAAGCAGCTCCTCATATTGGGTTCCAGTCCTTTGCTATGGAGGTAACAGCACAAAATATAGCGGGCTGTTTACTGCTGATGCAGGCACACAATGGAACGCTGTGTCTTTGGGCCTGAGCAGCAAAAGCAAGTCTATTATCCCTGGGCGTACCTTCCTAAACGAAAAGGAAGGCTGGATTATAACCCAAACCGGAATGAGCCGCACGTTGGATGGGGGAAAGACGTGGACAAGTCTCACAGGCAACAAAGTACTGGCTTCGAAGCTAAAAGATTACCCTCGATCGGTCAAGCTCCGTTTTGTTTCATCTTCGGTAGGCTGGCTGCTTTTGGAGCGTCTGGACGATAAGAAATCACTATTGCTGAAAACGACGGACGGCGGCGCAAACTGGAGAATTCTATAAACTTTATAAAGGTGATCGCCCTGGGCTTTTTTCCTAACTTTGCAGGTTCTCAAAAGACATGCAGACTCAGGAAAGAGGCGTGGGGCGGTTTATTTTTAAAAAATTTAAATTTTATACGACAATATGTGAAAAAAATCACAAGGTAAAAACTGCGGCGCTGTTATACTAAACCTGTAAACAACGATAGGAGTGATAATCATGAGAGCGAATCAGGATCATATGTTAACCCAATACTACCTTCAATTTTGTTACACTTGTCAGGATGCCTATGGTTGCACGACTGAAGAGGACTGCAAGCAGTGTGCGGAGCGTTACGCTGAAGCCGAAGATTGTGAAGTTCTGGATGAGACACAACATTATCTCCAGCTTGTACATGTGTAAATCAATGTACCATTCTGATATCGCCATATCTTGA
Source organism: Paenibacillus sp. Aloe-11 (assembly GCF_000245715.1). Taxonomy (NCBI): domain Bacteria; kingdom Bacillati; phylum Bacillota; class Bacilli; order Caryophanales; family Paenibacillaceae; genus Paenibacillus; species Paenibacillus sp. Aloe-11. Next base: position 162,237 of record NZ_JH601067.1, on the reverse strand, counting down.
GCCTCCCGGATCATTCCGCGGAGGCTCTTGGCGTTCTTAAGGAGTTGCTATCAAATTTGGGCAGGAGCCTACATATACTATTAGGGAAAGCTTAGGTCATGTGAGGATGCCCGGCGGTTTCCCTGTGGAATGCCTGGCGGAGAGGAGTGCGGTGCATGGGATTTGAGTCATTATGGATGTTCGATTGGCTGGGTACGGTACTGCCCGTTTTTTTCGTAGTTGTGTTAGGCATTGTCGTGTTGTCTGCGGGCAGAGAAGTCATGGAGTGGAACCGAAATAAAAGGCAGCCTGTATTGACAGTTGGTTCCCGAATTACGGCCAGAAGGACACATCTCCAGCAGAGGCGGCAGGAGGAGCAAGGCACTCGTACCTATACTTTCTATTACTTAACCTTTGAGGTGGAGAGCGGCGACCGGATGGAGTTTAAGGTAACCGGAGAAGAATATGGTCAATGTGCCGAAGGGGATGAGGGACGGCTTACCTTTCAGGGTACACGATATATCGGATTTCAACGCCTGAATCGCTATAGCCTGGAACAGGTTAAAATGTGATCACAGCCTATTCCCTCATTTGATCATTCACGGCCTTCTGCGATGCAACAGAGTAGGGGGCTGTGAGTGTTTCTTGTACAGCACATTTTGGTACATATATACTAGTAAAGAGTTTAGAGGGAGGAATGAGTCGTGTCATTTGAAGGACAAGTTGTTATTGTAACAGGAGCGGCGCATGGAATCGGGAAAGAAGTCGCTTTTGCCTACGCTGCACAGGGTGCCAAAGTCGTATTTGCGGACCGTAATGAGGAAGAGGGCGCGGCCGCCGCTGCAGTGGCACGAAATGAAGGATATCAGGCCACTTTTATTCCTTGTGATGTGCGGAAAGAAGAAGATATTGTAACGCTAATTCGTACCACGGAGGAAGAATACGGCACTATTCATACACTGATCAACAACGCAGGTGTCTCCAAATGGAAATCCCCGTATGAGTTAACGGTAGCAGAATGGGATGACATTTTGAATACGAACGTACGCAGCTGTTTTATTGCGACACGGGAAGCGGCCAAGGTGATGAAACGAAATCCGGAGGGGGGATCGGTGGTCAATATGACCTCTACACGGGCTTTTATGTCGGAGCCGGATACAGAAGCCTATGCGGCGTCCAAAGGCGCCATTGCGGCCCTAACACACGCGATGGCCATATCCCTAGGAAAGGATGGAATTCAGGTCAATTGCATCAGTCCAGGGTGGATTGAGACCGGGGATTATGGGCAACTGCGTGTAGAAGACCATCGGCAACATCCGTCTGGACGCGTGGGGACTCCTAAAGACATCGCGCGGGCCTGTCTGTATTTGACCCAACCTGGTAATGATTTTGTAACAGGTACAAATCTGGTGGTAGATGGCGGAATGACGCGCAAAATGATTTATGAGCCTTAATACTGACCGAATAAGTAGCCCCTAATTTGGGGGCTATTTTTTTTAATTTGTTTTTTTGAAACTGTCACCTATTGGGCATTTGTACCATACGATACGGTATGTGATGAAGAACGAGGAGGGGACGCGTTGGCTGTTATTAATGTCAACTCAGAGGATGTAAGGACACTCGCCCGACTTATGCGGGCAGAGGCCGAAGGAGAAGGAGAGCTGGGGATGCTCATGGTTGGCAATGTCGGAGTAAATCGGATTTTGGGCAATTGTCTGGATTTTCAGGGAATTCGCCTCATGAACGATATGGTCTTTCAGAGTCCTGGCGGGTTTGAAGCTACTCAGAAGGGGTACTTTTATCAAAGAGCGCGTGACCGAGACATTCGTCTTGCCCAGCGTGTCATTAATGGGGAAAAAATACGCCCGGCTTCGAATGCATTGTGGTTTTTCAGACCTGCCGGAGACTGTCCAGATACCTGGTATAACCAGGTCAATTCCGGGCGCTTCAAAGCGCACTGTTTTTTTATCCCTTCCGTACAGGATTGTCCTGCCGTCTACTAGAGAGTTTCAACGTGAGTTTGGATGATTTAAAACCATTTTAGGAGGAATTTACATGATTTCACAGCAAGCTTATCGCCCTGTTTCTTATCCTGCCGGTGGCGGGTATCCCGAATGGCCCAGAGGGATGTATCCAATGGGAACCATGCAGCCCATCAGCACCTATCCCCCTCAGGTTAACAGCGGTAGCGCGATGACACCGACTGGTATGGTGGTACAGAGTCAGACTCCACAATATGAGCAGTCCTATATTGAAAACATTTTACGCTTGAACTTGGGTAAAGTAGGAACCTTTTATATGACGTATGAAAATAACCGGGAATGGAACGCGAAAATATTCAAAGGTACGTTGGAAGCAGCGGGTCGTGACCACATTATTATCAGTGATCCGGCTACGGGCAAGCGGACCGTTCTACTTATGGTAAACCTGGATTATGCTACTTTTGATGAGCCTTTGGTGTATCAATATCCCGGCGTCATCGGGAGCCCGGGCGTATCCCCGGTTCGCTGATGCCTTTATATAGATTAGTCTGCATCCTCTGCCTGAAGGCAGGGGATGTATTTTGTTTATAATCTTTCTCAAATATAGTTGCTTCCTTTGTGGTAAGAGGCGAAAAATGAAGCTTTTTGACCCTAATAACAGGGGAAACTGATTTTTATGACATTGCTTGTGGTTTGACTGTATAGAGTATAGTTATATAATTGAATATAAGCTGATAAAAATCTATTTAATCATGCGGAAAAATGCTTTTAGAAGCAGGAAGGAGTGAACGTGTTGGGAAGTTGATGCTGCTTATGATGTGTTATCGTTCTGTCTATGATGAAATTATCCGAAGGAGGTGCGCCTGTCTGCCGTAATGACGGCTGATGGGGAGCATATTGAGTGACCCTTTACCGAGTATGTTTAACTTGATTATTGTTTTTGCATTAGTATTATTGAATGGTTTTTTTGTATCTGCGGAATTTGCCATGGTCAAGGTCAGAAGCAGCCGTATTGAAACATTGGTGGAGGCGGGCAACAAAAAGGCCGTGTACGCTGCCAATATGCTACGCAATTTGGATGCATATCTGTCAGCCTGCCAGTTGGGCATTACACTAGCATCGCTGGGACTGGGGTGGATCGGAGAGCCGGCCATCGCACATTTGATCGAACCTGTATTTACTGCCGCCGGATTGGGAGCGGTATATGTGCACGGAACTGCCGTGGTCATTGCATTTATTGTCATTACGATTTTGCATATTGTGCTGGGTGAATTGGCGCCCAAGACGATAGCGATTCGTAAATCTGAAACCATTACGCTGTATTCAGCCATGCTGATGACTTGGTTTTACAAGCTGATGTATCCGTTCATCTGGGTGTTGAATGGAATGGCGAACAGCCTGTTGCGTTTATTCCGTATGGAGCCGGTATCTGAACATGACGATTCCGCGCATACGGGAGATGAAATACGCATTCTGATGAAAGAAAGCAATAAGAGCGGACTAATTGATAATACGGAATTGGCGCTTGTTGATAATATATTTGATTTTGCCGATACGACCGCCAGGGAAATTATGATTCCGCGTACCGAGATGATCTGTTTGTACAGCAATGAGTCCAGAGAGGAAAATCTCAGAATTGCGACGGAAAGCATGAGAACCCGTTATCCAATCTGCGCCGAAGATAAGGACCATATCATTGGCTTTATCCACATTAAGGACCTTCTGCGGGCGAACACACTGGATACCCGTACGATGATTCGACCAATTTTGGCTGTTCCTGAATCCACACAAATTAGTGACCTGCTTAAGCGCATACAGCGCAGCAAGACGCAAATTGCGATTTTGATTGATGAATATGGCGGAACATCGGGGATGGTAACGCTGGAAGACATTATGGAAGAAATCGTGGGTGAAATTCAGGATGAGTTCGATCAGGAACGTCCTGGCTGTGAGCAGATTAATGACGAGGAATTTTCCATTGACGGTATGTTATTAATTGATGAAGTGAACGATCGCTTTGGACTGGAACTCGATCATGAAGATTATGATACGGTAGGAGGCTGGCTATACTCACATGTTGAGGTTATTCCTCCACAGCCGGGTCAGTCTGTTGTGTTCGAAGGATGTATGTTTGTTGTTGAGGAAGTTGAAAATAAGCGGATTTCACGTATTCGGCTGATAAAGCAGCCTGTCATCGTGGAGGAAGCAGGAGTCTCATAATGGAATAAAACCTTGGAAGCGACCTTGAATGATATGGGGTCGCTTTTTAATTTGCCTTCTTTACAGATAGGATATGAATTGATATGATTGTTCGTGTTATTGTCAACCTAAATAAAATATACTAAGTTGACAATAAAAATGAATTTAAATGTTCCTGAGCATTTTATTATTTTTCATGATCAAAATAATGGAGGTATGAAGTATGGAATTATTCAATGCAGGTCTAGATTGGTACTCGTTGGCAGATAAAGCGATCCAGGGCAGCAAATTGTCACAAAAGGAAGGCGCTGCGATATTGGAAGCCGATGATGGGGAGCTATTGCCGATTATGCAAGCTGCGTACCGGGTCCGGCATCATTTTTACGGAAGAAAGGTTAAGCTTAACATGATCATGAACGCCAAAAGCGGCCTGTGTCCGGAGGATTGCGGCTATTGCTCACAATCTATTGTCTCCACGGCGCCTGTCAGCAAGTACAGTATGCTGGATAAGGAGTCTCTGCTGGCCGGGGCGCGAGAAGCGGTAGTACGGAAAGCGGGAACGTACTGCATTGTCGCCTCCGGCAAAGGCCCAACGGATCGAGAGCTGGATCAGGTGATTGAGGCTGTGCAGGAGATTACCAGTACGCTGCCGCTCAAAATTTGTGCTTGCCTGGGGATTCTCAAGGAGGATCAGGCCCGGAGGCTGGCAGAGGCTGGCGTACATCGCTATAACCATAATTTAAATACAAGTAAGGGTAACTATCCGTCCATTACCACTACACATACATACGATCAACGGATCGAAACCGTTAAAATAGCTCAGTCTCACGGAATGTCTCCATGCTCTGGCGTTATTATCGGTATGGGGGAAACGAATGAGGAAATCGTTGAAATGGCCTATGCCTTGCGGGAACTTGATGCTGATTCGATTCCGGTTAATTTTCTGAATCCGATTCCCGGAACTCCACTGGAAGGAGCAAAGCGTGTATCACCAATCCGAGCGTTAAAGGTACTGGCATTGTTCCGGTTCATTTGTCCATCCAAAGAGATACGTGTTGCTGGCGGACGGGAGCTCAATATACGCTCACTACAGCCTCTATCTCTGTATGCGGCCAATTCGATTTTTGTAGGCGATTATTTGACGACAGAAGGGCAAGAGGTCACAACTGATCATCAAATGATTGAAGATCTCGGGTTTGAAATTGAGATATGCGCCCTTTCCGCCGTATAATAAGAGTTGTACAAAACTTGAAAGGAGAGTTGAACGATGAGCGAAAAAGTATTTATTAGTCCAGGTAAATATGTGCAAGGGAAAAACGTGATTGATAAAACGGGTGAGTATGTCAAGCCATTAGGTCATACGGCTCTGGTTATTGCAGATAAGCTGGTTTGGGGCATCGCAGCCGACCGGGTAGTCAAAAGTCTGGAGCAGGCGGGGATTACAGCGGTTAAGGTTGAATTTCAAGGAGAAGCGTCCAAAAATGAAGTGAACCGCATTGCTGATCAGGGACGAAACGGTAAGGTTGATATTGTCATCGGTGTTGGTGGTGGCAAAACGCTGGATACCGCCAAAGCCGTTAATGAACTACTCGGTTCCTCGGTTGTGATTATTCCTACGACTGCTTCCACGGATGCACCGACCAGTGCGCTATCTGTCTTGTACACGGATGAAGGTGCGTTTGATACGTATTCCTTTTTTAGTAAAAATCCAAGTTTGATCCTGGTCGATACGAAAGTCATTTCCCAAGCACCGCCACTATTCCTCTCCTCAGGTATTGCAGATGCTATGGCAACGTGGATTGAAGCTCGCGCAGTCATCGAAGCTCGTGCAACAACCATGGCTGGCGGTTTGCCAACCTT
>NZ_JH601067.1:149582-156196 GCF_000245715.1 Paenibacillus sp. Aloe-11 | reverse complement strand
AAGTGCGAGGAGGTTCTTTTCGATTACGGACTGCAGGCTTACGAATCTGTAAAGCGCAAAGTCGTCACACCTGCGCTGGAAGCGGTGGTGGAAGCCAACACGCTACTGAGCGGTTTAGGTTTTGAAAGCGGTGGCTTGGCAGGCGCACATGCGATTCACAATGGTTTTACCGTGCTGGAAGGGGAGATTCATCACCTGACGCATGGGCAGAAAGTAGCTTTTGGCACCTTGGTACAGCTTGCCCTGGAGCAAAGACCTCTGACCGAGGTGGAACGATATATTGACTTTTATCTAAAGCTGGAGCTGCCCGTAACGCTGGAAGACGTTAGGCTCAAGGAAGCTTCCCACGAGGATTTGTACCGGGTAGCTCAGGCGGCCACGAAAGAAGGCGAAACGGCTCACAATCTGCCATTTGCCGTTACAGCGGATGATGTACTGGATGCGATTTTAGCTGCTGATCAGTATTCACAGGCTTATAAGGCTAAAATTGGATATAAGAATTAACCTAAAAAACTAATTTTTAGAATATAAATGAACGCAAAGGCCGCTGATAAGCGGTCTTTTTTCCATTATTTAACTTGTAACTTATGTTATGATTTTATTGATACATAATCAGGAAATGTCGGAAGTACATCTACGGCTTACCTAAAACTTGAGAGGAGTTTAACAATGGCAAAATGGAATGTGGAAGACAACGGGACTCAATATAGTATTGAGTACAAGCGCAGCCTGAATGGCGGCAAAATCATTGTGAATGGGAGCGAGCAAAGAGTTAAAAGCCAGAATGCATTTTTGAATTTGATTGATTTTCCAATCAAGTTGAATCATAAAGCTGTGAATGTTGTGGTCATCGGCAACAAAGCGGATTTGGCCGTGGACGGTGTGTATCTCGGGTCCAAGCAACCTTATGTTCCTGTGAGCAAAGTTCCCGGCTGGAGCTGGGCTTTTGTCACACTTAGCTTGGCTATTGGATGGCTATTCGCGGGAATCTTGGGTATATGCTTAGGAATACTGAGCAGCATGTTTTATGTGAAGTCATCTCTATCCATGCATCAAAGCACCAAACGAGGAGTCGTAAGCTGCTTTATCGTCTTCTTCATCATCAGCGTGGTACAAATTGTATTTGGAATTGCTGTAAATCAGTGGCTTAATACACTATAAAATATTTGTGACATCACCTGCTCAGAAGTTAAAAGGCTCCCCCGCATGAAGCGGCGAGAGCCTTTTTGTCATTTTAGATCGCCCAATTTCCTTTACGGAAGATAGGTTCCTCAGTACCGTCCTCGGTAACGCCATTAATGTCCATTTCAGCTGAACCAATCATAAAGTCAACGTGCGTCAGACTGAAATTTAGACCGTTCGCTGCCAGTTCCTCTGCAGTCATTTCCTTGCCGCCTTTAAGGTTAAATGCATAGGCATTGCCAATCGCCAGATGGTTAGATGCATTTTCATCAAACAACGTATTATAGAACAAAAGATTTTTGTCAGAGATAGGTGACTTGTGAGGTACGAGAGCAACCTCTCCCAAGTAGTGGGAGCCTTCATCCATTTCTACGAGATGCTGAAGAGTCTCCAAACCTGTTTCAGCCTGTACATCGACAATGCGTCCATTTTCAAAGGTCAACGAAAAGTTGTCGATAATATTGCCACTGTAGCTAAGTGGTTTGGTACTGCTGACTTTGCCGTTCACTCCTGTTTTAAGTGGAGCTGTAAATACTTCTTCGGTAGGCATGTTGGCTACGAAGGTATGTCCCTGTTGATTGACGCTTTCGGCAGCTACCCAGAGGTGATCCTTGGCCAATTCGATGGTGAGGTCGGTTCCTGGGGCTAAATAATGAAGTTTTTTATAGCGTTTGGCGTTTAAAATATCGGATTTGCTGGAAAGGGTTTTCAAATGCTCTTTCCAAGCTTCCACGGGATTGTCCAGATCCACACGCACAGTGCTGAAAATGGCTTCCCATAGCTTATCTATTTGTTCGGAGGCAGGGAGATTCGGGAATACTTTGGCTGCCCACTCTGCAGAAGGGTAAGCTACCAGTGACCAACTGAATTTGTCAGCCATTTGATATTCACGGTATTGATGTAATTCATGTGACCGCACCCGCTGTGCAGCCGTGATTCGACTGGACGGGATGCCTTTAAGCAGATCGGGATTATCGGCAATAACATGAAGCACTGCCGCGCCATGTTCGACCTCTTCCGTCATTTCGGCTGCATACCATTTGGGGGGGATATTAAACGTTTCGTCAGGAGCCAGTTCATACTGTAGCCGGGTGATGGTCTCATCGCTCCATTTTACTTTAACCAGCTTCGCTCCGACCGTATAGGCTGATTTGACAATCAGTCGCACGAGTTCTGCGGACAAGATGGGAGCATGAACGATGAGGGTCTGTCCAGGCTGGACATTGACGCCCACTCGAACGGCTAATTCGGCATATTTTTGTAATTTTTGTTGAAAATCTGACATGTTACTTTCCTCCATTTCACGAAAAAGCTTTAAACAGGCTTGGGTCGCTTGCACAGTTTTTTTGCAAATTCTACACATAGCTTATATATTGTACAATGTAACGAAAAGGTTCTCAAATCAGTTTTGGTACATTTTAGTAAAAATGAAAGGGCGGATCAATGAATGACAGAGCAAAATTCACCTCAGGAAGTGAAGGAAGTACATATTCAACAGGCACAGATGACGAGAGATGAAAACGGTGTTTATTTAGGCCAAGTCGTATTTGGAGTAAATGGACATCAGTCTGTATATGAGATTACCTTCCACAGTAAAAAGGGGAAGGAATGGGACTACAGTCTTCATTTTGCGGGGGAATCGCGGGTAGAGGAAGAAATGCTGGAGATGGATAGCTGGATTGAAGAAAATGATGATTTGTTCGATTATTTGCTGGATGCGGCTTGGAACAAATTACCCGAGTAATGTAAACAGGTCTATTTTCGTGACAAGCGGATTATATTTAGCAGTGTCCGCATAATCTGCTGACATGGGGGAAGCCTATAGGTCGATAATAACAGGAAATTCCATGTGAATAGGAGGGTGACGCTTTGGCAAATCATCTGTTCACCGAAGGAATGACGGCAAATGAAGAGGCTGCTCCCGATCTCTTGAGCTTACGGACGCTGTTTGTAAATGTGTGTTTTATCGGGGAGCCGGGAAGCCGAACCTGGGTGCTGGTGGATACGGGGATGACGGGATTTACAGACTCGATTATAAGCCTGGCTGAGAAACGGTTTACCGGTCCTCCGATTGCTATTGTGCTTACTCATGGTCATTTTGATCATGTAGGCTCCGTTATTGAGCTGGTACAGCATTGGGGAGCTCCTGTTTATGCACATCCGCTGGAATTGCCTTATTTGACGGGAATGAGGGATTATCAGAAACCTGATCCCGGTGTGGGTGGAGGTTTGTTGTCGGGTATTTCTTTTCTGTACCCCAATGATGCTATAGATCTCGATGATCGCATTGCTCCCTTGCCTCAGGATGGCAGTGTCCCTGGTGCTCCCGGTTGGAAGTGGCTGCATACGCCAGGACATACACCTGGTCATGTATCGCTTTTTCATGAGCGAAGACGGCTGCTGGTGGCTGGGGACGCTTTTATTACGGTGAAGCAGGAAGCGGCACTGACTGTTATTTTACAGGAAAAAGAAATTTCACAGAAAAAAGAAATACACGGGCCGCCTGCATATTTTACGACAGATTGGCAGGCTGCGCAGCGCTCAGTGGCAATGCTGGCTGGTTTGAAGCCTGAAATTGCGGTTACAGGGCACGGTCATTCCATGCATGGAATGGAGCTGAGAAATCAACTGGAGCGACTGGCCGCAGATTTTGAGCGCATAGCGGTACCCAAACAGGGACGGTATGTGTAATGATGTGAGAAGTGCGATGCTTTGCGGGGCATCGTTTTTTTGTGGTGACGTGGAATTTTTTTGCTGAGCATGGTATAGTCAAGCCAAAAGCAAAACGCTTTCATTAATCATCGTCATTTCATCAAGGAGGATTTTTGATGACACAACAGCATGCTGCAATTGGTGATCTTTATTACGGAATCCCCGCCATTCGTCTTAAATTTGGGCGGTATGAAGCGGTAGCCTTACCGGGAAACGGTGCGAATCTGATTTCTTTTCGTGACAATGAAACGGGATATTCTTTTTTGCGTGAGCCGGATGCCGACAGCATAGGGGCTTTTAAACAAAATCCGTCGGTTTATGGAATTCCTTTTTTGTACCCTCCGAATCGGTATGAGGACGGGAAATTCCTGTGGAATGGAGTTACATATGAGCTGCCGATTAATGAAGAGAAGACCCATAATCATTTGCACGGCTTTTTACACACCGTTCGGTGGGAAGTTGAGGACTATGGCTCCGGGGAGCAGGGCAGCTATGTGGTAATGAATCAGCATGTCAGGGAAGGGCATCCCATGTTCCGATACTTGCCGTTTACCTTCACGATGAAGCTGACGTACACGCTGGACGAATTTGGCCTACAACAGCGTTATGTGATCCATAACGAGGGTGATCAACCGATTCCTAACTTGTTTGCCTTTCACACGGCGATTCGGGTTCCGTTCGTACCCGATAGCTCGCCTGAGGATTACAAGATTAAGGTCACGATCGGTGAACGTCGTGAGCTGACGGAACGGTTGCTGGCTACAGGACAGTTCCAGCCTTTATCACCGGAAGAGGAATTGTTGAAGACGACGGGAGTTAGTCCTTATTTTGCTTCTATGGATAATCATTACACGGCAGTTCCACAAAATGGACGCAACTACATGGAACTGTCACACAGCAAGACAGGTGCTACCCTCGTATATGATGTAGGCACAGCCTATAAGCATTGGATGATCTGGAACAACAAAGCGAACAAGGAATTTATTTGTCCTGAGCCGCAAATGAACATGATCAATGCACCGAATCGTACGGATTTGCCTGCGGAAGACATCGGGTTGATTGCACTGGCGCCGGGTCATATTTTTGAAACAACCAGTCGTCTGTATTGTGTTACACCTAACTAAATCGAAATCCTGCATTACTGTATCGGATAAGTCTGCATCGTGTCTAACGGTGCAGGCTTTATTTGGATGGACGAAAAGCTGAAGTTGATGGGTTGCAAAGCGTGAAGCAGTCATAGTATGATACGAAACAGGAGATGATCAGATGAATGATGGTATGGTGCCTTTTCAAGCCGTCAAACGCAAGCAAATTGCTGATGAAGTGGCTGAACAGTTGCAACGAAAAATAATAGCTGGTGAATGGAGCGTAGGTACAAGGATTCCAACAGAGCCTGAGCTTATGAAGCTCTTTGGGGTTGGTCGATCCACAGTACGTGAAGCGGTTAGCGTTCTGGTGCATGCTGGTCTATTAGAGAAAAAACAAGGACATGGAACCTTTGTCTGCCAACCGACGACCTCTCAGGAGCCATTGGATTACCGTCTAAGCCGTGCTGAAATCATCGAGGTATATGAGGTGCGAAGTGTATTGGAGCTAGAGATTGCCAGATTAGCTGCCTTACGCCGTAATGACGAGGATTTACGTTTGATGCGGGAGGCACTGGACCGTCGTGCAGCGACATTGGCCGCTGGAGATATGAACGGGTATCTGGATGCGGATATCACTTTTCACTTGGCTGTTGCCGGGGCTACACGCAATAAAGTGCTTACAGACGTATATCGCAGCTTTGTAGAGGCGATTCGAAAGGCGCTGAACAATCTCGTTACCGATCCGGCAATGCCAAACCATTTTACATTACAGCATGAGAAAATATATGAAGCGATCCGGGATCAGGATGGCAAGGCTGCCGAGCTGTATAGCATTCAACATTTGGACGGTACCAAGCTGGAACTGCAAAAGCTCATGGCTAGTTCATAATTTTTTTAATCTTAAACATCTGATGATCGGATGTTTGAGATATTCTGTAAACTATTTTTTGAGCATCTCCTAAAACTAAAGCAAAGGTGGTATCTGTATGCGCAAAATATGGGTGTTGGACACAACATTAAGAGATGGGGAACAATCACCGGGAGTTAGCCTGACCAGCACAGAAAAGGTGGAAATTGCCCTTCAGCTTCAAAAGTTGGGCGTAGATCGGATTGAGACCGGTTTTCCGGCTACCTCGCCTGGTGAGATATCCAGCATGCAGGAGATTGCCAAACAGGTTACCCAGGCCACACTGGTTGGTTTTGCACGCTCCAAAGAACAGGATATTGATGCGGTGAGAGAGGCGCTGCGGGGAGCCGAGGATGCCTGTCTTCATTTGTTCCTGGCCACCTCACCTATTCACCGCCAACATAAGCTGCGAATGGATAAGGAGAAGGTATTAGAGACCGCTGCCGCTGCCATTCGTTATGGACGCAAATATTTTAGCAAGGTAGAATTTTCGGCGGAGGATGCCAGTCGTACCGAGCTGGACTTTATTTGTGAGGTCGTGGATATGGCGATCCGCGCAGGGGCGACAGTCGTCAATTTGCCGGATACGGTGGGATATGCCTCGCCCGATCAGTTCGGTGAAATGTTCAGAGTCGTCAAACAGCAAGTGCATAGCATCGAAAAAATACAGCTCAGCACACATTGTCATGATGATCTTGGAATGGCTACAGCCAACACACTGGCGG
>NZ_JH601067.1:130473-149568 GCF_000245715.1 Paenibacillus sp. Aloe-11 | reverse complement strand
TAGACCAATTTGAAGGGACCATCAATGGCATCGGTGAGCGGGCAGGAAATACACCGATCGAGGAGGTTGTACTGGCGCTTGATACCCGAAAAGAGCTATATCAGGCACATACAAGTCTGGTGCTGGAAGAACTGTATGCTACCAGTCGGCTGGTGAGCAAACGCACAGGAATGTCTGTCCCTGGAAACAAGGCCATCGTTGGAGCCAATGCTTTCTCGCATGAGTCCGGTATCCACCAGGACGGTATGCTTAAGGAGCGTACAACGTACGAGATTGTCTCGCCCGAGCGCATTGGTGTGAAGACGAGCAAGCTTGTGCTCGGCAAGCATTCGGGTCGACATGCGTTTAAAGAAAAGCTGGCTGACATGGGGTTTGATGCTCTTACAGAGGAGCAGCTTCAGGAGGCGTTCCACAAATTCAAAGCCTTGACCGACAAGAAAAAACAGGTGCTGGATGAAGATCTGCTTGTCCTGATGGACGAAAGCCGCGATGTCTCTCCACGGATTTACACCCTGGACTCCATTCAAGTATCCTATGGCAATCAATCTGTTCCGGTAGCGTCTATTCGGTTGAGCAAGCAAGACGGAACCGCAATTGATGAAGTAGCGATGGGGAACGGTTCTGTAGATGCTATTTTCAACGCTATAGATAAGGCGAGTGGTGAAGAGGTGGAGCTGGAGGATTATTCAATCCAGTCTGTAACGTATGGCAAGGATGCACAGGGGGAAGTACATGCCATTCTAAGGCAAGGAGAGTACACGGCTCGAGGAAGAGGTACAAGTACAGATATTTTGGAAGCTAGTGCTAAAGCCTATATCGATGCACTGAACAAGCTGTTGGGCAGAAAAAAAGTCTATGCCAGAGGTAATATCACCATTAGCTGACTTAGAGATCAGGCTGGTATTCGATATTCTTTTCCTCCTCCGATCTTATCGTAAAAAAGCGCTTGCAAAATAAATGATATCATTTGAAATATAATGTATAATAGGCAAAGAAGATCACGATATTTTGTCTGAATTACATAAGCCAAGAGGAGGAAATGAATTGAACTACCGCATCGAAAAGGATACGTTGGGCGAAATCAAGGTACCGGCAGACCGTCTATGGGGCGCGCAAACACAGCGAAGCAAGGAAAATTTCCCGATTGGTTCGGAGAAAATGCCATTAGAGGTTATTCAGGCGTTTGCGGTGCTCAAAAAGAGTGCAGCGATCAGCAACTATAAGCTGGGCAAGCTGTCACAGGAAAAGCAGGACGCCATTATTTACGCAGCGGATGAAATTCTCGCTGGACGAGTTAATGACCATTTCCCGCTGGTTGTATGGCAGACGGGGAGCGGTACGCAGTCCAATATGAATGTGAACGAAGTTATTGCTCATCTGGGAAGCCAATGGTTGCAAGAGCAGGGAAAAGATGCGAAGCTGCATCCCAATGACGATGTGAATATGTCGCAAAGCTCAAATGATACGTTTCCCACGGCGCTTCATGTGGCAGGCGTCATTGCAGTTGAGGAGCGCTTGCTGCCTGCCATTGACAAGCTGAAAGAAACCTTCCAACAGAAGTCGGAGCAATTTAAGGATATTATTAAAATCGGACGTACTCATCTACAGGATGCAACGCCGCTCACACTGGGTCAGGAAATCAGTGGCTGGACTGCCATGCTGGACAAGAGCAAGCGAATGATCATCGACACGGTTCAATATATGAAGGAGCTGGCGATTGGTGGTACTGCTGTAGGTACAGGTATTAACGCCCATCCAGAGTTCGGTACCCGAACCTCTGCCGAAATTTCCAGCATCACTGGCAAAACGTTCACTTCTGCACCGAATAAGTTTCATGCACTCACCAGCCATGATGAGGTTGTAGCCGTACACGGGGCAATCAAAGCGCTTGCCGCTGATCTGATGAAGATCGCCAATGATGTCCGCTGGCTGGCAAGTGGCCCACGCAGCGGCTTGGGTGAAATTACGATTCCTGCGAACGAGCCAGGCAGCTCGATCATGCCAGGCAAGGTAAATCCGACCCAGAGCGAGGCGCTGACAATGGTTGTTACGCAGGTTATGGGTAATGATGCAGCGATTGGCTTTGCTGCGAGTCAGGGTAATTTTGAGCTCAACGTGTTTAAGCCGGTTATTATTTATAATTTCCTGCAGTCCGTGAATCTGCTAGCCGATTCGATTGTGGCGTTTAATGATAACTGTGCGATCGGCATCGAGCCGGATCTCGCTAAAATTGAGCACAATTTGAACAATTCGCTGATGCTGGTGACGGCATTGAATCCATATATCGGATATGAGAATGCCGCCAAAATTGCCAAGCTTGCGCACGCGGAGGGGTTGTCCCTCAAAGAAGCGGCTCTTCGTAGCGGCCTGCTGACCGAGGAACAGTTTGACCAATATGTCGTACCGGCTCAAATGATTCAGCCTAAAGCATAAAGCGCGACGCGTGTCGCAGCTAAGTCTATACAAAACATACATCCAGCTCATGGAGTGCTATTTTAGCACAGATCGTGAGCTGGATTTTTTCGATTTCTAAACATTTTTGATCAGAAATTAGTATTCTGCATGATTTGAGGGTATATAGATAGAAGGCGAAAAATGAACATCTATTTTCAAGATAAGGAGAAGCCGTATGGAACAAACAACCGTAATTAATTTTATTGTGCTTTTGCTGTCCGGCTTACTGCTGGTCGGTGTTCTAACCACTAAATTTTCCAGTCGTTTCGGTATGCCTGCACTTGTTTTGTTTATTGCTGTTGGCATGGTGCTTAGTCAGTTTATTTATTTTGACAATGCCTTTATTACGCAGCTGGTGGGTATTCTCGCATTGATTGTGATCTTGTTTGAAGGCGGGATGCAGACGAAGTTTGCAGATATTAAGCCGGTAATTCGACCTGCGTTGTCATTATCAACGCTGGGGGTCATGATTACGACTGTAGTTGTTGGCGTCTGTGCCAAGTTTATTTTAGGCGTAGGCTGGATGGAATCTATGCTGTTCGGCGCTATTGTCGGATCGACGGATGCAGCGGCTGTGTTTTCCGTTTTGGGTGGTAAAAATATCAAGAAACGAATGACCTCTACGCTCGAAGCGGAATCCGGCAGCAATGACCCGATGGCTGTATTCCTTACAGTTACGTTGATTGAGCTGATCCATCACCCTGAGCAATCCATTTGGATACATATTTTATTGTTTTTATGGGAAATGGGCTTTGGTCTGGTTATTGGTTTTGCACTTGGACGCTTAGGCGTATATGCCATTAATAAAATGAATTTTGAGTCATCCGGCCTGTATCCCGTGATGGCCCTGGCATTTGCGGTCTTGACGTATGCGGCGGCCTCCTTGCTGGAAGCAAGCGGGCTGCTGGCGGTATATGTTATGGCCATCGTGCTGGGCAATTCCGACTTGACCTACAAGCGGTCCATTATTCATTTTAACAATGGCTTCGCCTGGATGGTGCAGATTATGATGTTCGTCCTGCTCGGACTGCTGGTTTTCCCCGATCAGCTACTGGGCATTGCGTGGCCAAGTTTGGCGCTTTCCTTTATCCTGATGCTGATAGCTCGTCCGATTGGTGTCTTCCTGAGTTTGCTTTTCTCCAGGTACTCGGTACGCGAAAAGACGTTGTTATCCTGGGCAGGGCTACGAGGAGCGGTCCCTATTGTACTGGCCACCTATCCTCTGCTGGATGAGATGGATGTAGGGCCCATGTTTTTTAATGTTGTATTTTTCGTCGTGCTTACCTCTGCGATTATCCAAGGTACAACCATTTCGTGGCTGGCAGTGAAGCTTGGCTTAATGGACCCTAACGAGACTTCGTCCCCTTCATTGCTGGAGTTGGTTTCTCTGGGAAAAACCACTTCGGAAATCAATCATATTCAGGTGCAAAAGGGAATGTCAATTACAGGCAGAGCGATTCAGGATATGCAGCTGCCTGATGACATTTTATTCACCGCCATTATTCGAAACGAGCAAATTATCGCCCCAAGAGGCACAACTGTGATTGAGCCGGGGGACACGTTGTATGTGCTTAGTCCCAAGCTCAAGCGACAGCAGATGAAGGAACTGTTCATGCTGCTTGAACCGGAAGCTGCGCAGTAATGGTGGGTGCTTGTATAAAGCAGCTTCGATAACGGTCCTTCACATTCGTGTGGAGGATTTTTTTGTTGTGCTATTTTACAGCGTGATGAATCTGTTAAAAAATTGATACTATCATTCTACAAAATTAGATTATGATATTGTCGATAGATGCTGCTGTTTAATAGATAACAGTGAGTTTTAAAGATTGAAGTCACCATAACAGGAGAGATGTTGAATGAAACCGGAAATTTTGCCACAGCGTGCAGCAGCCCGCAGGCAGAAAAATAAAAAGAAGAAACGAAAAGGTAGATTCGGCCGTTTTGTGCTGCGACTTTTTATAGTTTTCCTGCTAGCAGGAATAGGGGGCGGGGCATGGTTATTTTTAACCCCTTCCGGCAAGGACATGCGCTATTTGGCTGCGGATACGCTGATTACGACTCAGCATCGCCACTGGGCGAAATATTTTATCGGTGAAGCGGAGGCGCAAAAACGTGTGGCCGAATATTCGGCTCGTTTTGAGCAGATGGGCGAGGAGAAGGACAGGCATACGATCAAGCTACCTCTGATATCGACCAAGTTGCAGCAAACGCCGCTGGTTGAAGTGGAAGAGGTATCGGGTCGGAATTATCATGGCTACGTGACGATTGTGCATGACCCGACAAAAATCAGACTCGGGATTCCTGCCACGGTTGGCAGGGGAGAACGGGTATCCAGCATGGTCGAGCGTTTGGGGGCTGTTGCTGGCGTAAATGGCGGTGGATTTGCTGATCCCAACTGGAACGGGAATGGCTTTAAACCGATCGGTGTTGTCATTTCTCAGGGGCAGTTATACTACAACGATATGGGGAAAAATGCTTCTGCCCAAATCGTAGGTATTGACAAACAAGGGAAAATGATTGCCGGTCACTATTCATTATCTGAATTGTCCAAAATGAATGTGCAAGAAGCAGTCACCTTTCAGCCGCGTTTAATCGTGAATGGCAAAGGTCTGATTCGAAATGCCAGTGAAGGCTGGGGAATTGCTCCCCGTACCGCAATGGGGCAAAGAGCTGACGGTGCGATTATTTTCGTGACTGTTGATGGGCGTCAGCCGGGTTACAGCATCGGTGCTAATTTGTATGATATGCAAAATATTTTACTTAAACACGGAGCGGTTATTGGTGCTAATCTGGATGGTGGATCATCGACCGTGCTCGTTAAGGATCACGCCATTGTCAATAAACCTTCTTCCGAATACGGCGAACGGTATTTGCCGACAGCGTTTCTCGTATTTGAGCATCCGGAAACCGTCAGCATCCCGAACATTTGGGCAGGACTGAATCCTAGTGACATTGACGCAGCCAAAAAGAGATAGATCCTGATTAAAGTCCATGAAAGTGAACGGAGACTGATGATGAAGTTAAATCGAGGTAGATTTCAACGATTGCTTGCTGCCCTGTTTACGCTACCCATACTCCTTCCGACTATGCAGCAGGGAGTTGTCGCAGCTGCTGGACATGAAGCCGCAGCGATTCAATCAAACCAATCGACACAGTTAACGAATGTAGTCGTAAGTGGACAGCCATTAAATTCAAAGACCAAACCTATATTGATTAACGGAAAGCTGATGGTTCCGCTTAAGCCTTTTGCCGATGCAGTGGGTGCGACCTATCAATGGGATGCTAAAAAGAAGCTGGTTATGTTAAAAAAGTGGGCAGAACCCTTGCAGCTCAAGGAACGATCACGTAAGGATCAGCAACAACTTACCTATGAGGTGCTGGACAAAGAGCTCTATATACCGCTGAGAGATGTATCGCTTGAATTTGGTTATACGTTGGAAAAGACCAACACACAGATACGGGTACAGCCGCCGATCTATGGAGAAATAAAAGAACAAATATACGAGGGGGATCTAGTGACAGCGCGTGAAGCGTTAATCCGTTTAGACACACGTTCTATCCATCCTTTTATTGAAGCCCATTTTCCCAACACCGAGCTTCTGTCTAGTGTCTATATGTTTCCCCAAGGTGAAGCATTACGGTATTTTACAGTAAATGGGGATGTGTTGAGTCTGATGCACTACTTTTTATGGGCGTATTACTACAGATCATAAAGAAGAACTGCTGGGTACTGCTGGTGATCCGGTAACTGGGCTCCCAGCTAATGCCAAGCAGATCATGAAAACCTTCAAGCTGCCATGGGAATCGCGGACAGATGCCCAGCAGGTGCTAGAATAGTTCAATTGCCAAACAAGTAAATGAAAACATACAAAAAGCGTATATCGCTCGAAGTTAATTTAACTTCCCGGTACACGCTTTTTTTGATGAAATGGGTGGTTGATATTGTGATATTCTCAAGCTTTTATTAAGCGTCATTTTCTGCTTCGAGAAACACGGAGATCAGAACGCGAGCGTTGCTTGCTCCCACGTTTTTGGCATAATGGGGAATGGCTGCTCTCCAGCTAAAGGAATCCCCCGCTTCGAGCGTAGCTGAATCCTCACCTTGCTCTACATACACCGTGCCTTCTAAAATATAATGAATTTCATCTCCAGCATGAGCATGTTCTTCTTCTGTTGATGAGCCTGGCGGCATGTCCACCAGCATCATTTTAACGTTACCCTGACCCCCTAAATGGTCGACCTGAAGGTTGTTTTTACCATACACCGTTTTACGGCGCTCGTCCTTGCGAATTACCTGCATTCGTTCCTCTTCTTTAAGAAGCAGAAAAGCGAGAGGGACCTTAAGCGCATTCGCGATGCTGTCCAGTGTAGCGATGGAAGGGGAGGTTTTATTGTTTTCCACCTGGCTCATAAACCCTTGTGATAGTCCGGTTCGCTCACATATTTGCTGAATGGATAAATTTTTACGTTTACGTGCAGCCCTTATGTTGCATCCTATACCCATAGAGCTTTCCTCCTTGAAAAATATAATTTATACTAATTTAATATTTATCATACCAAATATTTTGTTGACAGACCACAGTTTCATATGATAAATTCGCATTACAAAATAATTATTCCTATTACTAATAATTCGAGTTTAATTCACACAAATCTGTTGCAGCATAGATTCGAACTGTATTATTTTTTAAGCAAATTATTAGTAATATAAATTAATTATTTATATACACTTGTGAGTGTGAAAAACAAACAGAATGGGGAGATAGACATGAGTTCAGCAAGCAGAAACATTTCTATAATTATGCGGGTGGCGCTGGGGATTTTGTTTTTGGCACACGGAATCGCCAAATTCCAAATGGGGCTGGGTAATGTAGCAGGCTGGTTTTCCAGTATTGGCATTCCAGGATTTTTAGGTTATGTCGTTGCGGTGATTGAGTTGGTCGGCGGGATTGCATTAATCCTCGGATTGTTTACCCGTTATGTATCCGCACTATTTGTGATTGTTTTGCTCGGTGCGATTTTTACAGCCAAATTGTCCGGTGGATTGATGGGGAATGGTCAAGGTGCCGGCTATGAGCTGGATATTGCTTTTATTCTGGTAGCTCTTCATCTGGTTTTTGCACCGACGACCCGCTTGTCTCTGGATTCTTTGTTCAGCCGTCGTACATCAACAGAACATTAATTTTGGAATAGTTTGCTCCTCCAATCCATGAAGAAAGAGGGAAATCTCATGACAGCACATCTTGCTGACAAAACTACCATCGGGCAGGTTTCACTAAAGGTTAGTAACCTGGAGCGCTCGATTCGATTTTATACCGAGGTCGTTGGCTTTCATTTGCTGCGTCAAACGGCGGATACTGCTGAGTTAACTGTGGACGGGGAGCATCCGCTGCTGACCCTGAAATATATTGAAAATGCAGTCATTCTTCCGCGCCAGTCCGCAGCCGGACTGTACCACTTTGCTATTCTTCTACCGAACCGTGTGGCTCTGGGACTGTCTCTACGCAATCTGCTGGCTCATGAGATTGAAATCGGGCAGGGAGACCATGATGTAAGTGAAGCACTATATATCCATGATCCCGATCATAACGGGATTGAAATCTATGCAGATCGTCCTCGCGAGCAGTGGAAAAAGGATGCCAATGGATTTTATATCATGGGAACAGATCCCGTGGATGCGGAAGGCTTAGTAGCCATTTCCGAAAACATACCTTGGCAGGGACTGCCGCAGGGAACTGTAATTGGGCACGTTCACTTCCATGTGTCTAATTTGCTCAAGGCACAGCAATTTTATTGCGATGTGCTTGGGTTTGACATTACGTCCCGGTATGGCTCCTCGGCGATGTTCATCTCTGCAGGAGGTTACCACCACCATATGGGCTTGAATATATGGGCAGGGGAAGGCGCACCCCCAGCTCCTGAGAACGCAGCTGGACTGGATTATTTTGAATTGATTGTGCCGGATCAGAAGGAATTGGATGCGATTGTCGCTCGTTTGGCGGCAGCGGGCTATGCCGTGCAAGAACGAGATGGTGCCAAGTATGTAGCTGACCCGTTCCGCATTAACATTAAACTGGTGAGCGGTCAGAACGCTTAATATATTGGAAACACAACAAACAGGGGATTCCCATAAGCCATTAGGCCGGAAATCCCCTGTTTTTGTATACTAAAACAAGCTCCAATCCAAATCCCGGGACATGGTCTCCAGCAAGTGTACACCCGCTGTACTGTTGCCCATACGGTTCAAGGAAGGTCCCACCAGTCCAATGCCATATCGTCCGGGCACCATCGTCATAATGCCGCCGGATACACCGCTTTTGGCGGGGAGTCCGACCTGAATGGCGAACTCTCCAGAGGCGTCATACATGCCGCATGTTGTCATAAATGTTTTGGCAATCTGCACAAAGCGGCGAGGGATCAGGGGCACGCCTGTAACCGGGTCACGCCCATTGTAGGCGAGTACGAGTCCCATACGTGCCAAATCCGTACAGTTCAATTTTACAGCGCAATGTCTGAAATAAACCTCCAGTACGTCCTCGACACGGCCTCTTAGAATCCCTTTTTCCATCAGAAAATAAGCAAGGGAACGGTTTAGATGGCCTGTGGCAGATTCCGAATCGTAGACATCTTGGTCATATTCCAGCGTGTCGTTGCAGGTAAGCAGACGGAAAAATTGCAGGACACGTGCAAACCTTTCCTCCGGGCTGTTTCCGCGGATCAAAGAAGAGATGGCGATTGCTCCAGCGTTAATGAGCGGATTAAACGGAATACCTGGCTCGACCAGTTCCAGCTTCAACATAGAATTAAAACGATCTCCCGTAGGCTCCATACCCACCTTGGAAAAGACAACGTCCTCTCCATTATCCATCAAGGCCAGGATGAGCGTGAATACCTTTGAGATGCTCTGCATCGTAAATTGGAGCTCCGTATCCCCGGCTACCACGGTCTCACCCGCACCGTTCATCACAACAACACCCAGCGCGTCTGCCGGTGCTTTGGACAATTCGGGAATATACGCCGCTACCTTGCCATGTATGTACTCATGACGGTTTTGCTCCACCCATTCCGGCAGTTTGGATTGTAGTCTCTGCCACTCCGATGTCATTTATTTTCCTCCAGTCAAGTAACCATCCTGTGGTAATGTTATTGTAGAGCAATAATTGATGACTATACACTTATTCTAAAGAAATTTTCGGTCGAAAGACAAGCGCTAATTGGATCAAGTGAAAGGAGGCAGATGACTTGTCATCTAACAATAAATCAAATTTTGATGAAGATTATAATGAGATATCAAACGGTGGAAGGCTTAGAGGTTTTGTACATCGTGTGCTGGAGCAGGCTGTAGCCTTATTGGACAGAAATCCTGAATGGGCTAATTACAGATTGGGATACCGCCAACAAATCGCGGTTATCTAAACGAGCGTGTGAAAAACCTTTGAAATATAAGGCTCTTCACATTGTTTACATGTATTCAATGTATTCTTGTGGGAACATCACAAAAAACAGGCCAAAACTAGAACTAATACAGTCATGGCCTGCTTATTTCTGTTATTCGACTATCGTACCCGTTACTTCAGTTCGAACCAAGTGCCAATGAAAAGGAAGGTATCAGCTGATCTAATCTCCCTTGTATTTGTTGCTCATCTACGTCTCCCAGCTCAGCTAACAATTGCTTCTCCTCTAGAGATCCGTCACCAGTCAATAATATGTTCAACATACGTGGATTGATGATTTCACGAGGTGAAAGGACTAAAGCGTTCATCATAAAATACTGTAGGAACATAGAAGGATTATTCTCCTCGTTCGCCAGTTTCACGGCCCGTTTGACATACAAATCGAAATATTTCTGCGCAAATGACACACCTTTTAATGGCTCAGCCCCGACATGTGTGACTCCGTTCCAACGTAAATCCGCAACCGAACTCAGCCACCATGCTGGTTCAATCGCCTCTTGCGTGCGCTGCAGAACCTTGCGTTCAAAGTTTGGTTGAGAGGTATGACGCTGTTCACTCAAACAAATGTCTAACATTTCAGCTTCAATCGCAGCTACGGTCATCCCTTGTCCATGGATCGGGTCAAAGTTACAAAACGCATCGCCTGCAACTAGTAATCCAGATGGCCAATCTTCCATTTGTTCAAAGTGTTGACGAACCGATTCGGGTGTACGATAGCCTCGAGGAACGCCGATCGGTTCCAGCTCTTTGACCACTTCCGCTAGCGCAGGGGTAGCTAATGCCAGCATTTCTTTTTCGTACTCTTCCGGGTCCGTTGACGGATAGTGTGCACCACCTGCACTAAACAGTAACGTTTGAGCCATGTTATCTTCGATATACCCCAGCATACCAGTACCAATACCTTTAGCAGGCTGTGCTTCCGAAATAACAGTTCCCCATTTTTCTTTGATGTGCGGAGGTACTCGATAATAGCGCGTACTATAGCCAAGATGCACTTTTAAACGTTCTGGCTCCGGTACCTCAAGACCCATAGCATCAAGCCACTTGATGAGTTTGGAAGAACGTCCACTTGTATCTACTACTAGATCAGCTGCCACTGTTCGTTCTTGTTTCTGGTCACTTCGTTCTTTGATATGAACACCTGTCACTTGCTTGTGATCAGCTGATGTTTGCAGACCTGTGACTTCTTGCCCAGAAAGAAAACGTATATTTGAAATCTTTTGTACACGTTGGCGGAACGTCCACTCCAATAGGGCTCGACTACTTGCTGCATTTTTTTCATTGGAACAAGTTTCTATAGCCCCTTGTGAAGTGAATAGGCTCATTTTCTCATTTTGTGTGGGATGGGCCCCTTGAGCTAATAAATCATCGACATAGCCAGGGAAGAAACGCTCCATAATCATGCTCCCACGTGGTAGTACTCGATGAGGATGAAAAGCTTGAGGCGTACCTGGACGAGCAGACGGCTCTTGAGGTAACTTATCCCTTTCTATAATCATCACTTCCTGATAATAGTCAGAAAGAACGCGGGCCGTCAGTAAACCTGAAATGCCTCCTCCGATCACAATTGCTTTTTCTTCTTTTGTTTGATGAGATTTTAACTGTTTGTCCATCTTTATTGTCTCCTTTTTCTAAAAATATTAAATCTTCTAATGTTAATGATATTGTGTACTAAGACTTGTTATATTATTAGAACCAATACACATGTCCATTTTTTAGATAACTGTATATTTTATTTACTTTTGGTGTTTATATATTAATATGTATAATTAAGTTCATCAATGAACAATATAGTGGACCTGTCGATTAACGATACAGAGACGAGGTAATGTATATGGAACAAGAAAAAAAAGAAGACTTACGAGTAAAAAGAACTCGTATCCTTCTTTCACAAGCTTTACTTTCTTTAATGGATCACCATTTGTTTAATTCCATTTCTGTAAAAGAAATTTGTGAGGAAGCGATGTTGGTAAGGAATAACAAAGGGCGCCCACCCAGAAGGTGCCTTTAGCTAATGTAGAACCGGCTGTACGGGTTCATCATTCGGATTTATCAGCATATACTGTGTTTTACCATCTTTTGTCTCAAGACTGATAACCCTCATTAAACCACTAAACACGCCGTTGCACCGCTTGGAGCAAATTATGGGATACGATAGTCTGGACACAACGAGGATTTACGTTAAGGCAACCCGTGCGGATCTGCAAGCGGAAGTCGAAAAAATAGCTTGGCAATAAGGGGATGAAGTAGGATGTACGCGAGAGTAAGGGAGCTGCTGATTCCGGAGGAACGGCTGCAATATTCGCAGATACCACCTGATCTCGGCGAATGGGAATTGGGTACTTATTTCACATTTACACAGCATGATCTTGAAATTATCCAGCAGCGGCGAAGAGATGATAATTGACTCGGCTTTGCCGTTCAACTGTGCGTACTTCGTTATCTCGGTTGGACGCTTTCTGATATAAAGGAAGTGCCGGTTCAAGTTCTTTGTTATATTGCAAAGCAAATCAATGCCGATGCGGAGTCTTTTGCATTCTACGGCGAACGGGATGCCACGAAATATGAGCATCTGGAGGAGATCCAGAAGGAATATGGCTACTAGGCATTTAATTTGAGCGAGTATCGTTCTTTCTGCAAGTATCTTTTTGACCATGCCATGGCAAACGGACAGAAGAAAAAATATTCAAGCTGCTCAGTAGTTCACTGACAGAATTACAAACGATGAAGCAAGGACTTTCGGGTGCAGGGCTCCGGTATGAGAGTAAAGTGCTAGGTTTTAATGAATTGTTTTCCATAGGGCCGATCAGCAATACGTAAACACCGGAAAAATAATTGGTGAGGCGTTAACACAATGGTCACAGCTAAGAAGCGACACCTTTTTGGAATATCGGATTCAATATTTAATCGCTCATGGCGAACTTGAATTTCTGGGGATGCCGGGAATGCTGCACCGCTATGCTGTTAAACTAAGGGGGTAAACGAAAGAAAATAGAAGTGATAGCCAGATGGCGGATGCCAATCGAACCATGGTGCTCCTCATTGGAGCTATGTTTGAGAAACCCGGTACATATAAGACCTGGGTTTCTCTTTTGCTTTTTCAGACATAGGACTGTTATCACCTTTATCAGATTGACTACGGATTTCATGGACTGCTGTTGACGAAGCCGAATTTATATATTACTATGTTGATATTAACATTTTGTTTTTATCATAACGAAAATAGCCTATATCCATATATGAACAGGAAGGTGACACCAGTGACAGAAAGATCAAAATACAATCCTAACGGCTTGACGGAGGAGCAATTTCTGGCCGCCTACGATGCAACTCAATACGAGCGTCCGTCAGTAACGGTAGATATGCTGCTTTTTACTGTAATGGATCAGCTCCAGCATAATTATCGCAAGCTGCCGGAGAAGACACTCCAGCTTCTTTTGATCCAAAGAGGGGAGCACCCATTCATAGGGCAATGGGCGTTGCCGGGTGGTTTTGTAGGGATGGATGAAAGCCTGGAACAAGCAGCACGACGCGAGCTTAAAACCGAAACGAATGTGGATCAGATTTATATGGAGCAGCTATACACTTGGGGAGATGTAGCACGTGATCCGCGTATGCGGGTCATCAGCTGCGCATACATGGCATTGGTAGACCACGATTCCCTGGAGGTACAGGCTGGGGACGATGCAGCGGATGCCAGATGGTTTGAGCTGGATTACAGCGTGGCTCAGGAGACGCGGACGAACCAGCCGGAAGGTTACACGTGGGAGCAAGATATTGACGTTACCCTGAAGCATGGGGACATTCGCTTGTCAGCCAAAGTAAAAGTGACTGAAATCCTGAAGGGGAAAACGATTGAAATCAAGCGAGAAGTATTGGAGTCACAGGGAATTGCCTTTGACCATGCCAAAATTATTGCTTACGGCATTGAGCGTCTGCGCAGCAAAATTGAATATACAGATATCGCATTTCATTTGATGCCATCCTTATTTACATTGGGCGAGCTTCAACAGGTGTATGAAATTATTTTAGGCAAGGAGCTGCTCGCTGCGGCCTTCCGCCGTAAAATAGCGGATCTCGTGGACGAGACGAATGAATATAGAAAAGCGGCTGGACACCGTCCATCCAAGCTGTATCGATTCAAGCCTAGGTCACGTTTTATATAGTTCACAGGAATATGAAATGAGGAATTGTCATGGAAAAGTTTACATTTTTTTATCGCAGTCATTCGCCATTTTCACAATGGTATCCTTCTGATTTTGTCGTAGATGGATTGGCGTTTAACTGTGCGGAGCAATATATGATGTTTAAAAAAGCGCAGCTTTTTTGGGATGAAGAGGCGGCCCGCAAAATTATGCTGGCAACTACCCCTCGGGAGCAAAAGGCTCGTGGCCGCAGTGTACGCGGGTTTGATCAATCCTTGTGGGAGGCGAATTGCCGACAATTTGTGTATGACGGTAATTACGCCAAATTTACGCAAAATCCGAATCTGCTTAAGTATCTGCTTAAGACGAAGGGCACTACACTGGTTGAGGCTAGTCCGACAGACACCATTTGGGGTGTAGGCTTGGCTGAAAGTGATGCCCGCATTAACAGCCGCAGGTCATGGCGAGGCACGAACTGGCTAGGGGAAATATTGACGAATTTACGTGAGGATATATTGCAAAAGGAGGAATTGTCACTATGACAAGTACGATGAATCACCGGAGCAACCGGGACGCACGATCACATATGGCGCAGGAAACGCTATCTATACTGGAGAATGGATATTACACAAATACCAAACAAGCACAAGTGAATATGGCAAAAGAGGTGGCTAACGCGATCACAGGCTCGAAACTATATGCACCTTCTCAACTGGTGGCTGTAAAGCAAGAGGCAGAACAAAAGATCCAAGGAGCATTGGAGTCTTCCTCATACATAGGCGAATGGGGGCTTTCTGGAAAGATGGAAATTACGGGAGAAAGCACGTTGCAGGCAGCATTTAGGCTCCGGGCCCAGGAGAAGCTGGAGCACGTGGCATGTTTGAATTTTGCATCAGCTAAAAATCCGGGTGGTGGATTTCTCGGAGGCAGCCAGGCCCAAGAGGAAAGCTTGGCTCGTTCGTCAGCCTTGTATCCCTGTATTTCACAAATGGAAGAGATGTACCAGCATAACCGAAAGCTGCGAAGCTGCTTTTATTCGGATTATATGATTTATTCGCCTGAAGTTCCGGTATTTCGGGATGATCAGGGAGCATTGCTGGATGAGCCGTATCTGGTCGATTTTCTGACTGCTCCTGCTGTTAATGCTGGAGTCGTGCGAGAACGGGAGCCAAAGCAGGTCAGCCGAATAGGTGAAGTGATGTTGGAGCGTATCCGTTACATTCTTGGAATGGCCAAGCAAAACGGAGTAGAACATCTCATACTTGGAGCCTATGGTTGCGGGGTATTCCGCAATAAGCCGGAAGAGGTCGCAAACTGGTTTAAGCAAGTGCTTGTAGAGGAGGGCTATGCCTTATTGTTTGAACGAATTGTTTTTGCAGTATTGGATCACACAGCAGGGCAGCGTACCTTAAACAGCTTTAAAACAGTCCTTTCCTGAAGCTGGAGATCATGCTATAAAAAATGCAAATGATAATATCTCTTGAAAAGCAATACATCATGATAAGGAGAGTGCTGAATGAATCCATCCTCGAACATTACCTGGCATGCGTCAGATGTTGATAAACAAGCGCGTCAGCTTCTGAATGGACATAAAAGCCCGGTGCTTTGGTTGACGGGGCTGTCTGGCTCGGGAAAGTCAACGGTATCCTCCACACTGGAAAAAGCATTATATGCACGCGGCATACGTACGTTTATTTTGGATGGGGATAATGTTCGGCATGGCTTGAATCGTAACCTGGGCTTCCTGCCCGCTGACCGTAAGGAAAATATCCGCCGCATTGCTGAGGTTTCCAAGCTAATGGCCCATGCGGGTGTTCTAACGATATGTGCCACCATTTCCCCTTATCGTGAGGATCGTGAAATGGTAAAGGAAATTTTACAGCAGGAAGGCTGCTATGAGATCTATATACAGTGCAGTCTGGAGGAATGCGAGCGACGTGATCCAAAAGGAATGTATAAGAAAGCGCGAGCGGGAGAAATTCGTCATTTTACAGGTATTGATGCTCCTTATGAAGCACCGCTGGAGCCTGATCTCATCGTATCTACTGAAGGTCGGGAGGTAGCCCGGTCGGTTCAGGATATCCTGGATTTTCTCGACCGGGAATCCTTGCTGTTCTAATCTTCGTTAAACCTTTTCCAAATCTTCCTGAAATCTTCATTATCCAATTTGGAATTCATGTTTAAATAGAATAGACCTCTCCATTTTGAAGCCGTCTGAATCTCTCCCTGGCCTGGTTCTTTCAGATATATGGTGTCAGAGGTGGGAGGTCTTTTTGATTACTACACATCGTCAACCAATCCATTCAAGAGGTGATTTCAATCATGAGTAAACAACCAACCAACCTGACTACAAGCTGGGGCGCTCCTGTCGGTGATAATCAGAATTCTATAACGGCCGGATCACGTGGACCTACACTGATTCAGGATGTGCATTTGCTGGAGAAGCTGGCGCATTTTAACCGGGAGCGTGTGCCAGAGCGTGTTGTTCATGCCAAAGGTGCGGGGGCGCACGGATATTTTGAAGTCACTAATGATTTGTCTGCGTATACCAAAGCAAGCTTCTTGTCCGAGGTAGGCAAGCGTACACCGATGTTTATCCGCTTTTCTACCGTTGCGGGTGAGCTGGGCTCGTCTGATACGGTACGTGATCCGCGCGGCTTTGCGGTGAAGTTTTACACAGAGGAAGGCAACTATGATCTCGTAGGCAATAATACGCCGGTCTTTTTTATTCGGGATGCGATTAAATTCCCAGACTTTATTCATACGCAAAAACGCCATCCCCAAACCCATCTGAAAAACCCGAATGCGGTGTGGGATTTCTGGTCCTTATCTCCTGAATCACTGCACCAGGTAACGATCCTCATGTCTGACCGCGGCATTCCCGCTACACTTAGACATATGCACGGTTTTGGTAGTCACACGTTCAAATGGGTGAACGCTGATGGCCAGGCCGTATGGGTAAAATATCATTTTAAAACAGAACAGGGCGTACAAAATCTCGATGTTGATTTGGCTGCGAAAATTGCCGGTGAAAACCCGGATTATCATACAGAAGACTTATTCAGTGCGATTAAGAAGGGTGATTTTCCTGCATGGAGACTTTATGTGCAGATTATGCCATTAGAGGATGCGAACACATACCGCTTTGATCCGTTTGATGTGACAAAGGTATGGTCGCAAAAGGATTACCCACTGATCGAGGTAGGGCGCATGGTGCTGAATCGCAATCCTGAGAACTATTTTGCAGAAGTAGAGCAGGCGACGTTCTCTCCGGGTTCATTTGTGCCGGGTATTGAAGCATCTCCGGATAAAATGCTGCAAGGGCGCCTGTTTGCCTACGGTGATGCACATCGCTATCGTGTAGGTGCCAATCACAATTCGCTGCCGATCAACCGTCCGCATGCGGAGGTACACAACTACCAGCGTGATGGCGCATTGCGCAGTGACAGCAATGGCGGTGGCTCTGTCTACTACGAGCCTAACAGTCTCGGTGGACCCAAAGAATCCCCAGCACACAAAATCGCTCCTTTTGAAGTGTCTGGAGAAGCTCAAAGTGTAGCCTACGATCATCATGATCACTATACACAGCCGGGAGACCTGTACCGCTTGCTCAGTGAGGATGAGCGTGCACGTCTGGTGCAAAACATCGTAAATGCGATGAAGCCCGTAGAAAGCGACGAAATTAAGCTGCGCCAGATCGGACATTTCTACAAGGCTGACCCTGAATACGGACGCCGCATAGCCGAAGGATTGGGATTGACCGTTCCTCAAGGCGAATAGAGGCAGCTATAAGCTTCTAAACAAAAGCCGCATGAATCGATATAAAAAAGATGTCCCAACACCACATATGGTTGATGGGACATCCTTTACTTTTGAGTGCGATGTAAATCACGGGTGTGTATGATGGACGCTCCGCGAACGGAACGTTGCTCCAATCACTGTTGTCCCCAGATTTATTGAATCACACTAAGCGGTGTAAATCTGGAGACAAAGGCGAACGCTACCGCTTTTTCGCAATCGTTCCGTTCCCTCCGCTGCTTTTAGGTGTACCAGTCATACAAACAAACAGAACAGAAAATCCTAAAACTAGAAAAGCCGTAAGCCTAATAATACGAGGTTTTGCGGCTTATTTTGGTGTGTTTTGGTGTTTAAAAATATAATGATGTTAAACAGCATAAAGCAAGCGGAGAGGACGGAATCGTTCTGTAGAAGGCAACAGCGATCGTAAGAATGATCCGTCCGCGTAGCGGTCATTGAAGCACGCATTAACGCGTTCGTCAGCACTATAAGCTGCTATATCCTCTTCAAGCGAGGTAAATAGATCACAAGAAATAATGATCTTCCCAGAGCAAATACGATAAAGGAAAGCCATAGTCCATGGTTACCATAGTGGGGAACACCCCAGAAGAGAGCAGCTAAAAAGAAGACCAGCGAAATCAGCATGGAGTTACGGATTGGATACGTTACTGTCATCCCCGTAAACACACCATAGAATACCAGCCCCAGTCCGGCAGCCAGCGGAAAGACGACAAGCCAGCCATTGTATGGACCTGTTAGGCTAATCACTGTAGTGTTATCTGTGAACAGCCGGATAAGCGGCTCCTTCAGTGCTAAATACAGTCCGCCTGATACCACGCCGGTGAGCAGTGTCCAGAACCAGGACAAGTGGATCACTCTTTGCAGCATTTTCCGATCTCCGGCACCACGAGCTTGTCCCGTCATGATGCTGCTGGCATTGGCAAATCCGTCAAAAAGATAAGCCATAATGTAATGGATTTGCAACAAAATCGCATTTGCAGCAAGCTGATCGGTTCCAAAGCTCGCACTATGTGATGTAAACAGATTGAACATCGTCAGCAGACAGGCTGTGCGAATCATAAGGTCAAGATTCGTTGCCATGACACTTTTCAGCTCTGAGGCTCCAAACCAGCCCTGCCAATCTTTTTTTCCACTCTGCCGCCATTCCCTCCAGACCGAGGAACGAAGTACAAGAATAGAACCGAGCACACAGGCGAGAAACTCTGCGATGAGTGTAGCGCCTG
>NZ_JH601067.1:106648-130457 GCF_000245715.1 Paenibacillus sp. Aloe-11 | reverse complement strand
CATTGCATGATTTGTGTGAACGCAATGGCCAATACCATATTGATCACATTCATCGTAATTTGCAGAAATAAGGTAGCTTTCACGCGGGATAATCCCATCAGCCAGCCGAGCAGCACATAGTTTACCAGCGTAAGCGGCGCTCCCCAAATACGAATGTTAAAATATATCGCTGCCTGCGCAGCTACATCCTGAGCAGGATGGATTAACTGTAAAGAGGCCAGCAGGATCGGCTTTTGCAGTATAATGAATAACCCGCCGACCAGTAAAGCAATGGCCAGTGGGCGCATGAGCGCAGCTATGCTATGATCGTTATTTTGAGCCCCCGCTGCCTGTGCGGTAAATGCTGATGTACTGACGCGCAGAAAGCCAAACAGCCAATATAAAGTATTGAAAATAAGAGTGCCTACAGCCACACCGCCCAAAAAGGAGGCATGACTCAAATGACCGATTACCGCCGTATCCACCGCACCGAGCAGTGGGGTTGTAATCGTCGAAAGAATTAAAGGGATTGCTAAAGCAAGATAGGCTCGGTGGGTAGGCAACATGTTGAAAAAACCTCCAGTAAAGATTGGGTATATGGATGGCGATCAGGCTGGAATAGAGCTTCCTTGGCAAAATCCTCAAGTACACTGCCATCTTTCATGACCATGATCCGATCACTCATGAAGTGTACGGCCGCCAGATCATGGGAAATGAACAGATAAGCCACTCCAAGTTCATCCTGTAAGTCCTTGAGCAGATTTAAAACCGTCGCCTGCGTTGTCACATCCAGACTTGCCGTTGGCTCGTCGAGCACGATAAAGTCCGGCTCTGTGCTGATTGCGCGCGCAATGGTTACGCGCTGCTTCTCTCCGCCGCTGAGCTGATGCGGGTACTTATCCATATAGCTGGTTGGAAGCTTGACCATACCGAGCAGGTGCGCTGCTATTTCCCGACGCCCCGAAGGCATGCCCTTCATATAGGAGGGGACATAGCCCTTAAGCTGATCCAGCGGTTCCAGCAGGGATTGCAGAATGGTCAGTCTGGAGTTTAAAGCTGCTGCGGGATGCTGAAATACCGCACCCAGCCTGCTGCGTAACCGTTTTAACTCATTTCGCTTTAATCCACGGACCGTTTGCCCATCCAGCACAAGCTCACCCTCATCAAACGAGTCCAGCGTTAAAATACAGCGGGCAAGCGTGCTTTTCCCACTACCGCTTTCTCCGACAATGCCCAGACACTCTTGGGCTGAAATCGACAGAGAAACATTGCGCAGCACCGTCTTGCCTCCGGTGAAAGCCTTCGTCAAACCGGAGACGGTGACAACAGGATTAGATGTGTGTACATGTTGAAGAGAGGAGACGTGATCATCCATGTAAACCGCTCCTTTCTGGTGTGATTTGTTCTTCAGTGCTGTACGGTAAACGTGCCGGAGCATTTGGGGCCAGCGGCGGAATCGCTGTCAGCAGACGACGTGTATACGGATGTGTCGGATGATCCAGCACCGCTTGTGTCTCGCCGCTCTCGACCAGCGAGCCAGTACGCATCACCGCGATTCGATCCGCATACTTGCGGACATGGCGGAGATCGTGAGTGATCCATAGGACAGAAATCCCCGTTTCCATCCGGATTCGGTCGATGAGCTGGAGCACCCGGTGAGCTGTCAGGGTGTCCAGCGCGGTTGTTGGTTCGTCGGCAATCAGAAGCTGTGGCTTTAGCAACAATGCGGCCGCAATAGCCGCTCGTTGCAGCTGACCGCCGCTGAGCTGGAACGGATAGCTGCGGTATACCCGCTCGGCGGGAAGCTGTACGTGCTCAAGGACCTCTATACAGCGCTGTTTACGCGCATTGCGATCTGGACAGCCATGAGCGTGCATCAGCTCGTCCAGTTGACTGCCTATTCGCAGAAAGGGGGTAAACGCTCCGTGATAGTCTTGAAAAATATACGAGATTTCATTGCCAAGCAAGGAACGTCTTTGTTTGGCGGACAAGGTCAGCAAATTGTTGCCCTTCCAGGCAATAACTCCGTGCGCTGTAAAAGAAGAGGGGAGCAGCCCACCGATTGCGGAAGCCGTCATGCTTTTGCCGCTGCCGCTTTCTCCGGCAAGGGCAAACCACTCCCCCGGACGAATGGCGAGCTCCAACTGGTCTACAACGGTGTTTGCTTTTGATCGAATCGTTAAGCCTTTAATAGACAGCATATCGGGTCACTCCTCCGTCCGTGTTTTAACATCATATTGGTCACGCAGCTTGTCTCCCAGCATATTCGCCAGTAGCACCGTGAGCACGACAGCCATTCCGGGAACCAGCATCAGGTGGGGCGCCATTTGAAAATATGCTCGTCCTTCATTCAGCATGGCACCCCATTCGGGTATCGGCGGTTGCGGACCTAAGCCTAAAAAGGACAGGGAGGCAATCATTAAGATGATTTTGCCAATATCCAGTGCAGCCAGTACCAGGACATTCCCAATCGCATGGGGCAGAATATGCCGCATGACAATTTGCAGGGAGGATGTACCTGCCAGTATGGATAACGAAATATAATCCTTTTGCTTTTCAGCGAGTACGGTACTGCGTACCAGCCGTGCATAACTGACCCATTTTACCGCAGTCACCGCGAAAATAAGATTCATCAAGCCTGGCCCGAGTAGGCCGCTCAGCACAATCGCAAAAATATAATCGGGTAATGTCATGAAAGCATCGACCACTCGTTTGAATATACGATCAAACCATCCCCCGACAAATCCTGACAGCAGGCCGAGCGGAACCCCGACAACCAGTGAAACGGCCAAGATCAACAAGCTCGTTCCGACAGTCGTTCGAAGTCCTGTCATCACTCTTGATAGCACATCTCTACCCAAATGATCGGTTCCCAGCCAGTAAGCTGCGCTGATCGGCTGGAGCCGATTCCCCATCTGAATACGGTACGGATCTTGGGGAGCAAGGAGCGGAATCACTGTAATTACTGCAAGAATGAGCAGGATAGAGAGCAGCATAATCCAAGTTCTGGACCGTTGTCGACTGACGAACTGCCTGCTTTCCGCATGAGAGGATTTTATCATGATGGACGTTTCTCCTTCAAAGCCATTTCGGGATTAATCCAACGGTAGGATAGCTCTACCGCCATATTGATACATACAATGAACACGGCCATAAACAGTGTATAACCCTGAATAATGGGATAATCTCTTGCGGCAATTGCATCCACAATCCATTTGCCCAGCCCCGGATAGGCGAATAGCACTTCAATCACAACCGTACCTCCCAATAGACTGCCTATGCTCTCACTGAATACGGTAATGAGTGGAACAAGACTGTGCCGGAACATATGTCTGAAAAAGATGCGAGCCGGACTGATTCCCCGGGCTTGCGCTGCCTTGATAAAATCTTGTCCCGAGCTTTCAATCAGACTGGCGCGGATCATTCGTACATAAACGGCTGCCATCGCCAGTCCCAAGGTGAGGGAAGGGAGCACCAGATGAAAAATGGTTCCTTCACCCATAGACGGCAAAATACGCAGTTTAACCGCAAACCATTCGATAAACAAGAGACCGAGCCAAAAGCTAGGAATCGAGGAGCCAATTAAGGCAAACATACGACTGGCGTTGTCAATCCAGCGGTTGCGATACAGCGCAGCCATCGTTCCCATTGGAAGCGCAATGAGCAGCATAATGAACAGAGAGCCACCGGTCAGCAGGAGGGTATAAGGCAGTTTTTCCATAAACTCTGCAAATACCGGACGCTGGGTTAAATAAGACTGTCCAAAATCAAACTGAAGCAACTGAACCAGCCACTTGCCATATTGCACAGGTAACGACTGATCGAGTCCGAGTTGGCTGCGCATATCCGCAATTTGCTGATTGGACACAGCTACATCATCTACCCGGAGAATGCTCCGGACAGGATCGCCCGGAACCAGCTTGAGCAGACAAAAGCTTACAAAGGAGAGAATAAGAAAGAACAATACCAGTTCAAGAAGCTTTTTGGCGATGGATTTGAGCATGCTAGTCCACATCCAGGTCCTGGGTTAGCAGGTAGTACTCACTTTGGCTTGTTACCCAGTTATGTACGTAATTGCGGTAGGCCACTACGTTGTTCGGATGAACAAGAAAGGATTGCAGGGTTTCCTGATCAATCATCGAGACAGCCTCCAGAGCCAGTTTGTTGCGTTGTTCCTCATTCACCGCCCTATTCAGCTTCGTAATCACAGCCTCCAATTTTGGCAAGTGCACATGTCCGTAATTCAGTGCCCCCTCAGGCATGTAAGCCGCGTTCAAAAAATAGCTTCCGTCGCCACGCGGAGCAGTAATACTGCTGTAAGTTGCCAAATCCCAATCCTGATGAGCGGCAAGATATTCGTCGATATTATCGACCTGCCGGATATCAATTGTAATACCGAGCTCCTTGGCGTTAGCCTGGATTAGCTGTGAAATGAGCGGAAGCTCCGCCCTTGACTGATAAGTCAATAACGTGAGATGGAGAGCTTGTCCATCGGGCGCTTTCACTTTGCCGTCTTGCCCGGAATATCCAGCTTGCTTGAAGCTGTCTCGTGCAGCGCTCAAATCAAACTTTTTCATAGCATATGCTGGCGAAAAAGGAAAACCGGACAGGAACGGACCCTGAGCGGGAGTCCCCTGACCAGACATGATGCCATTGGCAATCTCATCACGATTAATCAGATGGTCGAAGGCTTTGCGCACGGCCGTCTTTTTCAGATCGTTGTTGTTCATATTGTAAATGAGCTGATGCGTTCGCAGGCTGGGCAGAGAGTCCACCTTGACCGTGGAATCGGCTTTCAGCAGGTCCAGGCTTTCAATCGGCGGACGATATACAATATCAGCGTCCTTGGCTTGAAAAGCAAGCTGACGCGCATTGGCGTCTTCGTTAAATACGAACTTGGCCTGCTTCAATTTCACTTCACCGTTCCAATATTGATTGTTGCGTTCCAAATTCAGTTCACTACCGGCACGAAAGCTCGCAGCCTTGAACGGCCCCGTCCCCGATGGGAGGGCATCTGTTGAGGAAGTATCTATGACCGCCGTATTGGGGTGAACCAGCTCAGACGCAAATTCCGGGAAAGGCCTGTCTGTCGTAACCTTCAAAATCTGCCCATTCGCCTGGATGTCACGAATATGCAGCGCATTTTTAACCGAGGGGTTGAGTTTTTGCGCTCTTTCCAGAGACGCTTTTACAGCAGCGGCATCAACGGGCTTACTGCTATGGAATTTCACGCCTGGACGGATGTTAAATGTCCAGTGCTGTCCATCCTTGCTGTTCCATTTCTCTGCAAGCCAAGCTTCCAGCTTGAGGTCTTTGTTCACTTTGACCAGTGTTTCACCCACTCCAGCGCGGACGGCTGTATAATTCACATCCGTATGCGGATCTATGGAGGAGCTTTGTACGTTGAACAATAAGGTGACACTTTTATCTTGTGGTGCGTTTGCATCAGATGAAGTGAGTGAGCCTGATGGAGATGATGAGCAGGCCGCCACCATCACCGCCATGACTGCAGGTATGAATAGCTTCAAATATGGACGCTTAAACAACTGATAATCCCCCTTAATAGTAATCGTAATTTTTACAATTTACTTCATAAAGCATATCGTAACCAAATGGGGGAGCTTTGTAAATATGTAATTGCATGAATATGTATATCGATTCATAGAGAAAAAGGCTGCTTGACCGTGGAAATAAGGTCAGCAGCCTTTGATTTTGATTTCAGATTACTGTGGGCTTGTCAATTAGTGCATCGGAGCTTGAGCTGCTCCTTTTTTGACATGAACTCTGCGGATAAAAAAGGCAAGGAATAGCCCGATCACACTGACAATCATGGCAAAGAAAAATGAATGCTGGGACCCGAATACCATGGCATTCGCCATTTCGTTTACGGATTCAGGCATACTGGATTGGCTCAAATAGCTTTCCATGCCTTTGGAGAGAATGCTTACTGCTATGGCTGTACCAATAGCACCAGCAACTTGCTGGAGCGTGCTCATAATGGCTGTTCCATCCGGGTAAAGCTCCAGAGGCAGCTGATTTAGCCCATTCGTCTGAGCTGGCATCATGATCATGGATATCCCGATCATCAGGCAGCAATGAAGCACAATAATGAGTACGATAGCTGATGTCGTCGTAATGCCGGACAGGAAAAACAAAACAGCGACAACGATCGCAAGCCCCGGGATGACGAGCCATTTGGGTCCGAATTTATCGAACAGGGAGCCCATAATAGGAGACAAGAGACCATTGATAATCCCACCTGGCAGAAGCACCAAACCTGCTGTCAGAGCGGACAGGGCCAGCCCTTTTTGCAAAAAGAGCGGAAGAATTAACATCGTAGAAAGGATGGTCATCATACACAGGAAGATCATCACGACTCCGATGACAAACATCGGATATTTAAAAACACGCAAATTCAGCATAGGCTGCTTCATTTTTAACTGGCGCATCGAAAACAGGATCAACGCGATCAGCCCGATGATCACCGGCAGCAAAACAACCGGGCTGGTCCAGCCCTCGCCGCCTTCTCCGGATTTACTGAAACCGAATACGACACCGCCAAAGCCGATGGAGGACAATAGAATAGATAAAATGTCAATTTTCGGCTTGGTAATTTTCGAAACATTTTGCATAAATAAAATGCCGAAGATTAACGAGAGTACCAGGAACGGAAGGGAGATCCAGAAAATCCAGTGCCAGGACAGATTTTGCAGCACCAGTCCTGCAATGGTAGGTCCAACCGCAGGTGCAAACATAATCACCAATCCGATGATTCCCATAGCCGCGCCTCTCTTTTCAGCCGGGAAAATGATCAAGATGGTATTAAACATCAACGGCAACAACAGCGCTGTGCCGACGGCCTGAAGGATGCGCGCGATCAATAGCACAGAAAATGTAGGTGCGAGCGCAGCAACAAGACAACCTGCAATAGAAAATAGCAACGATGCAACAAACAGCTGTCTTGTCGTGAAGGTTTGAAGCAGCAATCCAGATACAGGTACCAAAATACCGAGTGTCAGCAGAAAAGCTGTAGTCAGCCATTGGGCTGTTGCTGTCGTAATGTGCAAAATCTGCATTAAATCATTCAGCGCAATGTTCAGCGCCGTCTCACTAAACATTCCGATAAAACCGCTAAGCAGCAGGGCAATCATAATAGGCAGCACCTTGAACGTTGTGGGTTCAGAAGGAGCGCTTGTTTGACTCATTGTACTCATGTTGTTTTTTGTTCCTCCAATATATTGATGGGTATTGAATTATAACGATCGGTCTATATATAATAAACATGCTGTTATTTTTTTGTCAAAGTAAAAATTAAAATATTATACAATGAAGGATGCTGTATATGGCTGCTAAACCCGAATCATATGAGAATATCGTACAAACCGCGTCGAAGCTCTTTTTTCATCAGGGGTATCACGCTACTGGGCTTAATCAGATTATTGCAGAAAGCGGGTCCCCGAAGGGGTCTCTATACTATTATTTTCCACGTGGCAAAGAAGAGTTGGCGTTGGAGTGTATTAGAAGAGGGAATGAGCTTGTTAAACAAAAATTGAAGAAGGCTCTGGCAGGAAACGATGATCCCGTACTGGCCATTCAGGAATTTATTCGCGAAACAGCTGAGGATGCAGACCGTAACGGCTTTAGCGGATTCATACCCTTTGGCTTTTGGGCTGCTGCAGAAACTTCCTGCATTAGTGATTCTCTTCGCTATGCCTGTGTGAATACGTTTACAGATTGGCAGCATATTTATACGGAACGCCTTCAGGCAGCAGGCTGGACGGAAGAAAAGGCGCGTAGTTTGGCGGTGCTTATTATTTCCATGTTGGAAGGAGCTTTAATACTGGCGGTTACTCAACAGAG
This sequence comes from Paenibacillus sp. Aloe-11, assembly GCF_000245715.1. Classification (NCBI taxonomy): domain Bacteria; kingdom Bacillati; phylum Bacillota; class Bacilli; order Caryophanales; family Paenibacillaceae; genus Paenibacillus; species Paenibacillus sp. Aloe-11. The sequence continues at coordinate 122,618 of NZ_JH601067.1, read as the reverse complement.
CAGTGCACCCATTTATAATGTAGTGGATTATATTCCACAGCTGATCAAATAACCAGAACCTTCAAACTGCTCTGAAATAAGCTCGAACAACTGCATTGAGAGCCGATTTTCTTGTTTTGAGAAATCGGCTCTTTTTATGTACCCGTGGATGAAGATTTTACTCAGATTACCAGCACCAAATGATGAAAAGTATGGTAAAATGGAATGAATTTGATTTTGCACGAAAGAGAGGGTGAATACAAGTGGCAAAGGCGAAAGTGGCTAAACGGCCTACTCGGGATGAATTTGTGCTGGAGGAAATCGGAAATCAGCTTGTAGAAGCGCAACAGGAGCAATCCGAAGTTGTATTGACCGTATGGGGGCGTGAAGAAGCAGTCCGCGGACAAATCGTCAAAATGGACCCAAGAACGGGAAGAGTTCATGTAGAGAATAATGGTGAAACGGATAAGGTTCCTTTTATGGACATTATGAGTGTCAATTACCCGAGAGATTAGTCAAGCTTACATAGTTAAGTAGAAGGAAAACCTAAAAAGTAGCATTTTTCAATCTCTATTCAAAAAACAACCGAGTGGTTTGAAGCCATCGGTTGTTTTTGTATATATGTCGCATAGAGAGAAGAAGCCTCGTATATGCTTATGTAGCCTTTATAGTGGTAGGGTTATTACCACGTGCTTCGGCTTTCTTCAGCACCTTACGATCAAAAATGAAAGGCCCAAATGGTAGCAGTGAGGCAATCAAGGCCATAAGCCCTTGCAGTATTGTTATTTTCCGTAAAATCAGCATGACTACAGTCGCAGCCACATAAGCCACGAACAGTACCCCATGAATCATCCCCACCCAGCTTACCATTTGCGGCATCCCGGCTGCGTATTTAAGAGGCATGGCGATACATACGAGCAGCAAATATGAAATTGCTTCAATATTACCGATGAAACCAAAGGTCTTAAATGCATTTCTGAACATCATAAATCTCCTTTCTTTTATTAATTAAAATTTAATATAACCTACAAACCGATGCTATAAAACGGTAAAAAGTTACGATATATCGAATATTTACAGCATATCCAAGGGGCTGTCTGAGTTTTCACCTAACATCAAATAAGGTGAAGCCCTAAACATTCTCTATGATAATTCCGATAACATTTAAATGAACATGTAACCATTAAGGAGAGCATTGACCATGAATAAAAAGCGTTTGCGCCAATGGATGGCTCCGTTCGCAACGGCTACACTGATTTTAAATACGGGATATGGCATCTGGGGAGGAACAGATGCGTTGGCGAGCCAATCCGCTGCTCTGAGTGTTGCACCAGCGGAGGTAAGCAATTTGAATGCGGCTGCGCTAGATACAACAAGAGTGAATTTGTCTTGGACTAACCCGTCGGACATCAATTTTGACCATGTACAGGTGATCGGTGTCAGTAACGCTGTGTATGTAGACAACATTCGAAGCAACTCTTATACGTTGAGTGGCTTACAGCCGAATACGGCATATACCTTCCGGGTAAAGACGGTGGATAAAAGTGGGAATGATTCTCCTGGCACTATAATACAGGCCAAAACTGCTTCCGTGGATGCTCCTGTAGATAAGACGCCTCCAGGAGAGGTTAGCGGGCTGAGCGTGGCGAATTTGGGGTACAACGCTTTTACCGTAAATTACATAATGCCCAAGGATACAGACTTGAGCCAAGCTATTATCTATTTAAATGGCAAGGAAATGCAGCGAACTACAGGGACGTCCTATACGTTCAGTGGATTAATTGCGTCTACAAACTATAACGTAACGATCAGGACTATAGACAAATCCGGCAACATATCTGGAGGCATCAGTATTCCGGTTACGACCTCAGCGCTCACCGTCGATACTGTGCCAGAAGTGACAGGAGCTTCAGTGACATCAGTTAATAACTATAGCGTTACTGTTTCCTGGACGAGGCCTAGCGGAATTAATACGGTCAGTTTATATCGGGACGGATCACTGATTACAGACTCATCAGGAACGTCTTACACTTTCAACAATCTTTCATCAGGAACGTCGTATTCATTTACGATTAAATCCAAACGAAGCACAGGTGCATTGTCCTCCGGTGTAAGGCTGACGGCTACAACGAACAGCACGTCCTCCAATTCGTCGGAAGTTTCCAATCTTGATGTAGATAGCAAGAGTGATACTTGGATCAAAATCACTTACGATATGCCGAGTTCGGCTGAAAAAGTAAAAATATATGCTGATGGTGACTACAAGGGGACTACATCCTCCGAATCCTATAAAATTACGGGTTTGCGTGAAGGACGCTGGTACGAGATTAAGGTCACAACGGTAAATAGCAGTGGTAGAGAGTCCAGCGGGGTAGAGGTGTCGGAACGCACAGATGGTTATAGTGATTCCTCGTCGTCATCATCCTATTCATCGAACTATGAGAAAGCAAGAGATTTGATGCGAATTGCAGAAAACAGTCTGAATGCTTCCGACTGGCGTTCTGCCAGAGACGCAATCAGTGATCTGCCGAGCGGGACACGTAAAAGCGACCTGCTGGATCGGCTGGAAGCTATTCGCAATCGAGCGATTGGTACCAGTAGTTCATCGTCCGGGACGAGCACTACTACAACCACTTCCAGTTCCGGTACAACGTCCTCAAACTCTAACAATGCGGTTTCCTCATATTCAACTTCGTTCACCCTGACACCAGGAGCTAAAGCAGCTTATGTCGATGGTCGTGCTACGACGATGGCTCAGGCTCCGCGAATCATAAATGGGGTAACGATGGTCCCGTTGCGCTTTATCAGTGAACGGGTGGGCTACCAGGTAAACTATGATAAAGCAACCAAAAAAATCATCATGAATCGCCCTACTGACGGTAAACAAGTGGTGCTTCAAATCAAGAATACGACCCTGGCCGTGTATGAGTTAAATAACTCCCGGAATTACTCGACGAACATCACAGCGCCAATTATCGTTAACGGCTCTACACTGGTTCCACTGCGAGTGATTAGCGAGCTTTCGGGCTATCAGGTGAACTATAATACTGCATCCAAGCAAATTACGATTACAAAATAAAGGCTTCTGTATGTTAAACTCTGTTTCAAGAAACCCGGGCTTATTTCAATAGCCCAGGGTTTCTTTTTTTTGAAGATGCCGTTTATTTCCTTTTATCGGTCATTAATGTATTTTCTGTACGAATACTTGATGTCTATAATTATAGCTAGTAGGTAAACGCAGAAGGCAAAGCTGTCCTTTGGGCGATATAATCAATAAATCGCTTGGCCGCTGGAGATATATAGCGGTCTTTTCTCCATTTCAATCCTACTTCCCATTCCCAGCCTTCCTCCTGAATCGGAACCCATACAAGTCCATCGAGCATTAAGCCGAAGGTTTTGGGAAGCACCGATACCCCAAGCCCGGCTTTAATAAATCCTGCCACTGTGGGCAAATCTTCTGCATCAAAAGTGGAACTCAACATAAAACCTGTATTTTCGAAGCGGGACGTTATGGTGGCTTTGAGCCCGCAATTGTTCTTGAGACCAACAAAGGGCTCACCGGATAAATCAAACAAACTTAAAGAGGATCGGTTGGCGAAAGAATGCTGATCAGAAACAACAATATACAAAGGCGTTTTCTGTATAACAATCCATTCATGATTGTCTACGGTGGACTCTCTTGAAGTAATCATCAAGTCGGAATGACCTTTATCAAAATGCTCGTTGATGTCGCCAAGGTTGCCTTGTGTCAAATCAAAACGCACATTCGGATTGGTGGTCTGATAATCTCTGATTAAAGCTGGAACCAGATCAATACCCAAAATGTTCAAATAAGAAATGTGTATGACACCATGATCGGGATTGGACAATTCTTCAATCTCCTGTTTTCCCTTTTCAAGATTATTCAGGGCTTCCTCGACCCATTTGCTAAATATTCTCCCGTATCGGTTAAGCTCTACATTCCGGCCATTCCGTTCAAATAGAGGAATTCCGAGTTCATTTTCCAGTTTGGAAATCGCATGACTTAATGCAGGTTGGGTTATGTTAAGCGCCTTTGATGCGCTGGTCATATGTTGAAGACGGGCAACCGTTAAAAAATACTGCAATTGTGTAAGCTCCAATAGGAACACCTCTTGAATTATGAATAATAATAATAGATTTCATTAAAACTATAAATTAGACAATCAATTCATGTCAAGATTACAATAACTTTGGGTTTGGAAGACTTCACAAATAACGAAAGGAGTTGTAATCAGTATGACGGCCTATGTCATTTTTATACGGGAGAAAACGAATGATCCGGAAGAACTCAAGCTTTATTCCGCCAAAGCTCCAATCGGCTTGGAAGGGCATCCTGTTACACCATTAGCCGTGTATGGTATGCATGAAGTCATCGAGGGTCCTGAAGCTGAAGGAGCTGCGTTGCTGGAGTTCCCTAGTTTTGAGGAAGCAAAAGCTTGGTATTATAGTCCCGCCTATCAGGATGCCGTGCAGCACCGATTGAAGGGCGGAACCTATCGTGGAATGATTATTGAAGGAATTCCGAAAGAGGAGAAAGGCGTTTTTTTCGAATAAAAGGAGGAAATCAAATTTAATGGCTATCACTTATGCAAACCCAATGACTGAATTCGAAGGTAAGAAAGTGCTTGTAACAGGCGGTACTAAAGGGATGGGGGAAAAGATCGCTCAAAGATTTGCGGCGGCTGGTGCTGCCGTCCTGACGACTGCACGTTCCATTCCGGCTGAGCTTGTTAATCCTGACCTGTTTGTGCAAGCAGATATTTCAACCCCTGCAGGTGTAGAAAAAGTTGTCCAGGCAGTTCAAGAGCGTTTTGGAACCATTGATATTTTAGTCAATAATGTTGGCGGTTCTAATACTCCTCCAGGTGGTGCTCTGGCAGCAACGGATGAGAACTGGATTGAAACTTTGAATTGGAATTTACTTGCTGCTGTTCGTCTGGATCGTGGATTGCTTCCGATGATGCTGGACAAGGGGAAAGGTGTAATTGTTCACATTTCATCGATTCAAGGCAAATTGCCGCTGTACGAGTCAACAGTACCTTATGCAGCTTCCAAAGCCGCTTTGACTAACTATAGTAAAAGCTTATCCAAGGAGTTTTCTCCCAAAGGCATCCGTATTAATACCGTATCACCTGGATTTATCCAAACCACTGCTGCTGATGCAATGATGGAGAATATCGCTAAGGTAACAGGCAGTATTGAGAGCGCGCTTCAATCCGTAATGGATGCTTTGGGAGGCATTCCTTTAGGCCGTCCTGGCTATCCGGAAGAAGTTGCCGAATTGGCAGCATTCCTGGCTTCTGACCGTGCCGGCTCCATTACAGGCGCCAACTATGTCATTGACGGTGGAACGATTCCCACTGTCTAAAGTAAAATCATAGCCCCGATTACATCTGTAGTAGGGAATAGGAATGAAATATATTTTGCCCGAACGTACACTCGTCTTCGCCCGTGTGTACGTTTTTTTTAACTCCATCATTTTGTTAAAATAGCTTGAGGAATCGTTTTATTTTTTGAACTAAGCGGCAAAATGATAAAATATAAAAGTTGAACCCAAGACATAAAGAGGTGGACTATGGACAAAGAATCCAATGAACATGATCAAGGTGTAAACTTGAAGATAAACGACGGCGATAGAGATCGAATTAGTACATCCAGAGTTCCTATTATAATATGGGCCATTTTGATTCATAGTGAAGGGCTTATTTTTCAGAATAAACATACAATAATGCCGTTTCAAAGTATTTTGTTTTCTTTGGCCATGATTGTGCACGTACTTTTGTACTGGCATGTTCGTAAAGTTCTACACTACTGTTCATGGTTTTATTTTATTATTCAAGGAGCCATCATCTTTTCAAGCGCCTTTCTTCTGCCTAAAAGCTTTCCCATTGTGCTGGTTGGATTAACACCTGCTTTAATCGGTCAAAGCATTGGTGTTTATTATCAAGCAAAAAAAGTTGTATTTGTGTTTTTTGGTTTCTATCTGCTTTTTTGTTCTTACATGATATGGAGTTACGACAGCGATAGCTCCGTGTTATTTATTTCGCTGCTTATTCTTATTGCCATTGTCGTGGCTGCCTACGCTAATCTTTTCTACAGGCAGGTTAATGCGCGGATTCGTACCCAAAACTTTCTTGCTGAGCTGGAGCTTGCACATCAAAAAGTGGAAGAGCTTACGCTAGCCAATGAACGGCAACGCATGGCACGGGATTTGCATGATACACTGGCTCAAGGCCTTGCCGGGCTTATTATGCAGCTGGAAGCCATAGATGCTCACCTGACAAAAGGCAGCGCGCAGAGAGCTCATGAAATCGTTCAGCAGTCCATGTCACAAGCGCGCAAGGCGCTGGCAGACTCACGACGGGCAATAGACAATCTGCGCTCCAAATCAGCCTCGGAAGTCGACTTTGCTGATGCAATCCGGGAAGAAGCACAGCGTTTTACGATGGCTACCGGAATTCAAACATCACTGGACATCAAGATTAGAGCGTCGGTATCCAGGCTGATGATTGAACATGGACTACACATCATAAGTGAATGTCTAACGAATGTAGCCAGGCATTCGCATGCCAAGAACGTGTGGATCTCTATTTTAGATCATCAAGGGTTACTTTCTATAGAAATCCGTGATGATGGAAAAGGATTTAATACAAATATCATTGCCAGACAAACAGGACATTACGGATTAATAGGCATTCATGAGCGTGCACGCTTGCTGGGCGGGATCATCGAGATCAACAGCACAGCTCAAGAGGGAACAACTGTTAAAATAGAGGCACCCCTTGCTAAAGGAGACATTTTATGAAATATAAAATATTAATCGTAGATGATCATTGGGTGGTTAGAGAAGGGCTAAAGCTTGTTATAGAGACAAATGACAGCTACGAAGTGGTTGGTGAAGCGGAAGAAGGAGCAACAGCGCTTGCCCTGGTTGAGGAGCTTCGGCCGGATGTAATCTTAATGGATCTATATATGCCACATATGAGCGGATTGGAAACGATGAAAGCTTTAAAAGAGAAGCAAAATAAAACGCCGATTATTATCCTGACAACCTACAACGAGGATGATTTAATGATTCAGGGGCTATCTTTGGGAGCCAAAGGATATTTGTTAAAGGATACCAGCCGTGAAAATTTATTTCGGACGATTGAATCCGCATTAAGGGGAGAGACACTTCTTCAGCCGGAAATTACGGCTAGAGTTTTTGCTAATACAAGCAAAAAGGAACCTGAGCGTGAGCAGCGTGAAGATACTTCAATACTGACAGAGAAAGAAATACTCATATTACAGTCCGTTGCACGGGGGCTTAGGAGCAAAGAAATAGCGTTCGATATGGGGATTTCAGAACGGACCGTGAAAGCACATTTAACGAACATTTACAACAAGCTAGGCGTCGATTCCCGATCCGAGGCGGTAGCCGTGTCTCTGGAACGAGGTATCCTGCATCTTTAATAATGGTAAATAAAAAAATAGGTATTTCGATTTGCCCTATCGTACATGAGGAGCTTGCCCTTATGTACGATTTTTTTGTTTGTTAATTGTTGTACTGTGAAAAGAGAATGCATGCAGTTAAGCTGCTTAGAAGGAAGTCGAGGAGGATGAAATTGTTGAATAGTACACGAATCAAAATGCTAGTCACGGGAGTCACTTTCGCTATGGTGGTTTCCGGTTGCTCAAGCGCTTCGGAGGACACGACCACTGCCAAATCCGGTCAGCCGGTACAAATTCAAAAAGTAACGATGAAGCCTTTAGGTAATGAGTTTAATTTGGCGGGAACATTGCAGGCAAGCCATGAAGCCACAGTTTCCTTTGAAGCGGATGGACGTATATTGAACACGATGGTTGAAGTAGGAGACTCTGTACAAAAAGGAAGTATCCTTGCGAAGTTAGACACATCCGCTTACCAGTTACAGCTCGATCGGGCAAGGGCAACCATGGAAAAGGCAAAAGCAGGTGTCAGCCAAGCGGACGCTTCTGTTCAATCGGCACAGGCAGGTATTCGTAATGCACAATCCCAGGTCGACGCGGCCCAATCCAAATTGCAGGAATTAAACAACGGCGCCAAAAAACAGGAAATTGTAAAGGCACAGAATGCCGTAGATGCGGCAGCCAGTAGTTACAACAAGAAAAAGGCAGATGCTGCCCGGAGCCAAAGTTTATTTCAGGCAGGTGGGGTATCATTGACGGAAAATGAAAATGCGCAACTCGAACTAACGAACGCACATAAAAATTTGGTTGACGCGCAAGAGCAATTGTCGCTCCTGCTTGCAGGGGCTTCTCAGGAAGAGCGTGCCCAAGCTTCGGCTGGTGTAGATCAGGCCAGGGCAGGGCTGGAGTCGTCTATCGCTACTAGGCAACAAGGGCTGGCCAGTAAAGCTCAGGCGCAGGCGACTTATGAGGATGCAGTAGCTGCATATGAACAGTCATCTTTGTCTCTGAAAAAAGCTACCTTAACTTCTCCGATCACCGGTGTTGTGATTGAGAAAAAGGTTGCTGATGGTCAACTGGGCTCCAGTGGAAGTGAGGCATTTACGGTTGGAAATATTAGTACTTTAAAAGTGCTTCTGCCCGTACCTGACAGTGAAATCTTATCGTGGAAGAAAGATCAAAAAGTCAATGTCTCTCTCTATAATGAAATTCGAACAGGGACTGTCACCCAGATCTATCCATCGACTAATTCCAAAACAGGAAGCATCAATGTGGAAGTCAGCATTCCCAATCCTGAGCTGAATTGGAAGCCGGGACAAGTTATCAGTGCCGCTAAAAGCGTGAGTCAAACCAATGCATTGTTAGTGCCAGTAGAGGCTGTAATTAGCAACGGAGATGCCCCTTATGTTTTCAAAGCTGTAAATGATAAGGCCGTTAAAACGCCGATTAAAGTTGGAAAAGTGACGAATAATCAGTTCGAAGTTGTCTCTGGACTGCAAGCAGGTGATCTCATCGTTACGCAAGGAGCAGGAACCTTATTTAATGGTGATGTACTTGGGGAATCGAAGGAGTCGTCCAAATGATTAAATACATCGTTAAAAAGCAGAAGATTACCCTTATTTTCTTTGGCATGTGCATTATGCTGGGACTTTTCAACTTTACATCGCTACCTAAACAGGAGCAGCCCGATGTTGTTCCTATGGCAGCAAGTGTTACAACGGTCTATCCGGGTGCCTCGCCTGAAAGAATTGAGCAAACCATTACCAAGATATTGGAACAGAAAATTAAAGAAGTCCAAGGTGTCAAAACGATTTCTTCCACTTCATCTAAAGGCCAATCCAGTATAAGTATAGAGGCTTTTAATGACGCAGATCCAACAAAAGTGTGGGCTGATCTTCGCACAAAGGTGCAGGATGCACAGTCCGAGCTTCCGGCTGATGCCAAGCAACCCATTATAAATGATAGCATGACAAGCTCTTTTATCGGTTCATATGCCATTACCTCTGATAAAGTTGAGAATTTATACTCGTTAAATGAATTGATGAACAAATGGAAGGATCAATTAAAGACGGTATCAGGCATTTCGCAAGTTAATATTCAGGGTATACCAGATCAAGAAATACGTATCAGTTTGAATACACAAAAAATGCAGCAATATAACCTCTCCTGGGAACAGGTTGTTCAAGCAATCAAAGATGAGAATGACAGAGTTCCTACAGGAAGTTTGGATTTCAATCAGCGCACTTACCAATTGACGGTGAATGCCTCAACTGACCCGAATGTTTTAAATAACATCGAGATTTCAAGCAATGAAGATGGATTTCCAATATACTTGAAGGATGTAGGTACAGCCTCGCTTGTTTATAAAAAGGCGGCCAATTATACGTATGTGAATACCAAGCCTGCGATTTCGATCAGTTTGAGTGGAGATACAGGTACAGATGTACCAACGGTTTCCAAAGCAGCAGCAGCCAAAATCAATGAACTTGCAAGTGGCTTGCCTAAGAATGTACATTTTGAACTGCTGTTTGCTCAAAATGATCGTGTAAGTGAGATTTTTGGTAATCTGACCAAAGAGATGATCATCGCTATTATATCGGTCATTGTGGTTTGTACATTAGGATTAAATTTGCTGACTTCTGCGTTTGTGGCCTTGGCCATTCCTGTTTCTATTGCAATCGGCTTTATTTTCTTGCCGATGACAGGGACGACGCTAAATCAAATTTCAGTCATCGGATTAATCATTGTGCTAGGTATATTGGTCGATGATGCCGTCGTGGTCAATGACAACATTGAACGACGACGCTCTGAATTTGGAGAAGATGCTACCCAGGCAGCCATTAAAGGAACGAAAGAGGTCTCCTTGTCAATCATTACAGCCACGCTGGCTACGGTTGCAGCCTTTGCCCCGCTTTTATTTCTGCCGGGCAATATTGGAGACTTTATCAAACCGATTCCTACCGTTATATCGTTAACGATGTTGGCCTCGATGATTATGTCCCTTACGATCATTCCTATTTTCCGTCAATGGTACGATAACCGTCGTAAGGGCAAAGAACGCAGCAATACGATCAAGCCGCCGGGGCTTCTTGGTAAGCAAATACAGTCCCTCTCCAATGTATACTCCAAGAGCTGGATGCCGAGAATACTGCGACGTCCGCTTTTTACCGCTCTTCTAGGTCTTACGATTGGTACGGCAACATATGGACTAGTTGCGGTTGTTCCCATTCAATTATTTCCGGAATCCGATCAGGCGGACGCCACCATAAGCGTAACGATGCCAGAAGGAACGTCGTTGCAAGCCACCAATCAGGTTATAAACGAGATCGGGAGCTGGGTCCAAAAACAACCAGAAACAGAACGGCTGTCAGCAGCAGCAGGTGGAGGAGCACCTCAGATGTACAGCGATGTTGCAGGTGGCGGTGGCTCTGGGGGAGCAGTTCACGGTCAACTTTCGGTTCTGGGGAAAGAAGGAGTATTTGATATCAAGAAAACAGTTGATCGTTGGAGCCATACACTGCAAGCTAAATATCCATCAGCATCCATCAGCATACGTGTGCCTCAACTAGGTATTCCGGTTGGCAGTGCAGTGTCTATCCGTATTAAAGGTGAAGACATTGGAAAACTGCAAAAGATGGCAACCAAAGTAAAAGAAATTGTTGCGGGGACCACTGGGACTGTAGATGTAACCGATAATATGGGGATGCAAAGCTATAATTTGAATTTTCAAGTCAACCAGCAGGCCCTGGACAAATATAAAGTGAGCTATTCCAACTTAACCCGTACTTTGTTATTAATGGGGGACGGGGTGAATGTGACGGATTTTGATACGGGTAAAGAATTGCTGGATATCAATATCTACATGGACAAGCCAAATAATGATCCAGAGGTATTATTCCAACAATTAACTGTGACCAATGCGGCAAACGAGCAAATTCCTTTATCCCAATTAGCTGCGATGAAACCGGACTTTTCCATCCAGCAAATTCATCGTTATGATCTGGAACGGACTGTAACAATTTCAGCCAATGCCAATGGGCGTACGGCTACCGAACTCACCCAGGATATCCGTAGCAAGCTTGCAAATACACAGTTTGAGCCGGGGTATACTTGGGAGATGGGAGGGGAAACATCTGCACAGTCCGATATATTTATGGATTTGGGCAAATTAGCTATTATCGTTGTTTTTCTTATTCTGCTCTTGATTACCATGCAATTTTACTCGGTTTCTACACCGCTAATTATTATGACCACAGTTTATCTGGCTGCGGCTGGAGGAATCCTGGGTAGTTTTATTTCAGGTATGCCAATTGGCTTTATGAGTATTATGGGTATCATTTCACTTGCTGGTATTGTCGTGCGTAATGGTATCGTGTTGATAGAGTTTATTGAAGATGCGCGGCGTGAAGGGGCTGATTTGACAGAAGCGATTCTCATGGCATGCTCTGCCCGTTTCCGTCCGATCTTGCTCACTTCACTAACTGCGATTGTCGGTATGATCCCAATTGCTACAATAGGAGAGGTCCTGTTCAAGCCGCTCGCAACGACCATTATATTCGGACTCATCTTTTCAACCATTTTAACGTTGTTTGTAGTTCCGACTCTTTATATGGTAGTAGCTAATCTGAAGCTGAAGCGGAAGCATAAGAAGGAAATGCGTACAAATAGCGATAACTCATTGTCTCTGTAGATGATACAAAAGATTGATAGATTATAGTACTGCTTGAAACCTACCTGATCGTACATTAGGGTGTTTGCCCTAATGTACGATTTTTTCTTTTGCTGGAGTAATACCATGAATGGTGAGCGTGGTCTTATTCATTTGTTCTTTTATTTACATGCGTCTTCGGCGGGAGGGATTCAACCATTCGGGTTTCCAGATTTGTTCATTCTCATCTATTCTTATGCCGGGAGGTACTATCGTATCAATGGCATCCAGCAAATCTGAGCTGAGACGCACGTCAATTCCATCCAAAAACTGTCTTAACTGCTCTGGTGTACGTGGACCCAGTATTGTCGAAGTGACGGCCGGATGGTTTTGAACAAACGCTACCGCCATATGTGCCAGCGTGATCCCAGCCTGATCTGCAGCTTCCTGCAATTGTCGGATGGTATCAAACTTTAATTTGTTTTGCGGTAATTCTGGATCAAGGGCAAGGCCAACAGAGCCTTTTAAACGTGCGGCCCTTGAATGACTGTCAGGAGCCTGACCGGCTCTGTATTTACCCGTTAACAATCCTCCAGCCAGCGGTCCATAGGTTAATAATGCAAGATTGTAACGCTGTGCCAATTCGGTGATATCCAATTCAATCCTCCGATTGATTATGGAGTACGGTGACTGTTCACTGATAAACCTCTGAAAATGATGACGGTCACTGACCGCCTGCGCCTCCATCAGCTGCCACGCTTGGTGATTAGAAGTTCCGATGTAACGAATCTTCCCTTCTTGGACCAGATCGGTCAGCACGCCCAGTATCTCTTCGAATGAAGTCTCTGGCACAGGTTGGTGCAACTGGTAGAGATCAATGTAGTCAGTCTGCAGTCGCTTGAGACTTTGTTCTACTGCTTGCCGGACCCAGCGACGAGACGCACCGCTTTGATTCAGCTTGTTACTAGATTCAGCTCCAAATTTGGTTGCTAGAATAACGTCATCACGTCTGTCTTTAATCGCCTGACCAATGATTCGTTCAGATTCTCCATCTGCATACCGATTAGAGGTATCTATTAAATTAATTCCCGCATCTAAAGCTTGGTGTATGATCTGTATGCTGTCCTCTTTGCCCGTCAATGCTCCGTACATTCCTCCGCCCAAAGTATACTGACTGACCTGTATACCTGTACGCGCCAGATTTCGGTACTGCATATTTATACTTCCCCCCAACTTTGTTGAACACCCACAATTTTTTTGAACGCGTGTTGATTTAGTGCTCTGGAGTCCATTATAATTTTCATCATCTGCTGGGACAATAAACAGTATAGACAGACTGTCTTATAAAAGACACAACTCTAACATTGTTGATTAACGTATGTTTAAATGTCGGAAGGAGTAAGTTATGACGAGCGAAAAAACCGATCTGCGTGTGATCCGCAGCCGCAGGCTGATTCAGCAAGCACTGCTGGATATACTAATGAATCAAGGTATAAAAGAGTTGAACGTAAAAAATGTAACGCAAAGAGCTGGCATTAACCGTGGTACTTTTTATTTACATTACAAAGACATCTTCGATCTCATAGAACAAACGGAAATAATGCGAGGATTGCTGGATATTTTTGAACCAATAGACTTAAACCAACTGATGCTGCATGACGATGAGGAATTACCTTTTCCTGCATTTGTCCAAGCTTTTGAATATTTGCAGACACACGCTTATTTTTTTAAAGCCGTATTCCATTCTTCGGCTCCCAGCGAATTAAGAGACCGACTGCAATTTCTGGTTGGAACCCGTTTGTATGAAAATCTGAAACAAGATCATCCGCATGCTCAGTGGTCAACTTATCCTTCTGGTTATCTTATAGCTTATTTGGGCAATGCACAGTTTGGTTTAATCCAGCATTGGTTCATGAAGGATCAGTCGTTGCCTCCGGCTGAAATTGCACGTCTACTAACTCGATTTATTAAAACGACACCCTGTCTTTCACACCATTTTCAATCGGAGAACAATGTAACGGGGGAATAGATGCTAAACCTGTTACAAAAGAGAAATTTATTTTGTTTCATTATCCGGTCATGGTCATAATTCAAATAAAAATAATACACAATGAGAAATTATTAAACAAGGCAGTCCGTTTCTTCGGTCTGCTTTGTTTTGATTTTTCTTATCGTCATTTTAGATTGCATCTGTTATCCGCAGGGAATAGCCTTAAGGCGGAAGGTAGAGCTGACAAAATCCCCTGCCAGGTCCGAGACAACAAGCCCGATTCTCATTAGGCGGTCACCTCCAAAGATTTCGCCGCCGAACGCTGAACAGAAAGGGGAAACGCTGTCTTCGATTTTATACTTTTTCTCTGGGTCAAGTCCTTTTAGAGTTAGTCGCCGAATTGGTCCATTTGGCTCAGCCAGCACGCGGAAATAAGCAACAAATGCTTCCGACTGGTCCTCGCTGACGAACATCCAGGCCGTATCGCCTCGGCCTTCAAACGGGCTAAGAAGCCGATACATATTCCCCTGCTGTACAAGGGAACGAATTTCCTTATACTGAGCGATTTGTTTGGCAGCGAGCTCCTTTTCTTCTTTTGTAAATGCAGTGAGGTCAAGCTCGTAGCCAAAGTTGCCGCTCATGGCCACGTCGCCGCGTATGGCGAGAGAGGTGATTCGTCCCACCTGATGGTTCGGCACGCTCGATACGTGTGCCCCCATGGTGCTGGCCGGATACACGATGCTTGTTCCGTACTGGATAGCCAATCTTTCAATCGCATCGGTATCGTCGCTGGTCCACGTTTGCGGCATATAGTAGAGCATTCCGGGATCGAACCGTCCGCCGCCTCCAGAGCAACTTTCGAACAAGATGTTCGGGAAGCGGGAGGTCAGACGTTCCAGCAGATCGTAAAGCCCGAGCATATAACGGTGTGCGGTTTCCTTTTGCCGTTCGTTAGAAGCTGTAGCCGAAGCAATCTCCGTCATATTACGGTTCATGTCCCACTTGACATAAGTAATCGGAGCAATCGAGAACACGGAGCTAAGCGTTTCGTACAAATAATCGCATACTTCCTTGCGAGAGAGATCAAGCACCAGCTGGGACCGACCTTCCGTCCGCCGCCGACCCTCAGCATGCAGACACCAATCGGGATGCTTGCGGTACAATTCACTATCAGGAGACACCATTTCCGGCTCTACCCACAGCCCAAACTGTAATCCTTGTTCTTTAACTCGTTTGGCCAGGTCAGCAAGACCTCCAGGCAGCTTGCGGCGGTCTTCAAACCAGTCTCCAAGAGAAGTATCGTCATTGTCGCGTTTGCCAAACCAACCGTCATCGAGAACAAAGAGCTCAATACCAAGGGGACCCGCTTCCTTGGCAATCGCTTCGATTTTATCGGCGTCGAAGTTGAAATAAGTGGCTTCCCAATTGTTTACGAGAATAGGGCGCTCTTTGTCACGGTAAACACCCCGGCACAGACGTGCGCGGTAGAGCCGATGATAGGTACGCGACATGCCCCCAAGACCTTCTTCGGAAAAGACCAGTACGGCTTCAGGGGTCTGGAATAACTGACCTGGTTCAAGTCGCCAGGAGAAATCGAAGGGATTGATTCCGATACTTACACGGGTTTGGCTGAACTGCTCTACTTCTGCCTGTGCAACGAAGTTGCTGCTGTAGACCAGACTAAAGCCGTACACATCTCCGCGATCTTCAGTCGCATCAGGACGAAGCAGTGCCAGAAAGGGATTCATCTGGTGACTGCTGGAACCCCGGCGACTTTCCAAGCGAATAGCCCCAGGCCCGAGGTCGCGGCGCTGGATATGTCTTTCACGCACCCAGGCTCCGGACAGGTAGAGAGCTTGGTAGTTGGAATCTGCAAAATCGACAGAAGCGCTCATGGCTTTCTC
>NZ_JH601067.1:103088-106628 GCF_000245715.1 Paenibacillus sp. Aloe-11 | reverse complement strand
TTTATGCTCAAAAAGAGTAGACCGGGCAATAGCGCTGTGATTAGCAAATACGGTATAGAGCAGTGTAGTTTTAAGTCCCGAGAATTGGTCCTCAAGGATAAGAAAGAGAGTTGAAGCTTCATCATCCGATTCGGTATAGACGGCAGGAAGCCCTTCGAGCTTTGGTTTCCCCGGTACAATGCGGTAGCCGCTATATTTTAGCTCCGTAATCCGGCTTCCGTCTGCAAGTGCAACCTGGTAAGCGGGCTGACGAAAGTCACTTGTTCCATACTGAGGATATTCCTGTGGAAGCGTGTCCAGGGAAATCGTGCGGTTGGACGGCACAGGATTAGGAGAGAAGGAGCAGCGCTCCCTGAGCTCCAGTATATTTGCCAGGCTTTTATCATGATGAAGTCGGGCCCCCCAATAGACATGTGCGGGATACCCTTCTACAAGCTGGATAATATAGCTGCAATCTTTGGACTGCAGATGGAACAAGCCAAGCGCCTCATTTACATGAATGTTCATGATATTCACTCCTTAGGGGTTCATCATATCGATTGTTTTACGACAGGATACTTATCCATGCCAAGAAGACTTTCAAAAACCGATTTTAGCTGTTTGCGGATGAGCTCTCCCGTATGACAAGCTTGGTCCCAATCACGCTGTGGGCAGGCGCTTCACGTCCCCCAAACCGTTCAGAGAGCAGTTGAACGGCAGCCTTTCCCATTTGTTCGGGATAGGCGCGCACAGTGGTTAACGGAGGCTGTACAAAAGCAGCCATCTCAATGTCGTCAAAGCCGACGATAGCCATATCCTCCGGTACCTTGACTCCATGTCCATGAAGGGCGCGAAGGGCACCGATGGCGAGCGGGTCGCTTGCAGCGAAGCAGGCCGTCGGTCTTTCTTGTCCGGCAAGGAGCTCGTTCATCATCCGATATCCATCTGCGGTACTCCAGGCGCCTACACGGACATATTGAGGATTGTACAATCCCCGTTCCCGCATGAACCGTTCAAAATAATGCGCCCGTCGCTCTCCGTCGCTCTTGCCGCCGATAAACCCGATTTGCTGGTGGCCCAGCTCAATCAGATGTCCGAGTGCCTGATCAACAGCTTGCCGGAAATGGAGGCGTACGGAATCGTACTCCAGCTGTTCATCGTACTGGTCGACCAGTACGATGGTATCCTGGTCAGGATGCAGCTTGATCACCTCTTCAGGGTCAACGCCGCCCACAACAATCAGACCATCCGTCTTCTGCAAGGTGGCGATGGAAGAGCGGCCTCGCAGAGTCTGTCCCAGCGTCAGACCAAGCTCCTCACAGCGCAACTCGATTCCACGGCGAATCGAAGCGTAATACGGATCATCCCGTTCCTCTTCAATGGAGCACCAGAGCAGGAGCGCGACCGTTTTCCCGGCACGCTCTGTGTTTTGCTTTAATTGCCTCAACCGGGAAGGTTTGTATTCAAGCTGTTCAGCAATCGAAAAAATTCGGCTCTTGGTATCCGGACTCACGGACAAAGACAGATCGTTATTTAAGACCCGTGAAACGGTTGCGGCAGACACACCCGCTTCGCGGGCAATGTCTTTAATGGTTGCCAAAGGACTCACACCTTTTAGTTAATAATTTTACTAAAATTCGATTTCATCCTAGCACATCCGAATGATCTTTTCAAGATAGCAGTTGAATCCGGAGTATGAAAGTGAAAAACTCCGCTGATTCAATTGCTTTTTATTTGTAGCGAAAAGCAGCTATTCGATATGAAAATTTTCCTTCAAACGCTTGATGTCCGCTCTTGGAGGAGAACCGAACATACGGGAATATTCACGGCTGAATTGAGACGCGCTTTCATAGCCGATCCGGAATGCGACATCAGCGGCATCTGCCGACTCGGATAATAAAAGACGGCGGGCCTCCTGCAGGCGCAGCTGCTTTTGAAATTGAAGTGGGCTCATAGCCGTTACCTCTTTAAAGTTCCGATGAAATGATGAAACGCTCATACTGGCTACTTCAGCAAGCTCCTCGACCCGCAGAGGCTTATCATAATGATGAATAATTTGTTCAATGGCTTCTCTAATTCGGTACGTATTGCTGCCCTCCATAGCAATCTGTCCGAGTGTAACTGTTTACACGAATTCATAACCATATTTTCTTAGAAGCCCGGTCGGTTCCATCTAGACTGGTAACACATGTTCTTTCTGTAGAGGAAAGAGCTTATCCATCTATAGGGCACGCTTTTTGGGATTGACAGAGGTATGGTTGCATGAGAAAATGTACGCGCGTACATAAAATAAGTGGAGGTGGGCAATATCGTTTCGCGCAAGGAAGTAGCAGAACTCGCCGGCGTGTCTGAAGCGACGGTGTCGCGGGTATTGAACGCGGCTGGTCCCATCAAGGAAGATACGCGGAGAAGGGTCCTGGACGCCGCCAACCAGCTTGGATATGTTCCCAGTGCGCTGGCCCGCAACTTTGCCCGAAGCAAGAGCGGTCATCTTGGCGTGGTTATGCCTTATGTACCGAAGGCGCATCTGTTCTCAGCCTATTTTTTCTCCGAGATGCTGAGCGGCATCGGAAGCAAGGCCAGGGACAGCGGGCTCGATCTGCTGCTATTGTTCCGGAAGCCGGGGGAAGAGATGGATTACAGCGGTCTTTTCCGCCAGCAAAAGATCGATGCTTGTATCATCCTTGGAGCCAGGGATGACCACGATGAGCTGGAAGCGCTGAAGAGAATTCAGGAAGAAGGACGTCTGTTCTGCGTCATGAATCACCATTTTAAAGGACAGTCGTTCTGTGAAGTGGATGCAGACCATGTGGAGGGAAGCCGGGTGGCTGTAAGTCACCTCATTGAGCAAGGATGCAGGCGGATTGCCTTTCTCAACGGACCGGATATCTATTCCAACAGTACTGAGCGGTTGAAGGGGTACCGCACCGCGCTTCAGGAGGCTGGTATTGAATATGATCATGAGCTGCTTCTGGAGGGCAATTACAGCCGTCGAAGCGGGCTCGAAGCATCGGCTACAATCGCAGACAGGCTGAATGATATTGATGCCATATTTGCAGCGAACGACCGGATGGCCATCGGGGTGATGCAGGGTCTGCGCGAGCGCGGAGTGGAAGTTGACCGATTCCCGGCGTTTGTGGGCTATGACGATTCGGATGCGGCCGAGATGGCCGTTCCGCCACTGAGCAGTGTCCGAGTTCCTTTGTATGAGATGGGGGAGCTTGCGGCCTCGAAGCTAATACCGGATTCTCCGGACCTTATTCCAGCCCTGGAATTGACCGGGTGCACCTCGATAAGGCAGCTTCTGTCCACGAAGCTGATTATCAGGGAGTCATCCATTCGGCAATAGCCCCATTCGTCAAAAATCCGTTGGAACTCAGACCCATAAGGAGGATAACGACATGTCTAATCGTCTTCGTATCGGAATGGTTGGCTACAAATTTATGGGCAAGGCTCACAGCAACGCTTACCGTAGTCTACCCATGTTCTTCCCAAATGCCCCGCTGCAGCCGGAGATGTCCGTTATCTGTGGACGCAACGAACAGGGGGTTCAGGCGGCTG
>NZ_JH601067.1:102694-103068 GCF_000245715.1 Paenibacillus sp. Aloe-11 | reverse complement strand
AGAGTGTTACCGATTGGCGTGATCTGGTGAAACGCAACGATATTGATCTTATTGACATCAACGCCCCGAGTGATGCCCATAAGGAAATTGTCGTTGAGGCTGCCCTCCATGGCAAGCATCTGTTCTGTGAGAAGCCGCTTGCGCTCTCGCTGGCGGATTCCCGTGACATGCTGCAGGCAGTTGAGGAAGCTGGTGTCAGACATATGATCGGTTTCAACTACCGCTTCTCTCCGGCTGTCCAGTTGGCAAAGCAGTTAGTCAAGAGTGGTCGCCTGGGCAAAATCTATCATTTCCGTGCCTTTTTCCTTCAAGACTGGGTCATGGACCCGTCCTTCCCGCTAGTGTGGCGGCTACAAAAGGAGGTGGCGGGTTCT
>NZ_JH601067.1:95658-102683 GCF_000245715.1 Paenibacillus sp. Aloe-11 | reverse complement strand
GATCTTGGCGCCCATCTGATTGATCTCGCCCGGTTCCTGGTCGGTGAGTTCCATGAAGTGATCGGCATGAGCGAGACATTTATCAAACAGCGACCGCTGGCTGTGGAAATGAGCGGACTAAGCTCCAAGGGGAGCGCCGAGGCGAATGCACCGATGGGAGAAGTGACGGTAGATGATGCCACGCTGTTCCTGGCACGCTTCGCCGGAGGTACGCTGGGCAGCTTCGAGGCCACACGGTTTGCTGCCGGACATCGGAGTACAAATTCTTTCGAGATCAACGGGAGTCTGGGCAGTGTGCGGTTTGACTTTGAACGAATGAACGAACTGGAAGTGTATTTCACACAGGATGAGGAGGACGTGCAGGGCTTCCGCCGCGTGCTCGCCACCGATCCGGCACACAAGTACTCCGAAGCCTGGTGGCCTGCAGGACATACGATCGGCTTCGAGCATACCTTTACACATGAGATGCTTGAGATGTTGAGTGCCATCTCCGAAGGACGGCAACCTGTACCGAACTTCCACGACGGGGTTGCTTGTCAGGCTGTGCTTGAAGCAGTGGAACGATCCATAGAGGAACGACGCTGGGTATCCATTGAAGAAATGTAACATAACATTACATTCCGAAAGGTGAGTGGATTTCAGATGAGCAAGGCACTGATTGTATGGGGTGGATGGAACGGACATGAGCCAGAGCAGGTGGCGGCCATTTTTGAACGCATTCTGAAGGAAGAGCGGTTCGAGGTGGAGGTGTCTAATACCCTTGAAGCCTACCAGGATGCGGAGAAACTGCTTGGCCTGGACCTGATCGTTCCAGTGTGGACCATGGGACAGATTGAGCAGGAACTGGTCAATAATGTCTCGGAAGCGGTTCAAAGCGGCGTAGGCCTGACAGGCTGCCATGGCGGCATGTGTGATGCCTTCCGGAACAATGTAGACTGGCAATTCATGACAGGCGGGCAATGGGTTGCCCATCCCGGCAATGATGGGGTGGAGTACATGGTGAACATGAAGCGCGGCTCCAGCCCGCTGCTGGACCATATTCAGGATTTTCAGGTCAAAAGCGAGCAGTACTACCTTCACGTAGACCCGGCAGTTGAAGTGCTGGCAACCACACGCTTCCCGGTTGTACCAGGACCGCATTCGGCCAATGGGCAAGTGGATATGCCTGTTGTATGGACGAAGCGCTGGGGGAACGGCCGCGTCTTCTACAATTCGCTGGGACATCACGCAGATATCATAGATATGCCTCAAGTGACCGAGATGATGCGCAGCGGGTTCCTATGGGCTGCTGCAGGCAAACAGGCGGCCGCAGCCCGGGGCAGTTCCCTGTCAGGGGCTTATACGGGCATGGCAGACAGCCAGCAGCGGTAGTGCGAACAGGATGAAGCGGCAGGCCACTGGAAGAAATTTTGGCGACCTGTATCCTCCATGGAGTCCAGAAGAGCAGCAAAATGCCATTATCCATTTTTTTGTGAAGGAGAAGGGAGTCCAGGCATGAACAAAATGAAAGTGGGCATTATCGGTTGTGGTAAAATCAGCGGGATTTACATGGAAAATTGCCATCGCTTTGACATTCTGGAGCTGTCTGCAGTAGCGGATCTGGACCATATCCGGGCAGAGGAGCAAGCGGCGGCGTACAACGTTCCAAACGTATATTCGGTAGATGAGATTTTGGCTGATCCGGAGATCGAACTTATCATTAATCTGACCATTCCGGCCGTTCACGCCGACGTATGCCTCAGAGCCCTTGAGTCAGGCAAGCATGTCTATGTAGAGAAGCCGCTTGCGGTCACCCGTAAGCAGGGCCAGGCTGTCTTGGAGCTGGCCCGCCGCAAGGGACTGCTTGTCGGCTGTGCACCGGAGACCTTCTTCGGCTCCGGGATACAGACGTCATTGAAGCTGATTGAGGACGGGGTCATTGGCAATCCGGTAGCTGCTACGGCCTTCATGATGAGCCGTGGACATGAACATTGGCATCCAGATCCTGAATTTTATTATGCTGTTGGCGGTGGTCCAATGTTTGATATGGGGCCCTATTATTTGACGGCTCTGGTGCAATTGCTTGGTCCGATTGCCACTATCTCCGGCATGACAAGCAAGGCGAAGGACCAGCGTACGATTACGAGCGAGAAAAAGAGAGGACAGACCATCCAGGTCGACATTCCGACCCATGTAGCCGGATTGCTGCGCTTCGAGCAAGGTGCTGTCGGCACGCTTATTACCAGCTTTGACATCTTTGGTGGAAGCACTTTGCCGCCCATCGAGGTATATGGTACTCATGGCACGCTGCAGGTGCCTGACCCGAACACGTTCGGAGGGCCGGTACGCTACAGGCTGCTGGGTGAGCAGAAATGGACAGAGATGCCGCTGCTGCCGGGCTACCAGGAGAACACACGGGGCATCGGCGTTGCCGATATGGCCTACGCTGTCCGAAGCGGACGGCCTCACCGCGCCAGTGGTGAACTGGCCTACCATGTGCTGGAGGCGATGTGGGCGTTCCATGATTCCTCCGATGAGCAGACGTTCTATCCGATGCAGAGCACATGTCAGCGCCCGGCGGCTTTGCCGGAAAACCTGCCCTTGTATACGTTGGATACCTAAGTAATGTCAGCCTGATGCTGACTCCGCAGCTTACATTTATAAGACTGAGGGGCTGCCCCAAAAGTCGGTTTTTGGATTTTTCACCTCCCGCTATAAATGTTTATTTTAAAGAACCTCTTAATTTCCAAAAAAACGAGAGGTTCTTTTCTCTATTTTTATACATATCTTATTGCCAACAAGAAATATTTTACTAGGAATTGAATCTCCGGGGCGGATGGTTTCGCAGCAAGTCCTTATCATTCAGTGAGTAGGGGGGATTAAAATGACGATAAAAGACACAGTGGCCCGAACAATTGCCAGGAAAGCAGACGCTAAAGTAGGCGAGATAATAGGTAAAACTACCACTAAGGTAGCTGAGGAAATTACAATCCCGATACCTTCCGATTGGGCAATGGGTGGACTGACCAGCGCTGGTATGGAGACGAGTGTTACGAATAGTTATAAGTCTGGATACATCGACGTGTCTAAGGTGAAGAGACTCAGGCTAGAAAATAACACAATTATGCATAGGATTAACTTATACAACGCGGCGAAGCAGATGCTGCGTCAAGCTGCGTTTGATATTAATTATTACACGGTCGATGATGACGTTTACTTTGTAAGAATTGTAGTTGCCGATACAAGCAAAACATCTTACCAAGTCTACGCCGTAGACATCACAACTACGACAGAACCTATATTTATACCTAGCTCACTTAAATTTGGATTTATGCCAAGTAATGACGCGGCAACTAATGCGGTTGCACTACAAAGGGCCGTTGATGCGGGAGGCACGATAAGGGTAGAACAGCAAGGCCTCTACGATATCGACAGAGCGATAAAGATCGGGGACAACGTCACTCTAGATTTTGGTCCAGGTGTCTTTTTAAGGCGCACCACATCAAACGGGTACGTACTCGTCAATAAAGGGGCGTTTACTCGTAGTTACAATAAAAACATTGTAATAAGAGGTTTAAAGCTAATATGCAACGGTAAAGAATCCACTGCGGGCTCAGAATTAATTACCGGGTTGAGAGGTCAAATTTCTTTTTTCTACGTTAAAAATCTCACAATCGAAAACTTCGAATGTCTCGACCTCCTATCCTATAGTTATTGCGTACAGATATGTACCTTTGAGGATGTGATCATAGACAAGATACGAGTAGAGGGCGGCAAGGACGCGGTACACTTTGGTAGAGGCAGTAGCTTTGTGGTCCGTGATGGAAAATTTAAAACGTACGATGATCCTATAGCGCTAAACGGGCATGACTACGATACAGGAAATCCACAGCTTGGTTGGATCGAGAATGGCTTAATAGAAAACTGCTACGATTTAGCCGCTGCATCTACGACTGGATACTTCTTACGTGTTCTCGCTGGTGCTTGGGTTGACTGGTTTTCCGGCATGGAGCTGCAGAAGTCAGACACGGTGGTAAGTAATGGGCGATTGTACCGAGTTGTCGCGAATCCCGACGGCACTAAGTACACATCCACGATGGCACCTACACACGCAAGTGGAACGGTTACTCTCGACGGTAATATTAAATGGGCAATGATACAGGACGATGTTACCTACACGGCAGGCTGTAGAAATATCCACTTGCGAAATATCTATCTACAGAAAAATAGACCTGTTGCTGTTAGTATCCACTTTGACAAGGACAACTACTCACGTAGTTACTACCCGAACGCAACACCACCCATCCAAAAGAGTATCATTTTGGAAAATATACACATGCAGGCCGACGTGCCCCGATTAATCACAGCTACTACTCCCGTCGACACCATAAAGCTTGTAAATAGCGAGGTAATGAATACATCAATCGTGCTTTATAATATAAGCACCGCTGGTATGACCTACAGCAACACTAACCTTATTATGATGGGCGTAACGTTCAAAGGTACCGGAGGGCAGAGGCTGGTCAATTGCACGGGCGGCAGAACGGCATCTGTTAAGATAATCGGGAGCGTTGTAGAGAATGCAACCTACGCACCTACTTTTTCGGCTGGCGTTACGATCATAGCTAAGGATATATAGGACAAATCTCATTGTGTTGTTAAATACACAAATTGAGTTCATTTAACAACTGGTAATATAATGAAATATAGATAGTTGGACAAGAGAAAATCGATCAATGTGCGTTTATCTTTAACCAGCTGTCTCATTTTCAAAGGTAAAGGAGCAGAGGAGACCTATGTGTACAACCCATGTTCTAAGCGTTCCAAGCGCAAAAGCACCTTTCGAAAAGACAACTATTGAGCGGAGAGAATTACGGCCTAACGACATTTTAATCGATATTAAGTATTGCGGGATTTGTCACTCAGATATTCACATTGCCCACAATGATTTTGGCAACGGGGTTTATCCAATGGTACCAGGTCATGAAATTGCAGGGATCGTGACAGCAATAGGAACAGAAGTTACAAAATTCACTGTTGGGGATCGCGTTGGTGTCGGTTGCTTTGTTAACTCTTGCGGAGAATGTAAATTCTGCCTAAGAGGTGAAGAGCAATTTTGTACAAAAGGCGTAGTTATTGTATTTAATTCAACAGACTACGATGGAAATCTTACTTACGGTGGATATAGCCAAAAGATTGTTGTAAAAGAACATTTTGTTGTTCGTATCCCAGACAGCTTGGATCTGGCTGTAGCAAGCCCGTTATTATGTGCCGGCATCACCACTTACTCTCCATTAAAACACTGGAACGCAGGTCCTGGTAAAAAGGTTGCCATTCTGGGGATGGGAGGCCTCGGTCATTTAGCCGTTCAATTTGCTCATGCCTTAGGCGCTGAAGTCACTGTCTTGAGTACAAGTACGAGTAAAAAAAATGAAGCCTTGAGCTTTGACGCAGATCATTTCTATACTACCAGTGATCCCGCAACATTCAAGGAATTGGCTGGTCATTTTGACATCATCCTAAACACAGTGTCTGCAAATATTGATGTTGATGCATATTTATCCCTGCTTGAAGTAGATGGATCACTTGTAAATGTTGGTCTGCCAAACAAACCAGAACAGTACAATATTTTCTCCCTATACGCAGGACGTCGCAGCATTACTGCTTCAAATGTTGGTGGAATTCAAGAAACACAAGAGATGCTCGATTTTGCTGCTCAGCATGGTATTGCTCCTAAAATAGAGGTAATCCGTGCCGATCAAGTGAATGAAGCATTTGACCGTGTGCTGCACAACGATGTGCGTTATCGGTTCGTGATTGACATGGCCACTTTATAAACCATTAAAAGAGCTGTAAACATAAAATATTGAACAATCGAGTAGGCCTATGCGAAAGTGCATAAGCCTGCTCGAGACCTGCCTTGGTGCTACCTGAAGATGAACATATGTGGTCGACATGGTAGGCCATAACGGAGGAGCTCACAGCTCGCCGCCAGGCAGATCGACTGGAAGGCAAGAATGATCGAGTATGCTCTATTGGCTCTAGAGCTTGATATGAAGAAGTAGGGCATTTGCGCCCAAAGATCCTGCGGAGGGCACAGAGACCTAGACGCATTGGAATAGCGGATCAGCAAAGTGAAGACATAACTACTTTTCGCCTCTAGAATAGCGGAGAGAGCAATCGGGCAAAAACTTCTTTTATCTTTTGAATCCTGGAGCGCTTTTCAAATTCGGACAGTGAAAGTTCATGACTTGCGCTAAGATCCTGGTAAAAATCTTGTACTAAATGATCAACGACTTTCCGGTTAAAAAAGACTGCATTGAGTTCAAATTGCTCGCAAAAGCTGCGCATATCCATGTTTGCGCTGCCGGAACACGCCAATTGATCGGAAATAACCACTTTGGCATGGATGAAACCTTTTTGATAACTATAAAATCGGACTCCTGCCTGCAGTAGATCCTGAACATATGATAAAGAAGCGTTGTAAACAATCTTTTTATCGGGAAACGACGGTATAATGACCCGAACATCGATTCCTCTAATGACAGCTGTTTTTAGAGCTAATAAGATGGCGGAATCAGGAACGAAATAAGGCGTCTCAATATAGATTCGCTTCTTTGCAGAAACGATGAAGGAGAAAAGAAGCTCCAGGAACGTCTCATCCGGACCGCTTTTTACAATTTGCACAAATTCTTGCCCTTGACTTTCCTGAACGGGATAATATACGAAATCAGTTATGCTTTGTTCTTTGACCAGATACCAATCTGTTAAAAACGTATATTGAATCCATAGCACGGCATCCCCTTTAATGCTGAAGTGCGTATCCCGCCAGTAACCGAATTTCGGATCCTTGCCCTCGTATTCATCCCCTATATTCAAACCTCCGAAAAAACCGATTTTCCCGTCAACAACAACAATTTTGCGGTGATTGCGGTAATTGAGCCGCTTATCGAAGAAGGTCGTGAACAGAGGAAAAAAACATCCCGTTTCTACACCGGCATCCCGAAGTCGTTTCAAATAGGCCTTTCCCAATCGGCGGCTGCCGA
>NZ_JH601067.1:86337-95646 GCF_000245715.1 Paenibacillus sp. Aloe-11 | reverse complement strand
CAACCGTACTTTAATCCCTGCCTGCGCTTTCCGGATCAACAACCGTTCGAATCGAGTACCGAGCTGGTCGTCGCGAATAATGTAAAATTCAATGTGGATATGGTGCATGGCTGCGGCTATTGCTTCCAACATCGCTTCAAAGGCTTCTTTCCCTTCGGTATAGATCGTCGTTTCATTGCAAGCCGTAATAGGAATAGCTGATATCTTCATAAGCGATGCATGCTCGTTCTTTTCTTGCCAATCGTTTACCTCATCCATAGCTTTCCGTATCCGCTGTTTACTCCGGTTAATGAGGTCGGCTTTGCGTTGTTCCCACTGTCTGTTTTTTTTCCATTGCAACGTACGGTAGCATGAGTATTCCTCCGCTACAAAATAATATACAAGGAAACCGAGCAGGGGAAAGAGGAACAAGATGATAAGCCATGCTGTTGCTTTGTTCGATCGGCGATACTCCACAATGATGATGGCTGCAATTTGAACGATAAACAACAAGAGCGCTAAAATGATCCAAAGCAACGTTACGTCTACCTCCTAGCCGAGGGGATTCAGGTACTTAAATGTTCTTTGTATAGAGTGACAAATCTATACACAGGATACTACTAAGATTTTATGGATAAAGGAGCAAGGAGGATGTTAAGGAATACGCAACGATCAGACGCTATAATCATCGGGATTGACGTCGGTTCGACGACTGTAAAAGCAACCGTCGTGAATCCTGCAACCAAAGAAATATTATGGTCGGATTATCAGCGTCACCACACCAAGCAGGCGGAGAATGTACTGGAATTTCTGGTTACGATCGGCAACGAATTCCCCAGTGTCAAGCAGGAAAACATCCGCGTGTTCATGACCGGTTCCGGAAGCGGACCGATTGTGGAACATATCGGAGCAAAGTTCGTTCAGGAAGTGAATGCCGTTACGATGGCTGTTGAGTATCTTCATCCCGACGTGGGGAGCGTCATTGAACTCGGTGGACAAGATGCCAAAATCATTATTTTCAAGGCCAATGAGGAAACCGGCAACAAACAGGCGTTGACATCTATGAACGATAAGTGTGCATCCGGTACAGGCGCCACGATCGACAAGTGCATGATTAAAGTGGGAATGCCCATGGAAGATGTAGGCAAGCTGCACTTCGATGATTCAAAATTGCACCATGTAGCCGCCAAATGCGGCGTTTTTGCCGAAACGGATATTGTCAATCTGGTGAAGAGCGGTATCCCTTCCGTCGAAATCATGTGTTCCTTGGCGGACGCGATCGTCATGCAGAACCTTTCTGTACTGACTCGCGGAAACACGTTGCGGCATCGCGTATTGCTGCTTGGAGGACCTAATACATATTTGCCCTTTCTGCAGGAATGTTGGCGATTGCGCATTCCTCAAACCTGGCGTGACAGAGGATACGAGTATCCCCAAGACATGTCTATCGACGAGTTGATTTCTGTTCCTGATAATTCCCAATACTACGCGGCCTTCGGAGCCGTCATGTACGGGATGCATGAGCCGGCCAGCGTGGGGAATTACAAGGGCTTGCAAGCTTTGAAGCAATTTATAGCGCACGGCCGAAAAGCGAAACTGGGAGAAAACGCCGGCCCGCCGCTGGTAGCTAGCCAAACGGAGCTGGAGCAATTCCGCCGGACGTACAGCATTCCCCGCTTTACGCCTGCGGCCTTCGCACCCGGGCAGAAGGTTAAGGCGGTGATCGGTCTGGACGGCGGCTCCACTTCGTCCAAAGCCGTTCTCGTCGACGAAAGCGGCGAGATTCTGCTTAAGGAATATCAGCTATCCAAGGGTAATCCGCTTGAAGATACGAGGGGAATACTGGAACGGATTCGTGACAAGGTGAGAGATCAGGAGGCCGATTTGGAGATTATCGGTTTCGGTGCCACCGGATATGCGGCGGACGTGCTTGAAAAAACGTTAAAGGCCGACATCAATATTGTTGAAACCGTTGCACATATGATGAGCGCCGTTAACGAATTTGGCGATATCGACGTCATTTGCGATATTGGTGGTCAGGACATAAAAGTGCTCTTTCTGAAAAACGGTACTTTCCGGGATTTCAGACTGTCCAATCAATGCTCGGCCGGTAACGGCATGCTGCTTCAGGCGATGGCGGATCAGTTTGGCATTCCGATTCAGGAATATGCGGATACCGCCTTCGCGGCAGACCTTAGCCCAAAATATTCATATGGATGCGCCGTATTTCTCGATGCGGATCGGGTTAATTTTCAGAAGGAGGGGTATTCCAAAGAAGAATTGTTGGCCGGACTCGCGCTCGTACTGCCGAAAAACGTATGGCAGTATGTCGTACAAATACCGCGGATGGCAGAACTAGGCCGTAAATTCGTTCTGCAGGGAGGGACTCAATATAACTTGGCCGCTGTCAAAGCGCAGGTGGATTACATTAAACAGCGGGTTCCCGATGCGGAAGTTTACGTTCATCCTCACCCAGGGGAAGCAGGCGCGATCGGGGCGGCAAGGGAAACGCTGCGCGTGGTGAAACGGCGCGGATATTCCACGTTTTTGGGATTGGATTCGGCCATCATGCTGAGCTATGTGACGCGCAACGATGAATCCACTCGCTGCAACTTCTGTCCCAACCATTGCAGCCGGACCTTTATAGATTCCGAAACCCCGGACGGACATACGGCCCGTTACATCTCCGGTTTCAGCTGCGAGAAGGGCACAGTTGAAGATCAGCAAGCCGTCGTCAAACTGACCAAGGAACGGCAGGTGCTGAAAAAACATTACCCCAATCTGGTGGAATACGAAGCCCGCCGAATGTTCCAGCATTTTTACGAGCCGGAGCCGCTGCCCGAGTCCGATGATCAGGTTCAAGAGGTATGGTTGCAGCGAAACTGGCTCGGACGCAGAAAAACAGCGTATCGGCGTAATTTTATGCGTTCTTCCGTTGAAGCGGCAGAGCTGCGAAGAAGCATCCGTATCGGAATTCCAAAAGTTCTTAACATCTGGTCGACGGCGCCATTTTGGCGGACCTATTTCGAGACGCTTGGCATTGACCAGAAAAACATCGTGTTCAGCGATAATACAAGCGAGGAAATGTGGCAGCAAGGCGGCAAATACGGATTGATTGATCCTTGCTACCCGTCGAAGGTCGCTCAGGCGCATGTACACAATTTGTTATTTAAACATCATGAGAAAAAACCGCTCGACTATATTTTCTTTCCGTGTATCACGCACATTCCAACTCCTCTCCATAACGTGATGGATTCGGCCAGTTGTCCGATCGTTGCCGGCGCTCCGAATGTCATCAAAGCCGCCTTTACGAAAGAAGTCAATTTCTTTGAGACGAAAGGAATTGTCTATCTTGATCCGGCGGTAACCTTCACGGAACCGAACCTGCTCAAGAAACAGCTGTTCGAAGCGTTAGCGGACTGTCTGTCCATTACGGAGGACGAGAGTGATTTTGCCGCCGATCAGGGCTGGAAGGCAATGAAGCTGTTTGATGCCGAGATGCAAGAGAAGGGCCGCTCGATTCTGGAGCAGGTGGAACAAGACAATCGTCTGGCCATTCTGTTAATCGGCCGCCCCTATCACTCCGATCCGGGTCTGAATCACAGCGTATTGGAGGAGTTTCAGGTACTGGGTTATCCCGTACTGTCCATGCGCTCGATTCCCAAAGACGAATCATGGCTTCAGCGCTTTTTCAAGGACGACCTGCAGAGAGGGCGGGTGGAATATGCGCTCGAAGTGACCGATGTCTGGCCTGAAAATTTCAGCTCCAACAGTGTGCAGAAGGTGTGGGCAGCCAAATTTGCCGCACGGCATCCGAATGTAGCCGTTCTGGACCTGTCCAGCTTCAAGTGCGGGCATGACGCTCCTACTTACGGGGTGATCGACTCGATCATTTCCATTGCGGGAACGCCCTATTCCGCTTTGCACGATATCGATGCGAACAAACCTAGCGGTTCGATTAAAATACGCGTCAAAACATATGCCCACAGTCTGGGGCTACATGAAGAACGTTTGCAGGATTTAGCGAAGAAAAAGGCGGAATTGCAGCATCTTGTCGAGCAGAAACGTTCCGAGCTGTTGAAAAAAAGGATCTTAGAATAACCCTACAAAGTGATAAGGAGGAGTGAAATGAATTATGACAACAGAGAAAAGGAAGCTTGAGGATGAGCTCCGTCTGTTTCGGGAAGAACAGGAACAGGCACTTGGACTGGCAGCGAAGCATCAGTGGTTCGAACCGGCTCCTCGCCTTTTTTTGGCCAAAGACAAAGCGACCACAACGATTCTGTTCGGCGGGCTGACGATGGTACATGATTATTTGGTGGAGGGAGCTTTGGCAGGGCTGGATTACCATGTGAAGCATATGGACTGCCCCGATAGCGAGTCGCTGCGTTTCGGCAAGGAATTCGGCAACCGTGGACAATGCAATCCGACTTATTTCACCGTTGGAAATTTGATCAAATACTTGAATTATCTTCGCGACGTAGAAGGTAAATCGAAGGATGAGATCATTGGCAATTACCTGTTCGTAACGAGCGGATCCTGCGGTCCCTGCCGTTTTGGCACCTATGTCACGGAGTATCGGAAAGCACTGCGCGATGCGGGATTTGACGGTTTTCGCGTTCTCTTGTTTCAACAGACGGACGGATTAAAACAGGCGACCGGAGGTGAATCGGCGCTTAAATTGGATACTTCGTTTTTTGTGAGCTTCCTGAAGGCCGTCCTGCTGGGGGACATTCTCAATGCGCTTGGATACCGCATTCGTCCCTATGAAGTGGAGGAAGGATCAACCGATGCCGCTTTGACTCGCTGCAAACAGTACTTATATGACGCTTTAACTCAGAGAAAACGATTGATTCTAGCGCTCATCCGATGCCGCAAGGAACTGCAGGCCGTCCAGGTGGATCGGACGCAGGCAAGGCCGAAGGTAAGCATTATCGGGGAGTTTTGGGCGATGACGACGGAGGGAGACGGGAACTATCAACTGCAACGGTTTTTGGAAAATGAAGGGGCCGAGGTTGAAGTCCAATCGGTTACGGCCTGGATTCTCTTCCTCATCTGGGCCGGGCGTTATGATACCCGCAAACGAATCAGCTTGCGGGAGGCAGATTCTGGACGCCATGGATTAAAAGGAAAGAATCCCACATTAAGATTACGAATGTTGGCACTTGCCGACCAAGGGATTCGGGCCATTTTTCAAACCTATGCCAGATTAATCGGTCTTCGCGGCTATCATTTACCTGACATGGAGGAAATCGCCCGTGTTGCCAATGACCATTACAATAACCAGCTGCGCGGCGGAGAAGGACACATGGAAGTGGGCAAGTTGATTCTGAACGTGGTCAAACGAAAAGCCAACATGACGATCTCCGTCAAGCCTTTCGGATGTATGCCTTCTTCTGGCGTATCGGACGGCGTCCAATCGTTGATCACGGAAAGATACCCTGACGCTATCTTTCTCCCGATTGAAACGACCGGCGACGGGGCAATCAATGTATACAGCAGGGTACAAATGATGCTGTTTAAAGCCAAACAGGCTGCAAAAAAAGAGCTGGACGAAGCACTGATGAAAAAGGGTTTTACAGAGGAGACACTGCCGCGAAAATCGAAGTATACTAATCCATTGCGCGCAAGCCGTCACGTCGTAGCTTGTACAGCAGCAAATACGGTTTACGATATGCCTACAGGATTTTTGGATCGATTTTCCTTCCGAAAAAGGGAAATAGAAAATGTAAATTAAAGTTGATCAATCTTCGTGAAATAGGGAAGGGACATGTTCAGCCTATGTGTCTCTTCCCGTCAAATAGGCATTTCAAAGACCGGACTTTCTCTTTATATTTCAACGATGGGTTCATCCACTTCATGTTTTTTACACAGAAAAACAGCCATGCTCTTATGAACATGGCTGTTTTTGTTTCCTCGTTCTTAGAAACCTTTGTATTGTGGTTCTTCATTTTCTAGCTGCTGTACTCGGCTTTCGACTTGCTGCAAAATTTGTTGTGTTTGCTGAGCCGCGTTTGTAAAAAGAGTTTTTGCCTCTTGATTTTGGGTGCTCAAAGCGAATGTTTCTAAGCTGGCCTGAGCACTTTTTAATGAAGCAACACATGTTTTGACATCGGAAGCTACGGTCATTTCGATTCACCTCCTTTAACGGATTAAGGGCGTAAGGAACAAAAATACTGCTATTCCTACCCAGGTAACATATATAATGTATCCCCTTTTTTCGAAATCATACACCAATAAGAGCAATAAAAAGCAAATCAAGGGAAAGTAGGCTAGAACAAAAAAGGTAAAGATTTACACTTCCATGAATAAAAAAACGAAAAACTGACGATCTTGCTTATATACGGTTTGCCATCAATTGGAAGAGTTACACTTCTGCAAAGATAAAGGGGGCTACATGATGCCAGATTGGTTACTTATTTCACTACGGACATTGTTAGCGATTGTCGTACTTTTTATAATGACTAAGTTGTTGGGAAAGAGACAAATTTCCCAGTTATCCCTTTTTGAGTACATAACTGGGATCACAATCGGAAGCTTAGCAGCCTACACTTCATTAGAGATGGATCAAAAATGGTATTTAAGTGTCATTTCATTGTGTGTATGGGTAGGCGTCTCTTTAGGGATCGAATTTTTACAACTTAAAAGTAAAAAAGGAAGGGATTTTATTGATGGTAAACCAAGGGTCATAATTAAAGACGGAAAAATTCTGGAGGATAACCTTAAGAAGGAACGACTTACCACCGACGAACTGATGGAACAGCTGCGGAAAAAAGATGTTTTTCTAGCGTCGGATGTAGAATTTGCGATTATGGAACCGAATGGAGAAATCAACATCCTACTAACGAAAGAAAATCAACCCCTGACACCCAAACACTTAGGCATCAAAGTGGGGCCCGAAAAGGAGCCGCAGGCAGTCATTATGGATGGAAATGTCATGGATGAATCATTAGCTGTGATGGGACTCAACCGGGGTTGGCTGGATGCGGAACTCGAAAAGATGGGCGTTGCAATTGAAAACGTGCTTTTTGGTCAGGTAGATACCTACGGCCAGCTTTATGTTGACTTATTTGACGATCAGATCAGAGTCCCCAAGCCTCAGAATAAGGCTTCTTTGCTGTCGACTTTAAAAAAATGTGAAGCGGATCTTGAAATGTTCAGCCTGTCCACCACAGCGCCAAATGCAAAAAAAATGTATGAAGAATGCGCAAAAGAGCTGGAACGGGTCATTAAGGAAGTTAGACCACTACTCATTCGTTAGATCAGATGATCAGGAGGATTAAAAATGAGCAATGAAAAGATGAAAAAAGCAACGCCGGTCCAACAGGAGTATCAACAACTCGCCAACCAGCTTGAACCCAAACGGCCCTTATTTCAAAACTGCTGTCGTGCGTTTCTTGCCGGGGGGATGATTTGTGTGATTGGACAAGCCATTCAGGAAATGTTTGTTCATTGGGCCGGCTTTGATGAGAAAAAAGCATCCAATCCCACTGCGGCCGTGTTAATTCTCATTTCCATTATTTTAACGAGCCTCGGCGTATATGACAAATTCGCGCAATGGGCGGGTGCCGGTTCGGCTGTTCCTGTAACTGGTTTTGCAAATTCAATGGCATCCGCCGCGATAGAACATCGCAGTGAAGGAATGGTTTTAGGTGTCGGCGGAAAAATGTTTAAGCTTGCCGGTCCGGTTATTGTTTTTGGAACGGTGGCTGCATTTGTTGTGGGTATCATCACGTTTGTGCTTAAGGGTACTGGAGGAGGACACTGATATGCTAAAAGGGCATCAAAGTTGGATCTTTGAAAATAAACCGAATATTAAGGCTTCGGCTACCGTAGTTGGCCCATTTGAAGGCAGAGGGCCGCTTGCCGGCGATTTTGACATCATACATGGTGACTCCATGCTGGAAGAAGAGAGCTGGGAAAAAGCTGAGAAGATTTTGATTGAACAGGCCGCAAAACTGGCGATTGAAAAAGCAGGGTTAACCAAGGAGCAAGTCCATTTTCATATCGGCGGCGACTTGATGAATCAAATAATCAGCACCAGTTTTGCCGCTCGTACGCTGTCGATCCCCTATCTCGGCGTGTTCGGTGCCTGTTCAACCTCGATGGAAAGCTTGGCTCTTGCGTCCGCACTCGTCAATAGTGGAGCAGCGAAATTCATATTGGCAGGGACCTGCAGTCATAATTCAAGCGTAGAGAAGCAGTTCCGGTATCCGACAGAATACGGTTCACAAAAGCCGCCAACTGCCCAATATACCGTGACCGGTGCCGGTGCAGCGATTGTTTCCCAGGAGGGGAAAGGACCTGTCACCACGTCAGCGACAATTGGCCGGGTTATCGATATGGGGATTACCGATCCGTTTAATATGGGGGCAGCCATGGCACCAGCTGCGGTTGACACCATTCAAGCTCATTTTCGAGATTTACAAATCGAGCCCGGTTATTATGATCTGATCGTCACAGGCGATCTGGGCAAAGTAGGCTATGAGATTGCCTGCAAATTGTTTGAAAAACATAACATTCCGATGCATCAAACGGAGTATGCCGACTGTGGCATGATGATTTACGACTATGATACTCAGATGGTGCAGGCGGGGGCAAGTGGTTGTGGTTGTTCGGCCGTTGTCACCTACGGTCATTTAATGAAACGCATGCAAATGGGAGAAATCAAACGCATGCTTGTTGTTGCTACTGGGGCGCTCTTATCGCCGCTTTCGTATCAACAAGGAGAAAGTATTCCTTGTATCGCACATGCTGTAGCGATCGAATCAGGAGGGAGAAGCTGACATGATCTTTTTATGGGCCTTTCTTGTAGGAGGCGCAATTTGCGTCTTCGGACAGATTTGTTTCGATGTGTTTAAACTGACCCCAGCCCATACCATGACGTTACTCGTCGTGCTGGGAGCAGTCGCGGACGGACTTGGCTTGTATGACCCACTCGTTAAGTTTGCCGGGGCCGGAGCTTCCGTTCCAATCACTAGTTTTGGGAACTCCCTGGTTCATGGTGCTTTGGAGGAATTACAGAAAGATGGATGGATCGGAGTCATTACCGGTATATTCAAGGTCACCAGCGCAGGTATTTCGTCAGCCATTATTTTCTCATTTTTGGCAGCCTTGCTGATTAAGCCAAAAGGTTAAGGATGCGATAGGGGGGTAACCATCCTTTAATGAGATTAACTCGATTTTGGAATTTCTGTTCATGAGCGGCGGCATAAGAACTCTGAAAGAGAAGCTTAGCAAACCCTCGGCCAATGACCGTCCTACTACTGGCTGTTATCCTTCGTAACCAGCTTGATTGGCACCGGAATGCTGCTTTCAACCGTCTTGCCC
>NZ_JH601067.1:85363-86321 GCF_000245715.1 Paenibacillus sp. Aloe-11 | reverse complement strand
GGTTTGGACCGCCTTTTGGCCGATCAGGTCAAATTGTTGCGCTACGGTAGCAGACAGTTTGCCGTCTTTGACCGCTTGCAGCGCATCCGCGCTTCCGTCAAAGCCGATCACCAGAGTATCCCTACCCGTAGCCGAGATGGCTTCTACAGCGCCCAGCGCCATCTCGTCGTTTTGGGCAAAAACGGCTTTAATATCAGGATTGCCCTGAAGCATAGTTTCCATGACGTTCAGGCCCTTCGTTCGGTCAAAGTCCGCCGCCTGCTTGGCAACTACCTTCAATTTTTCATCTGCAACGGAATGGAACCCCTGACCGCGTTCCCGAGCGGCGGATGTGCCCGGAATGCCTTCGAGTTCCGCAACGACCGCGCCTTCGCCAAGCTGATCCACAATATATTCTGCGGCCATTTTGCCTCCATCGGCATTATCAGAAGCGATGAGGGAGGCGACCTCGCCTTTATCCGCCGCCCGGTCGATTGCAATGACGGGAATGCCGACGCCATTGGCCGTCTGCACAGCCGCTGAGATGGCCGATGAATCTGTGGGATTGATGAGCAGTGCATGAACCCCTTGCTGGATCAGATCCTCCACATCATTGTTCTGCTTTGCCGGATCATTTTGCGCATCCACGACGATGACCTCAAAGCCCTGCCTGCCGGCTTCCTGAACCACCATGTCTTTGAGGTAAACGAAGAACGGGTTGTTCAATGTGGACATGGATAAGCCGATCTTGACATTACTAAGATCACCAGCAGTCTTGGCTTTCGCCCAGGAAGGAGGCTCTAGTGAGCATCCGGCCACCATGAACGAGCTAAGTGCGAGCAGCAGAAAAATACAGTATTTTCTCATGATCTTCTCCCCTTAATCGGCTTTTTTTGTGGTCCATCAGAACGGCAATAACGATCCCTTTAACGACGAGCTGATAGAATGAAGAAACGCCAAGCAGGTTCAAGCCGTTGTT
>NZ_JH601067.1:83568-85353 GCF_000245715.1 Paenibacillus sp. Aloe-11 | reverse complement strand
GATAATCAGCGCCCCGATCAGCATGACGACAATCCGTCCCCTTCCTCTAAAAAGGCTGGTACCGCCGAGCACAACAGCTGGAACATCACACTGTCGCTGAGCCCTGTAATCGGGTTGCCTCCCGTAAAAACCATGTTCACTCCACGGAAAATGGTCATTGTGGCCAGTGTGGCGATAAAGGAAGCCATCTTTCCTTTGGTGACCATCAAGCCATTGACTGCACCGAGCATCGCCCCGATGACGTGACCGACCACAATGGTCAGCAGGGGAGGGAAGCCGACTCCCAGCAGGCTCGCCATCAGGGTGCTGGATAGAGCAAGCGTGGAGCCTACCGATAGATCGATGCCCCCGGTGAGCATAACAAAGATCATCCCGAATGCGATCAAGGCGTTAACGGCCACCTGCCACAGCAGATTCAAAATATTAAGGGGTTCCAAAAATCCGGGGTTTAAAGCAGACACAACGATAATCAAAATAAGCAGACCGAGAAGGGCAAAGCTCTCAATCTAAAGGCGAATGGCGATTTTGTACTTGAATGCATCTTCGGCGCTGAAGGTAAAATGGCGTGGCGGAGCATAACCCAATTTCAATTTTTTCATAGATCATGTCTCCTCTTGGATGGATAAAGCGAGATGACTTAACATAAAATGTTTTTGTTTGTTTAGTTAATTTAACTAAACGAAATACTCGTTTTGTATTTACGACGCCATCGTATCATTGGAAGAAAGCGGTGTCAACAGCTCATTTAGCTAATAAAACGCAATAATAACTAAAATAATATTTTAATTTTTATAAACATTGCAATAATGATAAGTGCGATGTAAACTTCATGTATCTATTGACAGGGAGTTGGAAGAATGAAACGGTGCGTTCAAGACCGAGACATCAGAGGTGAGAGCATGCAGAAATTGTCCAACATTCGTTTTCAGACAAAGCTTTTTGTCGTGTTCATTCTTTTGAGCAGCATTCCGGCGCTGCTGATCGGGACGATGGCCTACCGTAAATCCTCCATGATGCTGCAGGCCCGGAATGAGCAGGATCTGAATGTGATTTTGGCCCAGCTGAATACATCGATTGAACGCCAGGTCAGGGATTTTGACCGGTTTACAATGATCCCGTATTATTTACCGGACATTTTCAGCTTTTTAAATAAGCCTTATTTGGCCAAGGAGCAGTGGGGGACCGCGGAAATCAATGCACAGAGAACGATGGCCCGGCTCATGGGGGCCTATCCTTCCATCAACTCCTCAATCAAGGGACTGATGATCTACGGTATGAACGGAACCGTCAACGGCTACCGAATAAGCGGGAATACGGTAATTAACCCCAAAGAAAAGGTTATGGATGAGGATTGGTATCAACAAGCGCTAGCAGAGCGGGGCGGTTTTGTCATTACCGGAGTCAGGGAGATCAACCAGTTTAAAGACGGGGCCTTCCCTGCCCTGATCGGCTCCCGTCTGCTGATGGACGAGGAATATCAACCGCTGGCAGTCATGGCCATCTTCATCAGTCCCGATTTTATCCCTAAATTTGTGGAGACGCTGGAGCTTCCGACCGTTAAGGTCACCGTCCTCGATCAGAACCGGAATGTTATTTACGCATCCGATCCTGCCCTTGCGGCCAGACAGCTGTCCATCGGTGCCAACGAGCAGCGGGGCAGATGGGAAGCTGACGTGTCTGCGAATCAGGGGCAGAAGGGATACAGCGGCGTTTTTCTTGAAAGCGGTTACTTAAAATGGAAGGTATATCTGGGAGTCAATCGTGAGGAGCTGCTGGCGGGTAGCC
>NZ_JH601067.1:45945-83551 GCF_000245715.1 Paenibacillus sp. Aloe-11 | reverse complement strand
TTACTTTCCTGGTGGCGGTGGGTGCGGTGATTTGTTCAGCCGCCATTTCCTGGCTGCTTGCAAGAAGGCTGTCAAGGCCGATCAATCGCTTAATCCGCTCCATGCGTGAGGTCGAGCAGGGGAATTTCAAAGCGCCTGCACCCGTAGGGGAAGACAACGAAATGAGACGGCTGGAAAGCAGCTATCAGAGGATGGTCAGCCGTCTCGACAAGCTGGTGCATTCCATTGAGGAGAAGGAACGCCAGAAGCGCAACGCCGAACTCTACGCATTGCGGGCACGCATACAGCCCCATTTTCTGTATAACACGTTGAATTCCATTCGCATGCTGGCCATGCTGCAGCATTCGTCCCATATTGCCAAATTGCTGCAATCGCTGGCCAAGCTGCTTCAGGCGAATATGAAGCTGGACAGCGAACTGGTGCTGCTGGATGAGGAGATACGGCTGCTGAAAGATTATGCCGCTTTGATGGATTTAAGATACACCGGGGTTTTTAGGGTGCATTGGGTTATTCCGCACGAGTGCTTGCAAGTGCCCATTCCGCCCATGCTGCTGCAGCCACTGCTGGAAAACGCGATCTTTCACGGGGCCAAAGGGCTGGACAGAACTCTGCACATTTCCATAACGGCCAGACAGGATGCGGAGAGCGGGACGCTTTTCATTGAAATTGCGGATGACGGCACAGGATTTACCGGCAAAGAGATTCTGCTGCGGGAAGAGAGCGCTGACCATATAGGTTTGCGTAATGTGCACGAACGGATCCTTCTCAGATTTGGCGAGCCGTACGGATTGTCGTTAATTCGGACGGATGATCTCACGAAAGCTATTGTTAAAATACCACTGAAATTAGAAGCATCAGAGACAGGGGGGGACAGAGATGTGGAATCTGTTGGTCGTTGATGATGAATCCATTGTCAGAATGGGACTGCGTTATATGCTTGATTGGGAAGGTTTGGGGATATGCTGGAAGGCCGAGGCGGCCGACGGGGAAGAAGCACTGCGTATTTTGGAAGAAGAGAACATTCACTTTGTCATGACCGATATCCGGATGCCCGGTATGGACGGGATCGAGTTGGCGCAAAAAATCAGGCACAGGAACCCGGAGATCCAAATTGTTTTCCTGAGCAGCTATGATACCTTTTCCTATGTAAGGGAGGCCCTTCGGCTGGGAGCAGCTGATTATCTGCATAAACCTACCATGGATGAAGATGAAATTGCGGACACGATGCAAAAGGTCATCTCCCGTTTTAAATTGCCCTTAAATGAGTCGCCGCAGCGTACGGAAGAAGAAAGAAACGAGCTCAGTTTATCGCTGCTGGATCCTTTTACGTTTCCGGTGGAGCCTATGAAGCTTCTGCCCGAGCTCGCGGACGAATCTTATAAGGAAGGCTATGAACTTGTGATTATCCGCAAAAGATACGACGCGGTTCAGGAGAATGAAGATTCGGAACAACTGCGCTTTCTTTCCATTCTGCACCTTATCAGCAAGCTGGCGGCAAAGGACTGGGGAGGTTTGGTCTTCCATCGGAATTTCCGTGAAATGATTTGGATAGCTCCCGTCCGTTCTCTTACTGGGAAAGGCGATATGCCAAGTTATTTGAACGGCTTGCGGCAAAAGGTGCTTGAGCTGTTGAACGTCCGGCTGATCTTTGCTTGCGGCTCTTCTGCCTGCAGGGATATTTCCAGCCTGCCGGACGCCTATATGTCCGCGCTTTTGCGTTTTCCCCGCAATGAACAGAGCGACAGCTTTATTGTGCGCCGGGCTAAAGAATATGTGGACCGGCATCTGCTGGAGGATGTGACGCTGGCCAAGGTCGGGGAATCCATTCACGTTAGTCCGGGATACTTGAGCAGGATTTTTCTTAAGGAAATTGGTGAAAACTTCAGCGATTACATCATACGCAACAAAATGGAAATCGCCCAAAAAATGCTGCGCGAGACCAGCCACAAGGTATATGAGATCGCGGCCGATCTCGGGTACAGCAACCCTTATTACTTCAGCAAGCTGTTCAAGGACCGTACGGGACTCACCCCTCTTGAATACCGCAATCAATGATCCGGAGCCGGCCGCATACCGAGCGAAAGTTAAAAAAACGTATGATTTTGCAAAAATCATCTATTGCCCTGACCGGAAGCATCCGCAGGATCTGTGTACACGTCAAAATCGTATATGAAAAAGCCGATTCGCCCGCTACTATCACCAGGAGCTAATCATTAGAATGAATGGTGCAAGAAGTTGAATGACCAGTAGAGAAAGGGGCGAATCAAGTGATGCAGGAATTAGCGAAAGCACCGGAAATTGAACGCTGGGGGAGATTTGACTTGTTCCTTCCCGGCCCGGAGGACGGCAATCCCTTTGCGGAGGTGGCGTTTGGAGCACGCTTCCGTCAGGAACACCGGACCGTTGAGGTGGAAGGTTTCTATGACGGGGAAGGCTGTTACCGTGTGCGCTTTATGCCGGATACTTTGGGGATGTGGTCTTATGAGACGGTCAGCAATGTGCCTGAATTAAACCTGGTTCAGGGCATGTTCACATGTGTTGACCCTTCAGCAGGAAATCACGGACCCGTTGGAGTGGATCGCGAAGTCCATTTCGCCTATGCCGACGGCAAACCCTTCTTTTCCTTCGGAACTACAAGTTATGTATGGAATCACCAGGACGAAGAGTTGCAGGAGATTACCCTTCGCAGTCTGGCTGAAGCGGGTGCTTTTAATAAAATTCGAATGTGCGTTTTTCCGAAACACTATGATTACAATCTGAACGAACCGGCATTGTACCCGTTTGCAGGGTCTCTGGAAGAGGGCTGGGATTTCACGGCATTCAATCCCGCCTACTGGCGGCAGCTTGAACGCAGGATTGAGGATCTGCAAAAGCTTGGCATCGAGGCCGATCTCATCCTTTTCCATCCTTATGACCGGTGGGGATTTGCGGAGATGAGCCCCGAGACTGACGATTTTTATCTGCGTTATGCCGTCGCCCGTCTCTCGGCGTTTCGCAATATCTGGTGGTCGCTGGCCAACGAGTTCGATCTGATGAAGGCCAAAACGATGAGGGATTGGGACCGTTTCTTCAGAATCATTCAGGAGCGCGATGCTTACGGTCATCTCCGGTCCATTCACAACTGGCACCATCCGGGCATCCATTACCGCAGCAACCTGCATTGGTATGACCATGGCAAGCCGTGGGTTACACATGCGAGCATCCAGCATCATGATCTCTATTTTGTCAGCGAATGGCAGGAGACCTATCGGAAGCCCATTGTTGTCGACGAGTGCCGCTATGAAGGAAATCTGAACCACGGATGGGGGAATATCACGGGGGAACGGATGGTGGAATGCTTCTGGGAAGGCGTGCTGAACGGCGGTTATGTCACGCATGGGGAAACTTTTCTGCATGCAGACAATATCATCTGGTGGTCGCACGGAGGAACACTGCACGGAGAAAGCCCGTCCAGAATCCAATTTCTCCGCTGTATTATCGAAGACGGGCCGCAGCTCGGCCGCCTGAGTGCTGACTTTCAATGGGATGTCGCGGCAGGCGGGGTGGACGGCGAATATTATCTCTTGTATTTCGGCTCAAGCCGTCCGGGATTCCGTATCTTGCCGCTGCCTGAGGGTATCACTTTTACCATTGAACTGATTGATACATGGAACATGACGATTACTCCGCTGCCTGGAGCATATGAAGGAACGTGCCGCGTGGAATTGCCGGGCAAGCCTTACCAAGCGCTGCGTATTCAAGCTACCAACCAATAAACGTAGGGGGACATACATGATGAAAAAATGGGTTGCATTGCTGGCTAGTGTTCTGTTTGTTGTTACAAGCGCGGTAGGGTGTTCATCGGATGCAGGTCAAAGCCAGAAGGGCACATCCTCCGGCAGCCCCAAGGTCAGTATCTCCTTGTGGACACTAAATACAGGGTGGGCATGGCTGCAGTCGGCGGTTAAAGATTTTGAAAGCGCTAACCCGGATGTTGATGTGGAGCTTACCCAGTATGAGGTGGACCCGTTCAAAGAAACCCTCAAGGTGGCGGCAAGCTCGAAGACGCTGCCGGATATGTGGTTTACATGGGGCGGATCGC
Organism: Paenibacillus sp. Aloe-11; assembly: GCF_000245715.1. NCBI lineage: Bacteria > Bacillati > Bacillota > Bacilli > Caryophanales > Paenibacillaceae > Paenibacillus > Paenibacillus sp. Aloe-11. The sequence continues at coordinate 79,470 of NZ_JH601067.1, read as the reverse complement.
TGGGATCCTTTTACCCGGAAAATGGCATGACCATGGATTTGACTCAGGTGGCTAAAGACCACAAATGGTCCGAAAAATACAATAAAACCGCTATTGATATGTCCACTTTTGACGGGAAAATTTCCGGGATTCCGATGCACTTGAATGTACTGGGCATGTGGTACCCGAAAGAGCTTTATCAGAAGCTGAACTTGCAAGCGCCTTCAACGTTTGCCGAATTTGAGTCCCAATTGAAAACGCTAAAGGATAAGGGGGTTACCCCTCTGGCTTTCGGCAGTAAAGGCGGGTGGCATACGATGCGGTTGACCGAGCAACTGCTTGAGCATTTTGCGGGTCCGGAACTGCATGACAAGCTGAACAGTCTGAAGGCATCATGGAACGATCCGGCGGTCGTTAAAACCTTTGAAAAGATTAAAGAATATACGGACAAGGGTTACTTCCCGATGGGTTATTCCTCATTGGATCCAAGCGAAGCCGAAATGCTGTTTTACCAGCAGTCGGCGGGCATCATTAACGAGGGAACCTGGTTTGACGGCAATATTACTGAAAATGGTTTTGATCCGACAAAATTTGATGTATTCAAATTTCCGACAGAACAAAAGCCGACACGTGCATCTGTGTTCGCGGAAATGCTGCAGATCAACGGCGCATCAGACCCTGCGAAGCAGGAAGCGGCTATCAAGCTTGGCGAGTATTTAACAAGTGTTGAGGTGGTCAATAAATATATCAATGATTATGGTTCGCCGGCTACACTGGGCTTCACTGTCTCGGAAAAGACACCTCATATTCAGCCGCTGCTTGACAGCGCGAAGGATGGCGGTTTCCTGATTACTGACCAGGCTCTTCCGCAGGAGGTCGTGCAGAAGCTGTTTGAAGCACAGGATAAAGTGGCGCTGAAAGAGTGGACACCGCAGCAGGCCGCCGAAAACATGGAGAACGCCGTGTCTGCGTACAAAAGCAAACAGAAATGATGATCAGGACCTTACCGCCTGGACTGAATCAAGCAAGGCGTCAGCAGGAAACTTCTGCTGACGCGATTTATGTGGAAAGGGGAGAATGGCATGACATCAAGAATGCTTAAACCGTGGCTGTTCCTGCTGCCTGCTTTAATTATTTACTTAACGGTTATTTTTGTGCCAGCGGTATACACCTTTTTTCTCAGTTTTTTCAGCTGGAATGGAGTTGCTCCCCATAAGGAGTTTGTAGGCTTAGGCAATTATGCTGAATTGTTCACGCAGGATACCGTGTTCATGAGAGCGCTGAAAAACAATCTGTTCTGGATGATCGGTTCTCTGACACTGATTATGGGGGCAGGTCTGGGATTGGCGCTGCTGCTGAACAAAAAGCTGAAGGGGCGGATCTTTTTCCGCGGTGTATTCTACTTTCCGTATGTATTGTCAGGTATTGTTGTTGCCACCGGATGGACCTGGATTTACAATCCGACACAGGGATTTGTCAATAAAATGCTGGCTTTGCTGGGGCTGGAAAGCTGGCAGCACGCCTGGCTGGCAGAACCGGATATCGCGCTGTACGCTGTTTTCGTAGCGGCCATGTGGCAGGGCATCGGACAGCCCATGGTTCTGTTCCTGGCAGGGCTGCAGAGTATTCCGCAGGACCCGTATGAAGCGGCTTTAATCGACGGAGCGAAACCGTATCAGTCCTTTTTCTATATCACACTGCCGCTGCTGCGCGAAACATTTGTCATTGTGGTGGCCACGACGCTGATTGCTTCCATGAAAGTTTATGACATTATATACGGTATGACCGGCGGCGGCCCTGCCGAAAGCACCCAGGTGCTCTCATCATGGATGTACAGTCAGACATTCAAATTTGCGAATATCGGAATGGGTTCAGCAATCGCCTTTATTCTTGTATTGGTTTCCATGACCATCATCATTCCTTATATTTATTACACGACCAAGAAATCCCATGTATAACGTGCAGAAAGAGAGTGATGCAGCATGGAGGAATTAAGAGTCCACCCGGCAGTAACGGTATTACGGTACGCATTTCTGATCATTTTTGCGGCCATATTTTTAATCCCGGTCCTGTTTATCGCATTCACTGCGCTGAAATCGAGAGCGGATCTGATGACCAGTCCGTTTTACGCGCTGCCTGAAAAATTTCAGTGGGATAACTTTCTGAAAGCGTGGGACCAGGGCAAAATGAGCATGTATATGAAAAATACGCTGTTCATCTGTCTCGTCAAGGTACCCCTGGGCATCCTGATCGAAGCGCTCGCGGCATTTGCCTTGTCCAGGCTGAATTTTAAATGGAGTAATTCGATGTTTGCCTTTTTCCTGATCGGCATGATGATCCCGATGCAGGCCACACTTGTGCCCTTGAATATACTTCTCAACAAAACGCATCTTGTCAGCACGTATCCCGGAATCTTTCTCGTGTATATCGGATTCGGCATTCCGTTCGGCATTCTGATTTTGCGCGGCTTCTTCCGCACCATTCCGAAGGAAATCGACGAGTCTGCCTTGATTGACGGATGCGGAGACATGGGGAAATTTTTTCGGATTATATTACCCTTATCCATGCCGGCCATCGCCACGCTCGTCATCTTTGACTTTATGGCAACCTGGAATGAGTTTTTGCTGGCGCAGATTTTTATCACCAAGGATACGATGAAGACCATTACAACCGGGCTGCTTGCCTTTAAAGGCGAGCATTCAACCGATTATACGCTGCTGAACGCCGGTGTGCTGATCTCCATTATTCCGACACTGTGTGTCTACCTATTATTTCAGAAATACTTTGTTTCCGGCCTAGCAGGCTCGGTTAAGGGCTAATGTTCATATGTTGTCTTATAACCGATAGAGTTCTCTCCTTCAATGAAAGGAAGAGAACTCTTTTTTTAAGAAATTCAATTCTTTTGAATATAAATGGGCATGTTGGCTGTGATATGCTGCTTTTTAAATTTAGAAAGCAGCAGGAATGATATTACCATCGTGATCACTTCTGTGCAAGGAAAGGTAAGCCATGTCCAGAACAAGCCTTTGTGAGAAAACAGCCACGCAAGCGGAACTAACAATATGACCTGTCGGAGTATGGTCACAGAGATGCTCCTAAAGCCACGACTGGTTGCCTGAAAGAAGGTCGGTGTGATCAGTGTAAAAGCTGCCGGGATAAAGCTTGCACCAATAATACGAAAAGCTGGAACCCCAATTTCAATAATATCCGGATTGCTCGTGAAGATGCGCAGTAATTGTTCCGGCAGGAAACAGAATATTGCTGTACCGAGGCTCATCAAAAGAACGCCTATGCCATTGGCATATTTCAATGTATCCCACATTCTTTTAGGCTTTCCTGCCCCATAATTAAAGCTAATGATTGGTAATATCGCCTGATCCAGCCCCATCAGCGGAACAAAGAAAAAGGTTTGGATTTTATAATAAATCCCCAAGACCGTTACCGCGTTTTCCGTGAAACTTGCGAGTATCAAATTCAACCCTACAATATATATTGTAAAAAGCGACTGCATGATCATAGATGGAGCACCAGCGGAATAAATGTTACTCATGATACGAAGATTGGCTTTCCTGTTTCTGAATTTTATTTTTCCTTTTTTGGTGGCGGCAAATATGGTGATGAACATGGCGGTAATTTGTCCGGTAACCGTCGCAATCGCAGCGCCCTCAACACCAAAGGAGGGGATGAAGCCCCACCCGAAAATAAAAATAGGATCTAAAACACAGTTGATGACAGCGCCGGTTACCTGTGCGATCATCGGGGTTACCATATTGCCTGAAGCCTGTAAGACTTTGGTGCAATGACTTTCTATGAAAATCCCGAAGGAAAATAAAAGAATCACTTTCCCGAAAGAAAGACCGTAAACGAGAACATCTGGTGTCGAAGTTGACATTTCAAAATAGGGTCGAAGCAGCAGCAGGCCAGCCAACATGAATAGAATCCAATTTACAACAGCGAGCAGCAAGCCATTGAAGGCGGTATTTTGTGCGGATTGCTTGTCGTTCGCTCCTAAAAAGCGGGAAATAAGTGCGTTTGTACCTACGCCGGAACCGGTTGCCAAAGCAATCATCAGCAGCTGGATCGGAAATATGAGGGAGAGTGCCGTCAGGCCATGTTCAGAATAACGGGACACAAACCAGCTATCTACAATGTTATAAAGTGACTGAATTAACAAAGCCAACATAACTGGCGGCGCCAGCTTTAGAATCAGCTTTAGAACCGGTTCATCAGCCAGTGAAACTTCTTTTCGCATAAAAAATATCCTCCTTTGCATAGAGGATATTGTAAAAGTTGGAGCGACTCCAATGTCAAGAAAAAAAGAATCTGATCATTTTTTTAGCAGCATTTTTATTTCACAAGGATAATGCATGTAGGCATAAAGCTGTAATCCAATTTCATCTGCTATGATAAAATCAGCTTTATAATCATGCTCATTAATCCAGTTAACAAGCGGCGAAAAGTCAGCCGTATCCTTCGATACGTCTGTGATAAAACAGGCATATTTGCCGCCCGGAATGGTCAAAATGTCCTTTTCCTCAACATATTGATATTGCCCGGAGCCCACTTCAATATATCCGCCAGTCTTATGGAATTGATTATTGAAAATATCTTCGGTGTTTAGGAAATAGCCGTAATTCCGTTTTATAGATTCAGTATGGAGTACCTCGTTCCGGTAGGCTTGATGGAGCTGCAGTTGATAAGCGGACTCGTTCTTTCGATTGATCCCTATCACTTTGCGTTCCGGTAATGTTTTTACGCAAATATTTTGTGCTTGACGGGCTTTTGCAATTTGACTATTTTGAGACTCATACCACGAGATATCATCTGCGATACGCATATAGTAATTGCTGAGCCGGATTGCATCGGCACGGTGCTCCAGAAGCAATTCAACAATCTTATTATTGTCATGCAGGTCGAGTACGGACTTGATCTTTTCTAAAGAGATACCCAATTTACGGCAACAGAGTATAATGTCAATACGCCAAAACTGATTGAATGTGTAATAGCGGTAATTATTTTTGGGGTCAACGTAGCCTGGTTTTAAAAGGCCGCTTTTATCATAAAATCTCAGGGTGTCTTTAGAAATGCCTGTGATTTGGCTTACTTCGCCCACGGTATATTTTTTTTCATTCATGGTTTGCACATCCTATTTTACTCATGATTGGAGCACTCAAGTTTCATCCAGAGTCAACAAAATTTTAATATTTTATCATTTCATATTTTTATAACTGACACTTATTAGTAATTAAGAATAACACAAAGTTGCCTACTTGGCTGTGGCGTCTTACCAAGAAGGCATTCACTCTTCGCATGAATCGTGCAGCTTCGTGGTAGAAAAATACACCTTTCCGCTGTCCATTAAGCCCATCTATTGCAGCATATCCGGGAATTCGGTACAATTTACTCATACTAGATAAGAGTAAACTGGAAGGGGAGAGCAAAGGTTGAGGAAGGAATATTGTACGCCGACTCAGCACCCAAAGTGGTTTGGACTGGCTGTTCAAGCGCTTGTTATATTGTCACAGGAGGACGTGAGCACAGCTTGTCCAAGTATTGAACTCGCCAGAGATCTTCAGTCGGAGCCTTCCCTGCTGCGCCGAATACTTTCCGTTCTCGCCAAGGAAGGGTTTATCGGGACCCGAGAAGGCCGTGACGGCGGGTACCGCCTTGGGAAACCAGCAGAGTCCATTCGACTGGTTGATGTGTATGATGTATTTCGTGCAGACAGCAGGCTTTCCTTTGGTATTACCGAGACAGTCGGCACGCATCCGCTTGGTAAATGTATGAAATCTGCGCTTGAGGATATCACCCAAGAAATGGATGACAGTATGCGCGGAGTATTAAGCAAATACACAATTGCTGATCTCGCCAAACAACTGGAAGCAAAGCTTTAGATGAATCTGGAAAAAGACAGTTGACAGCGGCTTGCTTAGATTTTATACTGTGCAATATAAACAACAGTTTAGAGCGAGCCGCGAATGGTCTGTACGCTGAAGCAATTTGGTAATCTTACTACCGATTTCATCTACAAACATCTGCTTCGCATTCCAGCATCGAGCTTTAAATTGGATCGTTTAGCCTGAATTTAACTGTGCTGAATCATTAACAGTATTTATCCAAGGGAGGATTTATCATGTCAACTACTGGTCAGAGTTCCGCTTTATTCGCCGATGTCATCCACGAGCGCCGCTCTGTGCGTCATTACGACAAGTCGGTTCGCTTATCTCACGAGGAAATTAAGGATCTGCTGAAGGAAGCGACGCTTGCGCCTTCCTCCAGTAACTCTCAGTCTTGGCGTTTCTTAGTTATTGAGACAGAGGAACTGAAAGCGAAGCTGCAACCGATTGCCTACAATCAATCTCAGGTTACTGAGGCTGCAGCGGTGATCGCTGTGCTTGGTGATACGGAAGGATATAAGAGGCTCGATGAAGTTTTCGGTGAATCCGTAAAACGCGGCTATATGGAGGAAGATACCGCTAAAGCGTTCGTGGAAAGATCGATTAATGCCTATACTTCGATGCCAGAAGAAAGCCTGCACAAAGTCATCCATATCGACGGTGGTATTGTATCCCAGCAGCTCATGCTGGTTGCGCGTGCTCACGGTTACGATACCGTCCCGATGGGCGGCTATGATGCGGCTGAGTTTAAGCAAGCGTTCGGTATCAGCGAGCGGTACATTCCGATCATGCTGATTGCACTTGGCAAAGCGGCACAGCCGGGCCATCAGACAACTCGATTGCCTATAGACGACATTACATTCTTCAACGAAATGCCCGCTAACTAATCCTAACACCCTTGCATCACATAAAGGAGACAAAGAAGCAGGAGTTACAGGTTGGAGTGTTATTGTGACACGAATCTATATGCTTAGGGAGCCGCATTATGCGGCTTTTTTCTTTTTGACCCTATAATCCGATAAGACGGAGGAATTGCTGTGTACAATAAAGTTGCGGTTTGGCCCCCATACGGGCAGAGGCTACTTTGGAACTGTAAAAGAGGGGCAGGTATCACCCTGAGTTATAACAAAAATCCAACGAATTTAGTTTTATGAATAAACAGAGCCGAGAAATGACAACTTAACGAAGTGGTATACATCACAATTTCCAAAGGAGGATATCTGTTATGGCTCACCAGAAGAGAAGGAAAGAAGCTGCCTGGAAGTCGCAAAAGCAAGAACAGCATCCCCATGGTAAAATTAAATCGCTTAAGGAATTGTCGAGCGAATAGAATTGAGGAGTATACTACTTGGAAGAGAAAGACTGTCGACGAAATTTACGGCAGTCTTCTTTGTTGTAACATATGATTAGCTGCCCAACGGGCCAGAGCAAACTCGGGGTGCTGGGTATGTGATCGCCGCCAGAAACATGATTATAATCTTCCTCAAGAATGTCACCGTTTGCGGCAACGAGAAGAGAACCAAAGGGTTCGTCCCCATTTTCAAGGGCAACTTGGGTAAGGTCAACACAACGTTGCAAGTACTTCAAATCCAGATCAGTAATCCTACTCCATTTAGCCCTTTTCACAAAGGGGTGCCGCATTCATTGATATGCTCTGTTAACGAAGTCAGTGTGTATTGTCAAAAAGTCGTGCTCTTCTGTATATTCAAAGATTGCTGCTCCGAATCCCCACGCCGGATGTTGCTACCAACAATCCCTCCTAATATAATTAGGACTCCAATCCACTGAGGTAAACCTACATGTTCTCCTAGCACCAGAGAGGACATTAAAATCGCCATCGGCAGTTCAGAAGCTGTCAGAATGGTACCCATTCCTGATCCAACTTGAGGCATTCCAATGGAGTACAAGAGAGGTGGAAGAACAACTCCAAATACACCAAGAAGCAATCCATAAGGACTCAAACCTGTTAATACATCAAAGTTAAACAAAAATGTTGGCGGAAATACGACAAAAACGGTTATGACAGCTCCGGTAGAAAGAAGAGCGCTTTTTAATATAGGTGGAGTACCTTTTTCAACAGAGCCACTCAGAAAAATGAACATTGCAAAGGATAACGCGGCTAAAAATCCCCAAATGGCTCCTTGCCAAGAAAGAGTTACATTTTCCTGAAACATGACATTTGCGGCTAACATGGAACCAATCAGAAGTATCCCGATGGATATAAGTTTCTTCTTCGTCGGCCTTCTTTTCTGGAATACCCACTCATATAATGCCCCAATCCAAACAAATTGGAATAATAGAACAATGGCCAGAGAAGCATTTAAGTTTTGTAGGGATTGACAATAAAATAAACCTGTCAAACCGGACGGAATTCCCGATAGTATTAGCTTTGAAGTTTGTTTATAAGTCAATTTTTTCCTTTTCGTAAATAAAACCACAATCCAACTCAGTACTGTACCAAAGAAATATTGCGCACCCGTTACCTCTGCTACTGTAAAACCTGCCGAGTACGCCAACTTAACAAATGTCGACAATATCCCGTAACAGCAACCTCCTAAGAAAACAATGAATGCATAATGCCACAGTTTCATAATAATCCTCCTTTATGAATGCAAAAAAGCCACACAAATGTCCACTAAGGCATTTGTGTGGCGAAAATAGAGATGACTCTCTAGAAAAATCCACATCCAAAACAAGTTTTAGTATTCCGTTTCGCTATCAGTATAGAAGCAAACTTTGGCCATTGTCAATAACTTGATACCAAAAAGAAAATTCAATTTGCGTTTTCAATCAAAAGATGAAAGCGTTGCCAAAATCGAGAGTTGAAAAGTCTCTGGAGTTATTACGGTCATGCAAAGAGGGGGCCAGGTTTACTGGGAATTGAATAGTAGCGTATTTGCTATTTGGGCTGATGACGGTCTGCTTTAAGGATGAAGGGATTTGCCCGATTTGCTCCTTCAGCACTTCTTTATCATTGGATACTGAGCCACTTAACTGCGATATGATTGATAGTAAACTGATTGACTTGATAGGGGTAGTGACAGCATCGCTGAAACCACCCGCAAACATGTGTGAAAATATGTAATTTGAACAAAAGAAACCTTAACGGGTGCCATCTCTCTTGGACAACACATCGGTCAACGCAGCTTCAGACAAATGCCCGGAATTACTTGGATTATTGGGGAATAATTCGAATGTATAAGTGAAAACAATTTAAAAATTAATACCAACGTCTTGTTAGGACATTTGTTTAGTGTAGACGTAGTATTCTTTCCATCATTAAAATCATCATACAGAAAAGAAATTAGAAAAGCTGTTGATTAGGTATTTAAATCAACGGCTTTTTTTGGTGCATAGCGTGCTTTCTTTGCAGGGTTGATTCCCCATGCCGTTGCGAATTCCATTTTTATTCCCGGTTAGTCTTTGAGCTTAACTTAATGACATTGATCTAATCCCTCGCGCTTTCGATTCGTCTTAGTTTCTCAGTATCCCGAGCTGGAGATGAACCGAAGAAGCGGGAGTACTCTCGATTAAACTGTGAGGGACTCTGATAGCCAACTTGATATGCGGCACTGGCTACTGCATAGCCCTCAAATGCAATGAGGTTTCTAGCTTCCAAAAGCCTCAACTGCTTTTGAAATTGAATCGGACTTAAACCCGTTGCACGTTTAAACTGACGGTGAAAGGTGTTTATAGCCATACCAGATTTTGATGCCATCTCACCGATGTCTATTGGCCTCATAAAATTATCGCGAAACCATTTTACAATTTGAGAAATCTTAGAGAAATCACTTTCCCGCAGACCCAGTTGCCTCAGATACCATCCTTGTGGTCCCATCAGAACGCGATAAAGGATTTCGCGTTCATAAGCCGGTGCAAGAGCTGGAATATCTCTTGATGTATTCGTTAATCGCAATAAGCGCAGCCATGCCTCCATAAATTCAATATCTATTTCACAAGCTGCGAACTGCTCAGAAGAAGTTGGTATTAGATTTTCAGGCAGATCTCTTAATAAACTCTGAAGAACATTCTGATTCAACGCAAGACCAAGGGACATGTAAGGACGGCCATCACGGTCTGGATGTACACTCGCCGTTGCGGGAACATGTACCGGCAGCACATAATACGAGGGCCCCTCCAGGGTAGTGCTGCGCTCCCCGATTGAAAGAATCTTTGTTCCTTGAACCGTAAAACCGATCATCGGCTCGTAGAGCGCTGCGAGCTGATGTGCGGGAATATCTCCCTTAATCATGCTCAGCCCCGGTACTCCGGTTTCAATCGGTCGAGTACCTGCACTTTTCATTAAATCAATAATTTCATCTAAAACTTTATTCATGCACTTATTTTATCACATGACTCCTTATCCCTCAACACAACTCAGAAATGCACCGGCATTTTTAGGCTCTTCTTATAATAAAGAGAAGGGATACTCCTGGTTTATCGAAATCATACATGGTGGTTTTAGGCAATTAATAGGCATTATTAAATCTATATTATTTCAGCAGAAACGACTAAAATAAAATCCAGATCGAACACAAGAAAGGAAGGATCTTATGAAAATTGCAATCGTAACAGGTGGAAGCAATGGCATTGGGAAAGCGACGGCTCTTGAGCTTGGCAAGCGCGGAATTAGCGTCATTCTCACATACAATTCCTATAAGGACCGGGCAGAAGCTGTCGTTAAGGAAGTTGAGAAGAATAAAGGAGTTCGGGCTGTAGCACTGAAGTTGGATCTGACGCAAATATCAACATTCGAAGGTTTCGTTCTAGAAGTAAAAAAGAGCCTCAAAGAAATTTGGGACAGAACGACTTTCGATTACTTAGTTAATAATGGCGGTGTTGGCGGACCCATGATGTTCCATGAGATGAGCGAAGAGTACTTCGACAAAATTCTTAATACGAACTTTAAAGGACCGGTTTTTTTAACACAACACCTCGTCCAATTCATGGATGATGCTGGAGCCATCGTAAATACCACGAGTTCATCCAAGAACCAATCGTTTCCAGGATACTCCGCCTACGGCTCGTTAAAAGCAGCATTCTCAACCTGGACTCGCTATATCGCCAAAGAACTTGCACCTCGCAAAATTCGGGTCAACGCCGTTTCTCCCGGTCCTACGCACAGCAATTTCGGCGATGGAGTATTCGATAAACATCCCGAATTCATCAAGCCGCTGGCTGAGCAATCTGTATTTGGCAGAATCGGCCAACCAGAAGATCTTGCGAAGGTCATTGTGAACGTATTGTCCGATGATTTCGGCTGGGTTACAGCCCAAGACATTGAAGTGTCTGGCGGACATTTGCTTTAAGAATGTGAGGACGGTAAGAGAGCCGAATCTTGAAGAAACGACGGATACTAAACATTGATAGACATTTAACCAGTTCCCACACATTTTAAAATCAGGAAGAAAGAAGATTATATTTCAATCTAAAATGACCAAAGAAAAAGACGTGAGAGCTTTGTAAGCTCTCGCGTTTTAATATTTCATCAATGTTTATTTTAACTCGATACCTTCTGTTTAGCTTTCTAAAACTAATTTTAAAATTTTGGGGGATCGCAACAGAACTACAACTTCTGTATGCACTGTCCGGAAAGCCAATAAAGTACTTGGAGCAGCTGGTTTTTTTATGAGAAAAATGGAAGTGAGAAAAACAACGACAAATAATAAGGCACATGATTGTGACACAATCCATATAGATTCATAGTCTATAAGGGCTTTAGTCGAGTTACTGACATATGTACAAAATACGAGTTTTGTGAATATGATATTATGAAAGGAAACGTATTACTCCTTTATTGTCGGGAATCTTTATTGTCCAGTGACAACAAGTTTGCCGTCTTGAGGAATGTCCTAATTGGTTTTTCAACCTAGGCACATCATTGTTCTCTAAGTGATAATGCGTTGCAAATGAATGTCTCAGAGAATGCACGGTTAAAGCTGGCTTTCCAAAAGCTGTAGCGTATTTTTCAATCAGTTTCTCTATAGATCGCTGAGTTAGGCGTCGGCTTTTTCCTTTACGACCTATGGGAGCTGCAATAAACAAAAAGCTTTCATTTTTTTCTGGGATATATCTGGATTCTCTAATCTGCAGATAATTTTCTAAATCTAGTAACGCTTGCTTGCTGAAATATACATATTGCTCTTTATTACCTTTTCGTATAACACGCACCAAAGCTTTATTCATATCCAAATCTTCAATGTTAATTCCTGCAACCTCAGAGAGCCTAAGACCAGATCCTAAAATGAGGGAAACAATAGCTGTATCTCGTTCACGGTTAAATTGATGGAAATTGTAAATACGTTTATTCTCTTTATTGATTTCTCCGAAATCATGAGCTATAAACTGCCTAAGCTTCGTAATTTAGCCTATACGTGTCCGCAATCCAAAATTGAAGAGTTTAAACGTAGGCTGCTGCGGTCCGAACCTTCCATATAATATGCTCACCTTGCTGCGAAGAAGCACAATGCTTGATCCAGTCCTCTTATCAATAGTAAAAAAAGAGAAAGAAAAACAAAAAAATCCTAAGACTTTCTTTAGGCTCATCAAAACGCTTTGGCTGCCAATATGGCTTGCCGGATTGCTTGCTCCTTTATGCTCTGTGCTTGGTCTGGCTGCTCACTGATACCTTCAACAAAAATAGCCTGCACATCGTCAATGCCCAGCAAATTCATGATAGCTTTTACATAACTGTGGCTGTACTCGACATCTTTAAACTTCCCGTGGGAGAGAACCGAGCCTGAAGCCTGAATGTGCATCACTTTTTTGCCTTGCTGAGTCCCTGCCAAACCGGACAACCCCCGCAGCCCATTATCGGATCGCTTAATGGTTTTTCCTATAACCGTAACCGCGTCAATGTACGCTTTCAAAACCGACGGGAAAGAATAATTCCATACCGGATTGACAATGACGATTTTATCCGCAGCCATGAATTGATCCACAATCTCGCACATCCGCACCGATTTGACCTTCGACTCCTCGCTCAGTTCATCGAAAGAAGGACCGCTTGGCGGTTGCCCCCAGCGGCTTAGAAGATCGGCGTCGATTTGCGGAAGATCCATGCGGTACAGATCCAAATGAATGACTTCATCTCCTGGGTTGGCCTCCTGATAGGTTTCGATAAACTGTTTGCCGACCGATAAGCTGTAAGTACCGTCTTTGAAAGGATGAGCGGTTACGTACAATACAGTTGCCATGATAAATCCACTCCTTTGTTATGATTGAAATAATTCAGGATTCAATGCTTGAATGTCGTCGGCGAATTCACTCCGCTCTTTGCGACCCCAATCGTCTGCTACAATTTCATAACGATCGTCTTCAATGCCATCGATAGCTATTTCGTCAGAGATAGCCTTGGGTGTCTTTATGGGGTGGTACCAGCGTTGCTGACACCACCCCTTTATGGACGAAATCCGCTCGAATTTGTAGACCCCTGAATAGACGCAGACCATGACGGTATCCCCGTCTTAGTAATAATCGCTTACTTTGCTTTATATCTATCCCACTCACTACCTAATTGGGAAATACATTTTGGGCAGCTTCCTCGTATCGGATACAAGTACCGATATATGGAAACCCGGACGCTTCCGTCCACTCTGCATCCTCAGCTAAACATTGAATACTTGGGCGGTGTTTATAAAAACTTCGAGTTTAAATTAGACATTGTTCGTCTTTTCTTTTTTTGGTTTAAAATCAGCCTGTGGTACATTCTGAGCACCTTCTCTCACGAATTCCGGGATTTGTCGTTGTAATGATAACCTTTACAACAACTTCAAAAAATGATGTCCCCTCTTCCACTTGATATGCTTTGCAAGCTTGGAAACTAACTCATACACCTAGCCAAGCTCGCTTCCATTGCATTTTAGGCTCGTCTAAAGTTCAGCTCCAGAACGGCTTGAATTTTTGCGCCGACCAAACAATCGGGATTCGGCTGTTCATGCATATGGAAGAGCTTCCTCCTTCATGACTTCCACTGCCCGATAAACATTCAGCAGTCGAGCCCTATAAGCAAAAAAGTGTCCCCTATACCGGCTCGCACACTCGCCAATCCCGCTTTCTTTAGCTGCACGAGTATTTTCCGAATATTAACCGGATTCGTACCGACGATATCGGCGAACCATTCCGAGGTGCAGTGCACATTCTTGGCAGTAGCTAGCAAGGAAATAATGTGAACCGCCATTGAAAATCTGCTGCTTATTTTCATAACTGACTGCTCTTCGATGAAACTATTATAGTTACAGATTAAAATGAATGTCAAGAAGGGTTTTGAAACGCAAGCAACAAGTTTTTTTGACTTTTAATAGTCGTTCATAAACTGCATACCCCAAAAAACAAAAAGAAACCGTTTCTTTGGTAAAATGGAGGTGAGACTCACCATTTACGAAAGTAACGGTTTCTTTTGTACATTCAATATACCAAGGATTAACTCCATCTGCTAATGGACTGTAGGACGATATTCCTGCCATCACCTTGTTCGTGTTGTCAATGAGGGTCAATCGTTTGGACGACCAGATCTTCAGAGAGGCTTACCCAGGTGGAACTCCATCCCAAAATGCTCACCAAAGTCATCATTTACACCTACACGCAGCGGATCTATTCCTCCCGTCAAATCGCCAAAGCGATTGCCCAGTAAACTCAGGCAAATCGCGCCAAGTTGTTCGCGAACGGATAATTCATAACATGCCATTCAACATTTAGCGGTTATCCTTCCAGGTCGGTCTTCCTACGTTTTTCATTCAGGCGGTAATAATTCTTTTAGTCGGTTCCATTGATGGTCTCTAATTCGTATCGTCTTATTATATAAAAAGTTTATCATATTCCCGCCGTGTTGGGTGTCTCACATCTAGGTTTCTAGCGAATATGCAAGAATTTGGTCTTTCGTTAGACTCTTTCCTTTGTTCCAAATATCACGCATTTCCTGTTCATTTAAAACATGTTGAAGATCAAGAAGCGCTACATTATGCTCCACGGGAAAATTCGGAATGGCTGCACCTCCGAAGCTTTCGCGACATTTCTCAGCAGCACTTAGAAGGATGGTCGCTTCTGGATAAGCCTTCTTTGCCCAAAACGCTATAGCCAGTCCTTCTATTCCACGAGAGAGAATCCATGTCCCTTTGTAGATTTGGCTAATCGTAATACTTTTTTTGAAGCATTCAATGGATTGATCGATCTGCCCAAGTTTCAAGGCAGCATAACCGAGACTTTCGTACGGACCGGATACTTCCCATTTATCCTGAACCAATTCGAAGAAGTACACACTCTCTTTTAGAAGTATAGATGCGTCATGAAACTCTTTTTGTTCCAGCTTTAGCTTTCCGTAAGCATGCAACGAAGCCGCCAAATTCCACATGTCCTTCGTTTCCCTCGCTATATCAACGCTCTCCTGAACCAGAGGCTCGGCTTCTTCCGAATGTAGCTGGTTGATGTAAAGAAATGCCATGAGACGAAGAGAAGAGGCTAATAGTGCAGAATCATTCAGATCACGGGCGAGATCAACGCTGCGTGCAGCTGAAACCATGGCATCTTTAACGTTTCCTTGGACGAATTGAATGACGCCCCGCCCATGCAGTGCTTTGGCAAAATCTCCACCAGGCAGTTCTTCATGAACAGTACTTTCCAAAAAACGATTAAGCCAAAACAAGCCCTCCTTTAACCCGCCTTCATGAAGCCAGAACCAGTAAAGGTTCGAAACCATATGAAGCCCAATCGGGTTGGCATGCGCGTTTTCATAAGACCATTGCATGACTGAGCGCAGGTTTGCATATTCCCGTCTCACTTCGTCAAGGCAGGCATTACGCTCGCGAGTCCTGAACTTGGCTTCCGCGCGATTCAAAATTTGGCTGTAATATTGAGCATGACGTTCAAGAAGAACATGTCTGTTACGGTCGTCAGTTTCCTCCCGCATCTTCTCGTCAGCATATTCCTTAATGGTTTCCAGCATGAAATAACGGATGTAGTGGTAGTCATCACTGATTTCGATTGAGACGAGTGACTTGTTGGCCAGTCCAGATAACAGATCAAGCATATCTTCCCGGACAAGTTTATCATCAACGATGGACGATATGGGTTCGCAACTACAGATCTGCTCCACTGCCTCCAACGTAAACCCTCCTGAAAATACACTGAGCCTCCTCAGGAGCAGTCGCTCTTTGCCGGTTAATAGATCGTAGCTCCAATCGATTGTAGATTTCAGCGTTTTTTGCCGCGGCACAGCATTTCGTTTTCCCGCAGTCAATAATGTCAGCAGACTCGCCAGACGCTCTTCCATCTGTTCCAATGTCAACATGCTCATTCTGGAAGCCGCAAGCTCAATGGCTAACGGAATTCCTTCTAATTTTCTGCAAATGACACCGACAAGCTTCAAGTTTGGCAGCGTGAGCTGAAACTCAGGGGCCGCCAAACGCGCACGTTCCAAAAACAGTTGCACGGCTTCAAATTCCTTGATTTCTTCTTCGGAGAGTTCGCCCAGCGAATACTCCTTCCCTGGAAAGGATAACGGGGGAAGCCGATA
This sequence comes from Paenibacillus sp. Aloe-11, assembly GCF_000245715.1. Lineage (NCBI taxonomy): Bacteria > Bacillati > Bacillota > Bacilli > Caryophanales > Paenibacillaceae > Paenibacillus > Paenibacillus sp. Aloe-11. Next base: position 63,084 of record NZ_JH601067.1, on the reverse strand, counting down.
GACGTATTCCCCAGAGATGTTCAAGGATTCCCGGCTCGTGACCAGGATGCTTAGTGCTGGCGCAGCCATCAGGAGTGATTCGGCTAAAGCCGCGCACGCATCAATGACGTGTTCGCAATTGTCGAAAATAAACATTATTCTCTTGTTGGACACAACATCCAATATGGTTTGGAGATCCGTTCGATTCACTTGATTTTGCAGTCCCATAGTGGATAAAAGAAACTGGCCCAAAAAATGGTGGTCCTTCACGGCGCCGAATTCAAACATCCAAATACCGTCCGAATACGTTTCTGCAAGCGTTGAAGCGACTCGAACAGCAAGAGACGTTTTTCCTATTCCCCCGGGACCTACGATTGAAACAAGGGAATGAATCTTCAGCCGTTCTTTCAGGTCGGCCATGGGCTGGCTTCTTCCTACAAAGTGAGAAAGAAGCTTTGGTAACGGAATTTTGCTTGCAACCGAAACGGCTTGCGTGGCAACCCGCCCTTCCTGCGCGGAGCCTTCAAACAAAGCTACGGTTTCAAACCAGGTGACATCAAAATCCGGAAACTCCCGTTTTGTTGCAGAACGCGCTTCTGAGAAACGTTTTACTGCAAGCCAAAGCTCCTCAGCCTCTTTCCGCTGAGCCCCCTCCAAGAAGAGCCCTTCTTCCAAAAAGACTTGAATCAAACGTTTAAGGCTCCCAGCGCTGGGAAGACGATCTCCGCTCTCCCACTGTTGCACAGTTCGTGGATCGACACCAACTTGCCTTGCCAGGTCAACTTGCCGCATTCTTTTGGAAAGGCTATGTCTAGCGGGCCTGGAACGAATTTTTTTAATCCAATCATGGGGCCAATCTTTTGAAGATTTTTCATCTTCCATTTTATCACCTGGCTTCAATAGTTTGAGCATCTCTGACACGTACAAACACGAACTCATGTACATTCGTGTTCAGGATTTTAACAGATAAAATAAAGCATATCAACAAAAAAGGAGGGAATCTACATGCCTTTAACGCGTATCGTCACGTTGGAAGGACGTTCGAGCGAAGCTAAAGCCCGTATTAAAGAGGTCGTCTCCCAAACGATCGTGGACAAACTGCAAGTACCTGAAAATGATCGTTTTCTGATTATCGAGGAACACAACCAGGAGAACTTCAGCTTTGATCCAAACTGTCTGGACATTGAAAGAAGCGATGGATTTCTCATCGTTCAAATCATCCTGAATGCCGGCAGATCGTCCGAAGTAAAAAAAGAGTTCTATGCGGCATTAGCTGAACAACTGCATCAACAGTGCAACATTAGAACGGAAGATGTTTTCATCAATTTAATTGAAGTCACGAAAGACAACTGGTCTTATGGCAACGGCATCGCCCCATTTATTGTTTAATTCGTAATTCTTCATAAGAGAGAGGGAATTTTAACTATGTCGACTGTTCTTTATATCACTGCGCATCCCGGTAATCCAGAAGCATCTTACAGCCTTTCCGTTGGCGAGCAATTTGTACAAGCCTATCAAGATAGCCACCCGGAAGATAAGGTTGTACACGTAGACCTGTATCAACGAAACATTCCACATATCGACGCAGATGTGTTGGAGGCATGGGGCAAGCTTCAAACGGGAGCATCGTTTGATCAATTGACTGCCGCGCAGCAAGAAAAAGTAACCCAACTAAATCACTTGCTTGAAGAGTTTGTCGCTGCGGACAAGTACGTGTTCGTTACACCAATGTGGAACTTCTCTTACCCTCCAGTATTGAAGGCGTACATTGATTCCTTTTGCGTCAGAGCCAAAACGTTTAAATACACGGAGAACGGCCCCGTTGGATTGCTGCTTAATAAAAAAGCATTTCACATTCAAGCTAGCGGTGGCATCTATTCGGAAGGTCCTGTTGCGGAACGTGAGAATGGAAGCCGTCATTTGAAGACTGTTTTGAACTTTGTCGGCGTAACAGACTTCGACAGCCTGTTTGTGGAAGGTCTGTCCACGGCGGGAGAACGCGCTCCCCAAATCAAAGCCGATGCAATCGAAAAAGCCCGCAACGCTGCGAAGAATTTCTAAAAGTATTTTCCGATAGCGATTCAAGCATGCTTTATTACTTTCATGCAAATAAAACTCTCATAGGGTTATGAGAGTTTTATTTGCATCTTCCATTGAGGATCTAATGAGCATTAAAAATTGACAACTCATTCGGGATGTCCGAGAGGATGAAAAATATGACAAACACACGGGCAGGGGTTACGCTGACTCGCGGAAGACGTGTGACAGTGATCGTTATTTTGGGCGCCTTGGCGGCGCTCGCTCCGTTTTCCCTGGACATGTATTTACCCACGCTACCGACATTGGCCAAGGATTTACAGGCTGCACCTTCCATTGCCCAACTCAGCCTGACATCCTGCATGCTTGGGCTTTCGTTCGGGCAATTGGCAGCGGGGCCCCTGAGCGATATTCATGGTCGCCGAAGGCCGTTGCTTGCGGGGTTGATCCTATACGTCATCGTATCCGCGTGGTGTGCTATAAGTGGATCGATATGGACATTTATTGCGCTGCGGTTTGTTCAGGGTCTGGCAGGAAGCTTTGGGATCGTGATTTCCCGAGCGATTACGAGGGACCTCTTTTCAGGGCCGGAATTAACCCGATTTTTCTCGCTCCTAATGCTGGTGAACGGGGCGGGGCCGATCTTTGCACCGATCGCTGGTGGACAGCTTATGCGCGTTTCTTCCTGGCAAAGCATATTCTTTGTGTTAAGTCTGATCGCCGTAGCTTTATTTTTTGCCGTGTTCTATAGCCTGGAAGAAACGTTGCCTGCTGAAGGAAGAGCTAAGGGCGGATTGAAACAAACGCTTTTCACATTCCGTATCCTGAGCAAAGACCGGACGTTCATGGGCTACGCATTATCGCAAGGCTTTGTCCTTGCTGCGATGTTTGCGTATATATCAGGTTCAACGTTTGTGATTCAGGATATATTCCGAGCTTCTCCGCAACTGTTTAGTGTAATATTTGCCCTGAATGGGTTGGGTTTGATTGTAGCGGGGCAAATTACGGGTAGACTATCTGGTAAGGTTAGTGAGCATAAACTATTCGTTAGCGGAATTTCCCTGGCTACGCTTAGTGGTGTGGCATTATTAGTAGAATTATTATGCGGCGGTGGACTATACGCTGTGCTGGTGCCATTATTTATCGTGGTATCCAGTGTCGGGATCATAACGACAACGGGATTTTCCCTAGCTATGCAAAAGTACGGCAATGCTGCAGGAAGCGCTTCTGCCCTGCTTGGCTTGATTTCGTTCATATTAGGGGGGCTCGTAGCGCCCGTAACCGGTATTGATGGAGGGCAATCTGGAATTCCCATGGGACTGGTTATTGCCTTTTCTAATATCGCGGCAGTGGTTTGTTACGTCACGTTAATCCGAATACACCCGGCATCGCCAATTCAACCAAAGGGGGAAGAAAAATGAAAGTATCTTATCATGGACATTCGGTTGTAAAAATCGAAACCAATGGCACAACCATTCTTATTGATCCTTTTATTACAGGCAACTCCAACACCGATTTGGAAGCAGCCAACGTGCAGGCTGATGTAATCCTTCTGACCCATGGCCACGGGGATCATGTTGGAGATACTGTGGAAATTGCGAAACGAAATAACACGCTGGTCATTGCATCGGCAGAGCTAGCGGATGTTCTCAGTTGGAAAGGTGTACGAACCCATGCCATGAGCATTGGGGGAACCTACCAATTCGAATTTGGAAAAGTGAAATTAACCCAGGCTTTTCATAGCTCAAGCCATGTTAATCCGGAGACCAAAACAATCATCTATACGGGAATGCCTACAGGGATTCTGTTCACGGCAGAGAGCAAAACGATTTACCACGCAGGAGACACAGGTTTGTTCTACGATATGAAGGTGATTGGAGAACTCAACAACATCGATTTGGCATTTCTCCCGATCGGAGACAACCATACTATGGGACCAGAGGATGCTGCACTGGCAACTGAATGGCTTCAAGCGAAACAAGTTGTGCCGATCCATTTCAATACGTTCCCTTATATCAAACAAGACCCTCAGTACTTCGCTTCGCTTTTAAAGGAAGGGGTAGGGAAAGTGTTGGAACCGGGAGAAGGGCTGGAGTTGATTCCCTGAATCCATTCATAAGGATCAACTTATATAAGTATAAGTCGCTACTTTAATAGCTGTTGCAATCCCACCCGCTAAACACTTCATGACTTATGGTCGGTCAAACCGAAAGTTAAGTTATTTCTATTAGTGGGCGCTCTCCCCTGTTGGACAGCGCCCGCTTTTGATTTTTTGGATTTACTCTGAACAAATGTAAATTCGTTATTGTTGAGCATACTTTTGCAATGAAGTTCATTCATTTATGCATAACTTGAAAATAAGTTTGCAGCTTCCATTTTCTTGTTTTTATTTTACTCTCCTTCACTCTGCGCTTGTAGAAATTCTAGGACGATTGTTATGTAAAAGTAAGGCTTCCCTAATGGATGGGCAACATCGCCTTGGAGGAATCAAACGGTATACCGAAGAGACAAATTCTGAATTAAACATCCCCTTTATGACGTACCACTACCTGGATGATGATGAAGAAATCAATTTGTTTAATACAATAAATACTAAGGCGAAAGGCATAACTTCTTCATTAAGCAAATATCTTAAAAGGGAGACAGATGAATTAATTTGGATTGCAACAGAACTCTTAACTAGACCAGATTACTGGCTAACCTGATCATACGAACGAAAGAGCCACCCTACACCTGGGTGACTCTTTCGTATTGCTTATTTGAAATCATTAATGAGCAGACGGGGCGGAGACGGATTTCATCAAAGCATTTTGTTTCGCATAAAATATAAGATTGTCTGGATGAGGAACGTATGCCTCCTCCAGTTTCTCGATTTCTTCGTCAGTCAATCGAACGTCCAGTGCCGCTACTGCGTCGGTTAAATGCTGCTTTTTCGTAGCTCCTACGATTGGAGCTGTAACAGCATCTTTTTGCAGCACCCATGCCAATGCGACCTGAGCACGAGGGATTCCACGCGCTTCCGCTACCTCATTCACCGATTCGATGACTTTTCGATCTGATTCTGCTGTTGCCTGGTATAGAACTTTGCCAAACATATCGTTGTCCGCACGAAAACTTGTTTCATCCCAGTTCCGGGTCAATCTGCCTCTGGCCAACGGGCTCCAAGGAATCACACCGATTTTTTCCTCTTTGCAAAACGGCAGCTTTTCCCGTTCTTCCTCTCGGTACAATAAGTTCAGATGATTTTGCATACTGACGAACCGGGTCCACCCATGGCGCTCGGCAGTATAAAGCGCTTTTTGAAATTGCCAGGTATACATGTTGGAAGCTCCAATATAACGTGCCTTGCCAGCTTTTACAACGTCATGCAGCGCTTCCATCGTCTCTTCAATGGGCGTATTGTAATCCCAGCTATGGACTTGATAAAGATCAATGTAGTCTGTGCCCAGTCGTCTAAGGCTGTGATCAATCTCCGTCATGATGGCCTTTCGGGAGAGACCTACCGCATTTTGTCCTTCTCTCATTCCAGCAAACACTTTGGTTGCGATGACCACTTCATCTCGGTTGGCAAAGTCCTTTAGAGCCCTGCCAACAATTTCTTCGCTGCTGCCTTTCTGATATTCATTTGCCGTATCAAAAAAATTGATACCCAGATCAAGAGCCTTCTTAATCATGGGACGACTTTCTTCTTCATTTAAGGTCCATTGATGTCTTCCACGTTCAGGGTCGCCATAACTCATGCAACCGAGAGCTATACTGGAGACATCTAGGCCAGTATTGCCTAACTTCACATATTCCATTAGTATTTTCTTATCCCTTTCTATTAAAAATTATTCAGCTTTCGTCTCAAAATCGGTTGAATACGCAGTGTCCTTTTGTCCTTCAAGCGCCGCCAAGCGAGAGCTTAGACTTGTATGAATCGCATCGTATGCATCGCTTCCCAACGTTAATCGAAGCGGCGCGTTTTCCTCATCTGCTACGTCGATCATCGCTTTAACCATTTTGACAGGGTCGCCGGGGGTATGCCGATCGCTCGGGTGTTCGGCCATCTGTCGCATATAGCCAACTGGTGTCTGGGCGTAATCTTCAATCCCTTCTGCCACAATCAAACTGCTTCCCGAAAAGTTGGTTCGAGCTGACCCGGGCTCGATCAAGGTCGCCTGGATATTAAAAGCAGCAATTTCTTGCGAGAGAGCTTCAATGAACCCTTCTACCGCCCATTTAGACATATTGTACATGCTTAATGCAGGAATTCCCGTTTGACCAGCCATGCTGGACAATTGAAGGATGCGGCCGCCACCTTGCTTACGAAGGTGAGGCAAGGCTGCGCGCGTCACTTGCAGGGAGCCAAGGATATTCGTTTGAATAAGATGGTTTAATTGCTCGTTGCTTACTTCTTCAGCCGCCCCAAACAAACCATACCCAGCATTATTGACGATGACATCAATACGGCCCAATTCTTTGAAAGCGCGATCGATCACTTGGTTAATCGCATCTATATTCGTTACATCCAACGTAGCGATCCAAAGTCGATCTCCATATTGCTCTCTCAAATCATCCAGTGCTTGGGGTTTGCGAAGCGTGGCTGCAACCCGGTCTCCTCTCTCCAGTAGCATTTCCGTCATGATTCGTCCAAATCCGCCTGATGTACCTGTAATAAACCACGTTTTCATTTATGATTCCCCCATATTTTATTAAAATTAGTTTTGTAATGTTATAGTCAGCCTTTTTGCATTCTTCAAGCTTCCGTCGTTTCAAAATCAGTTGAATACGCAACTGATTTTTGTTGCTCCAGTGAAGCTAAGCGCGCAGTCAGACTTTTGTGAATCGCCTTGTATGCATCGCTGCCTAACGTTAACCGGAGAGGAGCGGTTTCTTGGTCAACTGCCTCAATCATGGCTTCAACCATTTTTACCGGATCACCCGGAATGGAATCTCCTCCATATCCGCTAATCAAGCTACGCATATAACCGACGGGAGTACCTTCGTATTCAGACATAGCATCTGCCGCGACCATCCCTTCGCTCCCAAAGCTTGTCCGTGCACCGCCTGGCTCGACCAACGTCCCTTGGATGTTGAACGGAGCAACTTCTTGCACAAGGGCTTCGAAAAATCCTTCAACCGCCCACTTCGAGGCGTTGTACATGCTGACAGCGGGCATCGCAACCTGACCTGCCATGCTTGAGAGTTGCATAATGCGTCCCCCTCCTTGTGCACGCAGATGCGGGATTGCGGCACGTGCCACTTGTAGCGAACCCATAAAGTTTGTATTGAATTGATGTGCAATTTGCTCGTCACTAACTTCTTCTACTGCTCCAAACAAACTGTACCCGGCATTGTTCACAATCACATCAATACGTCCCAACGCTTCAAACGCCTGATTTACAACTTCCCGAATCGCGGAAACGTCCGTGACATCCAGAGTAGAAACCCATAGCTGTTCACCGTATTGCTGCTTTAGATCATCCAAAGCATGTTGCTGGCGAACCGTGGCTGCAACTCGATCCCCACGCTGAAGCAGTTTTTCTGTCATAATTCGCCCAAATCCTCTTGAAGTACCGGTAATAAACCACGTTTTCATGAATCGTTCGCCTCCACACCATATATTGTTATCCTACAAGAAGTATAATATCATACCGAATTAACTAAATCAACTAAAATAGTTAACTTGGTTTTTGTGGTTTATATAATTCTAAATCATGTTATAATATCATTTATATAGATAGGGGGAGAATAATGATTGACAATCAACGTGACGAAACACGACGAACGATGATTTATCGGCTAATTCACCGGGCTCGCAAGGAAAGCCTGACTTCTATGCGTGCCGAAGACATGGCCAAGTGCATGGACGTAAGTAAAGTAACGATGTACAAATACTTCTCGTCCAAGGACGACATTTTGGCTTCGGTCATTTCTAACTTTAAAGATTATCTTCGCAATGAAGACATTTTTTCTTTTCATGAGGATGACTCCGTGATTGATCGCTACCAAAAGACCTTTGAGCAATCACTAATGATCAATTTTTATTTTCCAGAGCATTTTTTTGAGGATTTTAAAAATTATCATCCACCTCTATATGAAGAGATTGTCGATGCACAGCATTTTCGCTTCATTCAGCTCGAAGAATTGTATCGGTTGGGTTCGGAAAAAGGGATCTTCCACCCGGTGAACGCTGCAATATTCGTCCTGGATGACCAACTCATTTTACGTCGGATTCTTGATCCTTCCTTTCTGATCCGCCATAATCTGCTGCTACAAAGCGCCTTAATGGATTATTACAATATGCAAAAACGAAAACTTCTGAAGGACAAGTACCTGCACAACTTGGATGACTCTCCTATTGAAGAGACCGTACGTTCCTTTGTTACCAAAAATTCACGCTATTTATAAGGAGAGAAAAAGCCGCCTTTGGGGCGACTTGGCATATACAGATATGAACCTGAAGATTATTGCTAATTGGTTGTTTATGTTTTTGAAGCGGCGGCCCGGCGTGTAATTTCGTCGGAATTGATAGCTTCCCAAGCTGGTGCTTTCTGGCGAGCCGCCTGAATCATGACATGAGCGACATCTCTGCTATGCACAGCCTTGAACCGGGAAAGCGAACCGATCATGAAGGGACGGAGTAATTGAAAGGCAATAATGCCCGCCTTCTCTCCAAGGCGTCTTTCCTCGCGGTCTCCGAGCATGAACGATGGTCGCAGTAAGACTACTCTCGGCAGACCCAGATGGAGCAAATCCCGTTCCACTTCCCCTTTTACACGATTATAAAAAAGTGTTGATCGCTCAGACGAACCCATGGCAGTTACGATTAGGAATTTGGCAGCACCGTGTTGCTTCGCTGCTTGTCCCAACGCCAAAGGATAGGCATAGTCCACCTGTCGGAACGCTCCCTGGCTGCCAGCCTGTCTAATCGTTGTTCCAAGCGCGCAAAATACGTCAGCATTTTTCAGTAATGCTCCATCCAACTCTTCTTGCAGTCGATCGAAAGAAAGCTGCTTCTGTATTAACTTCGGGTGGGACATTCCCATGTCACGCCGCACAAGCACAACGACGCGCCGATAAGCGGGATGTTTGAGCAGCAGCTTCACAAGCTGCTGTCCTACAAGTCCGGTCGCTCCCGCTACGACGGCTGTAGCTCCTTGTTTTTTTGCCATTGTCCAACCTCCTATTGCTCCAGGCATTCCTTGATTTCTAAACTCCTCCGTTCACCAATTTACGAGATAAAGCTAACAATTCATTCAAGATTGTATTTGCATGTTGCATGGAAGTGCTTTGCACTTTGACGGTATCCGAAATATGCTCTGTAGCCACATTGTTTTTCTCGGAAATCTCAGACAGCACATCGACCAATTGAACGATTTTTTCCTTGAATTGCGTGATTTCACCGATATCCCGATTAGCAGATTGAATTTCATTCGTTACAGTTGTAATCTCGGATTCGATGTTTTTGAATTTGTCCTCCAGTTCATCGGACAATTCCTTTTGAATTCCTGCAATGCTATTCACTTTTTCCATATTACGATCGGCTTGACAAATGCTATCATTGATATTCTTCATCATCATGTCAATTTCTTCCGTAGCTTTTCGGGACGTTCCAGCCAGCTTCCGAACTTCCATAGCTACAACCTCGAAGCCTCTTCCATGCTCACCCGCACTTGCTGCCTCGATGGATGCATTGAGAGCCAACAAATTGGTTTGATCAGAAACCGATTTAATCACATCAACAATCTTGCTTACTTCTTGCGCACGTTGCTGCAATTCAGCTACAGCGTATTGAAGATTGCGGGTTTCTTCCTTATTATTGGAAAGCATGTTATCCAGGATATGTATATGATTCAAGCCCTGAGCAACGGATTCCACCGAATGACCGATCTGGATTTGCGAATCCAGGTTTTCCTTGAACGTTTGGGCAAATTGATTACTGATACCTTCAACTTTTTCCGCAACGACATGATTTGTATTGAAAATATTTTCAAGATTTCCGACAAGTTCTTTCGTTTTTTGTGTCTCATTGTTCAACGCTCTCCGCTGACCATCGAAGTAAAAATAAAACAAGCTGACGCCTACGAGCGAACCAAAAAAGTTAAAACCGTATACCATTAACTCCACGGTCTGTGACACCTGAATTTGAACCCCTATGCTTGCGACTTTAAGCACCACAGAAGCAATAATGACAAGAGATGAGATCGCAATTTTGGCCCCTCTTTGCAACGTGTGAGAGAAAAATATTTGGGCAATCGTGGTAAACATGAACAGGTAGAAGCCCAGCGACCATCCTCCCGTCATGGTGGTGATCATTGCAAACATAGCAACTTCAAGGCCGCCCAAAAGTATGGCCATATTAGATCTTCCGATGTGGTTCCAATAAATGCAGACCGCGAAAATTAAGATCGAAAATAGATTGTATACAGCAGCGATCTTCAAATCCAGATATAAAAGCACAAATTCCATGAAGATATGTGTGGTTAAAAACATTAAAAAGATATATCCACTGATGGTGGAATCCGAACCTCCCGGTTCATTTACTTTCAATCAACGTTCAATCTTTTGCTGCGTTTTGATGAGTGGCCCTGTAGCCCTCCAGATACGATTGCATGGTGGTCAGGACATCTTGTTTGAAATCGCGTTTGAGTCCTTCCAGCCCTTGTTTTTCAATGATATCTACCACTTCGGGGGGCAGGGTCGCATTTAATTTGCACCCGGTAATGATTGACGCCTCGGCCTGGAACACATCCATCACTTCGGTTTCGGTTAGCGCGTTATGCTCACAAATGAGCGTGGTCATACGCCTCATCTGGACGTAAAGATTCATTTTCAACATAAGCATGGTCTCCGCGTCCACGTTTTTCTCCAGAACGGTTGTACGCATGGCTTCTAATCGAATGTACAGCGAGTTATGCTCGACAAGCTTCGAAAGTTCGGTTAACAAGAGATGTTTAAAATCATCGAAATCCCGGATGCGGCTTTCTACAATTATTTCAATGAGCCGGTTCAGCCTTTTCTCATATTCACGGCATAGAAGATTGAAAAACAAGGATTCTTTCGTTTTAAAATATACATATAAAATGCCTTTGGACATTTTCATTTCCTTCGCAATATCCGACATTTTAATCTGTTCATAGTCTGAAGAATGAAACATTTCCGCTGCTTGGTCCAAAATCGCTTGAGCCTTCAAAGCTTTGGCTTCATCTGTCATAGCACGTTTAGACATCTTCTCCCTCCATTTCAAATTGACATTTTTACATTGATTTGGAGTCAATGATGTATGTTTAGGCTGTGTCAACTCGTTGCGTGTCACAAGGTTCATTTTTGTCCGCGTATTCTTAAGGGGATTTCCTCAGACTCCAATACTTCGACAGCCGGTCCACTTTCGCGTGCTGTGATGATCATGGCTTTTGCGACATCCTCCGTTTTAATCGCTTTAATTCTGGAGAAAGGTCCGATCATTAGCGGGTCGAGAACTCGGAATATATAATTGGTTGCCCGATCTCCAAAACTCTCATCTTCACGATCCCCTATCAAGAGAGAGGGCCGCAAGAAAACGAGGCGCGGCAGCCCGAGAGCCAGCAGATCGCGTTCTGTTTCTCCTTTTACTCGTGTGTAGAACATAAGAGACCGTACAGAAGACCACATGGCAGTCACAACGATATAGCTGGCTGCTCCATGACGAAGCGCTGCTCTGCCCAGTGCTACCGGATAATCATGATCTACCCGGCGGAACGCTTCTTTGCTCCCGGCTTGTCCCATGGTTGTGCCTAATGTGCAGAAGACATCTGCGTCTTTCACCAATGCGCCATCCAATTGTTCCTCCAGTTGATCAAAGGACACCTGTTTCTGCACCAGTTTGGGATGGGATATGCCCATATCCCGACGAACAAGAACGATGACGCGATCGTAGGCTGGATGCTCCAGCAGAAGTTTGACAAGTTGCTTTCCCATCATGCCTGTCGCGCCAGCCACGATGGCAGTGACTGCCTCTTTTCGGGTTGCCATCTGTGTTCCTCCTTCTTACTGCATGCGAGAATTTCCTCCCCAGCAAGCAGTAAATTTCATTTTTCGCGATTCTTTAGTTCATACGTTTGAAGTATATTTACTATGGTTTAGCTGAACCGAGTGATGATCCGATCAAAGATACGATCTCCGAACACGGTTTTGATGAACACCATCGGTTTGGCACCGAATCCAATGAGATACCGTGTTTTTGGCCGTTTCACGGTTACGGCTTTGCCGATGCAACGGGCAATGACTACAGGTTTGGTCAGGTTGCTGCCGCTGTAGGTTTTCACCATATTGTCCGCCGATTTGTTGGCCCTTTGTTCATACGCTCCATGCGCGGAGGCTTTACGAAGATTTTCGGCAGCGATGGTTCCCCAATCGGTAGCGATCCCGCCCGGTTCCACCACGATCACGTCAATGCCGAACGGCGCTACTTCCAGACGAAGACAATCCGAGAACCCTTCCACTGCGAATTTTGTCGCATGATACCATGCTCCGAAGGAAGTCCACACTTTTCCACCCATGGACGACACGTTTACGATTTTGCCGAAGCGATGCTTGCGCATGCTTGGCAGCACCAATTGTGTCATTCGTGCCAGACCAAATACGTTAACCTCCACTTGGCGGCGAGCCTCCTCCATAGGCACATCCTCAACGGCTCCGTAAGAACCATACCCGGCGTTATTAACCAGAACGTCGATCCGTCCTTCTTTTTTCAGAATGTGATCCACACAATTCACCATTGATTCCTCGTCTGTGACATCCAGAGCGATCGGGCGTATCCCTTGTGTTGCCAGATCCTTCATCATTTCTGTGCGGCGAGCTGCCCCGTAAACGATAAATCCTTTGTTTTTCAGCTCAATGGCTGTCTCTTTCCCAATTCCTGCTGAAGCTCCGGTGACAAGTGCTACTTTTTTATCCATGTTGTGTTCCTCCATTCAATTAGTAATCTTGCGTCTATTATCAGTTAAAAAATTTGAGTATATGGATTGTTTTATTCTCTACAGTAAGAGGCTCTGTATTCCTGAACTCCCCAAACAAATTTTTATTAGCTGAACCGAGTGATGATCCGATCAAAAACGCGATCTCCGAACATGGTCTTGATGAACACCATCGGTTTGGCACCGAATCCAATGAGATACCGTTGTTTTGGCCGTTTCACCGTTACGGCTTTGCCGATGCAGCGGGCAATGGCTACAGGTTTCGTCAGGTTGCTGCCGCTGTAGGTTTTTACCATATTGTCCGCCGATTTGTTGGTCGCTTGCTTATACGCTCCATGTGCGGAAGCTTTGCGGAGATTCTCTGCAGCGATGGTTCCCCAATCGGTAGCAATCCCGCCCGGTTCCACCACGATCACGTCAATACCGAACGGCGCCACTTCAAGACGCAAGCAATCCGAGAAACCTTCCACCGCGAATTTTGTCGCATGATACCATGCTCCGAAGGAAGTCCATACTTTTCCACCCATGGACGACACGTTTACGATTTTACCGAAGCGATGTTTGCGCATGTTTGGCAGCACCAGTTGTGTCATTCGCGCCAGGCCGAATAGGTTGACCTCCACTTGGCGGCGAGCCTCTTCCATAGGCACGTCCTCAACGGCTCCGTAGGAACCGTACCCGGCGTTATTAACCAGAACGTCGATTCGTCCTTCTTTTTTCAGAATGTGTTCCACACAATTGTTCATTGATTCCTCGTCAGTGACATCCAGAGCGATTGGGCGTATCCCTTGCGTTGCCAGATCCTTCATCATTTCTGTGCGGCGAGCTGCCCCATAAACGATAAATCCTTTGTTTTTCAATTCAATAGCTGTCTCTTTTCCAATTCCTGCTGAAGCTCCAGTGACAAGTGCTACTTTTTTATCCATGTTGTTGTCCTCCTTTTAATTAATGACCTTGAGTCAATTATAAATGACCCTGGGTCATTTGTAAATAGAGTAATGGATTATTTATTTTAGGAAGTAACATCTATTCAGACGTTCAGGCAGGTGCCGTTAATTTTAGCGTAAACTTGGCCCTTCATTTCGGATTTGCTTGCTCTCCCTTAAAAGTCCATACAACAAAAATAAGCCGCCAAAAGGCGACTTATGAAAAATGCGTGTGTCAAGAAATGCATCTCGGATGTGTATTTCGGACTATACAATTCGATGACCAACTCTTAAATATGCTTGGCACTGAGCCACATACGTTCCTCTTTTTTATCTTTCGACGCGAAATCCTTCCAAATAGCGCTCCATCGTTGTGATTACGTCGGTTCTGAAATCCCGTTTGAATCCGTCCAATCTTTTTTCCTCAATACTGTCGGCTACTTCAGCAGGCATGCTAGATGATAGCTTGCATCCGATTATAATGGAAGCCTGCGCTTGGAAAACATCCATGACTTCGCTTTCTGTCAGCACGCCATTCTCGCAGATTAAAGAGTTCATTTTCATCATCTGGAGGTAAAGATTCGTTTTTAGATTGAGCATCATTTCGGCATCCACATTTTTCTCCAGTATTACTGAACGTATAGCCTCTAAGCGAATATATAAAGGTTTATGGTCAACCAGTTCGATCAGCTCGGTCATAATTAGGCGTTTGAAATCGTTGAAGTTGTGAATAGGTTGTTCGACTATTAGTTCAGTTAGCCGAATTAGCCTTATCTCGTACTCTCTACACAGTAGATTGAAAAATAAAGCTTCTTTAGTTTTAAAATAAACGAAAAGAATACCCTTTGACATTTGCATTTCTTTAGCAATGTCCGACATTTTAATGTGATTATATTCGGATTCTTCGAACATGCGAGCGGCCTGATCTAGAATGGCTTGCGCCTTTAACGCCTTCGCTTCATCTGTCATTGCACGTTTTGCCATAAAACTGCCCCCCCCAATTTTATAAATGTATCACCTTATAGAAATGGAGTCAAAACGTTCTATAACACGATGCTTTATGTATTTCAATTTAATGATCTTCTTAGACAATAATATTGTTATCTCCAATGATTCCAAAATCACGCACATTTATCGGTGATCAAATGAATTACATCAATTTGGGAGAAGTATAGGCAAGCCATAAATAACCAGAAGGTATAGTTTTTGAAAGGGGGTTCACATTTTGAACACCCATCATGCCTCATTCTTTGGAAACTATACGATCATTGAACCCAATATTTATTCTCGTCCCCAATCAACCGCAAATCCATTTATATATGTATTTAAATGATGCAAAAGAACCTTCAAAACCACTATGTAAGTGGAAATGAAGGTTCTTTTGTTAAATGAAATCATTTACAATTTGGGGGCCGAAATTTCCCAAATCGACTTTTGGGACAGTCCCTTGTTCATATGGAGCTTCCTTAATTAGCGATTTAAAAGAGCATCAAAAACAGTCAATTTGTTCGAAGCGCATTTAGGTGATTTTACTTATTAAATATGTTTTGAATGAGTTGTTCAACCACCGTGGATCTCAACCTTCAATCCTTTTTTAAACCGAACTAAGCACGTTGCAACAATCATCTTTGGAAATATCCAATTTGTAAGTAAAACAGGTTTCTTGGATAACTAAGCCTTTAGCCTTAACCCTACTGGGATGAAATATGAATACTCTTTAAATTCGGTCCTTCTGTGCCGGTCGTTACCACTTTTAATGTATTGATTCCGCTACTCATGGGTATCTGAATTGTTTTTTCTTCCCATATTCCCCAACTCCCAGTTGCATCAAAAGCTGCATCGCTAATTACCTTCGTTCCGTTCACATACACATCAAGATTCCTTATACCTCTCTCCAAAGCATATTTGAATTTAACATTTTTTGTACCTGCTAAGGCACAGTTAATGCTGTTCCACTGAATGGATGCCTCGGACATGGCAGTAAAGTCGACATATTGTATGGGTTTATTGTCCAAATAAGTGCTCTGTACTACGGAGTTGACCAATGTGGTATCCTTATCCGCTTCATAAGTGGTACCGCCAGCAGCCACCGCAGTGGCATTATTTTTTGTAAACTGCCAGTAATCGAAATTGAACAAGCTGTCTGTAGCGTTTCCGGTAAATACAAAGAAGACGTTGTGAATACCGGTTGCACCGCTTACAGCAGTTTCTAGTTCTCTCCAGGTTTGCTCTCCACCAGTTGAAGGTACGTTAAGCGTTCCTGCCAGCTTGCCTGTTACACTGTCAAGACGGACTTCAATTTTACCTCCTGTCACGGAGGCAACATTAGCTTTAAAGGTCTTGGCTCCTATGGAACCGAGGTCAGCGTTACCTACCGCAATCCAGTCTCCATTGTGAATACCAGTTACGTGCTGGTTGTTGACCGGACCGCCTGTCGCTGAAGATTTCTCAGTTAAAATTCCCCGGTTCCAACCAAATGTTTCTGCCTCTACTCGTTGATAGGGATCAAGATTGTCCAGTTGGGCTACGCCTGCATAATTGGCAGCAACCTCTTGAATGCTTCCATCTGCACGATGCACAAGCTTGTTGATATGGGGAGAACGGTATCCCTTACCTTCACCGAATAACGCTAAACTAACCGTTTGAGCATGGTAGGCTACATACCATTCCCCGTTAAAGTTGAAAACAGCATGATGGTTGTTCCCACCGGCCTTAAAAAAGGATGCTGGATTTTTCAGGAAATGTCCTGCGTACGTAAACGGCCCCATCGGACTTGTGCTGGTCATATACCCTATTTGCCCCCCTGGTATATTGGCAGGGTGTACGCCTCCGAAGTTAATGCAATAGGAATAGTAATAGATTCCTTTATATTTATGAATTCCTGAGTCTTCCAGGATAAATGGAGCATCAATCATAGATGCACTTCCAACAACGCTGGTCATGTCGGCTCCCAGCTTCAACACTCTGGCTGTTTTGGGATTGGCCCGTTGCTCTTGGGTTGGTGTAGAACCACCAGGAATGCCACCGCCGGTGTAGAGGTAGCCTGTGCCGTCGTCATCCACCAATACGGCTGGGTCGAAAAGCCATACAACATCAGACATGCCAGGTGTTTTAGTAGTAACCAACGCTTTTCCCAACGGATCTGTCCATGGCCCAATGGGGCTATCTGCTGTGAGAACACCGATACCACCGGTACCATTTGCGAAATAAAGAAAGAATTTATCTTTGCCATTTATCTTTTTAACTGCGGCTGGTGG
>NZ_JH601067.1:0-45927 GCF_000245715.1 Paenibacillus sp. Aloe-11 | reverse complement strand
CATTTCGCAATCCCCTGACCGCCATTGGCGCCATTGACACCTGCAACGGGAATGGCCCCATGGTCTGTCCAGTTCACCATATCCGCTGAAGATATAACGAAAACACTCTTCAAATTAGCGAATGAATTATCTTTAATCGTTCCGTCACTATTGTATTCATAGCTATCACTGGACATGTAGATATAAACTCTTCCGTTATAAGTCAGTGCAAAGGGATCCGCCCCTAAATGATGGTCTATAAGTGGGTTAGAATTTCCTATATGCTTGGCAATTGTAGGGCTGTCGGCAGACGCAGGTATTTCTGAAATGCAACTCCAGACAAGTGCTAGAACGAATAAAAACAAACTACATTTCTTCCACATCGTTTTCTCCTCCTTAAACCAATGAAAGTACCCTGCCAAGTAGACATAGTTTCTTCGTCGTGTCTGACTAACAGGGTACAGTTCATTCTCTATAGCTTTTGCTTATATTAGGTTATTGGGCTGATACAGTGATTTTATCAATATTGGGGCCTTCTGTACCCGTAGTTACTACTTTTAAGGTATTTACTTCACTCTTGAATGGTAGTTGGACTGTAGTTTCACCCCAGGTTCCCCAACTACCAGTGGCTTCGAAAGGCGCATCGCTCATTACTTTTGCTCCATTCACATACACATCCAGGTATCGTGTACCTTTATCCAGCGCATATCTGAATTTCACATTTTTGGAGCCTGCAAAAGCACAGTTAATGCTGTTCCACTGAATGGATGCATCGGATATGGTGTTAAAATTAACAAATTGAATATTGTTATTTTCCGAGTAAGTGCTCTCTACTACGGAGTTAACCAAGGTGGTATCCTTCTCAGCTTCGTAAGTGGTACCGACATTGGTATTGACGATGTTGCTATTTTTGCCTAATTCAGCTACAAAAGTAGTTACACTTTGCGCAGGAAGCTGAGCCGTAAAGGAACTGCCTGCCACATTTATTTTTGGTCCGGCTGCCAGATTTCTGGTTCGATCTGTTACCCAGGAGGAGACTGTGGATGTTGTTCCGTTTTTCAGTGTAAAGTTTTGGCTTACTGGGGAAGCACTTTTGTTGATTGCCACAATGACGACCTTGTTGTCACCTTTATAGGCAGAAGTGTAAATGTTGGCAGCAGGGTTCTTTGTTGCATCTACTCTTACATATCCAGGACGAACAAATTTCGAGAAGTGAGCCATATTATAACCGCGTTTGCTGATTGTACCGTCTTCATTCATCGGGCTGTATTGTCTGCGGATGTACCACCATACGTATGCCTGGAAGTCTCCCTCTACCATCGCATTGTGAATGTGATAGGAGACATCCAGTGCCTCAGGCCAGCGATCTGCCGAGTTGGCTTCACTGTTCGGATAGTAGACTTCTGTCATCCAGAGCTCTTTGCCAGCTCCTTTTTGCTTGAACAGCGGATAAGAGAAATCGCTGAATCTCGTACCATAAGTATGTGCTCCCAGAATATCCATATTTGCAAGGGCCTGTGGATCATTCAAAATCTTGTCTGACATTGCTTTGACATAAGAAAATGATTCAGGTGCCATGACTCGGTTGTTGATGGAGCCGGCATTTTCTTTCATAAAGTGAAGTATTTCATCGGCAGACCACCATGTCCAGTCATGGGCATAATCCGGCTCGTTTTGAACAGAAATAGCATATAGATTTACACCATTGTTTTTCATAAAGGAGTCGAATTCATTCAAATACTTGGCATAAGCATCATACTTATCGTATCTGAGGCGTTTTGCCGTTTGGGACTCAACATAAGCAGTAATATTGATGTTATCAATAATCGGGGCTTCTGTCCCTGTCGTGACCAGTTTCAACGTGCTGGTTCCATTAGCCATCGATACCTGGATTGATTTTTCGCCCCAAGTGCTCCAACTGCCAGTGGCTTCAAAAGGAACATTGCTCTGTGCTTTCGCCCCGTTCACATAGACGTCCAGCTTGCTTGTTCCATTTGGCAGGGCATAGCGAATTTTCACATTTTTCGTTCCTGTACTGCCGATGGGGATTGTATTGAATTGGACAGCAGAGTTGGTTGTATTTTGAAACTTGACATACCCGGTACCGGTGTAGCCCGAATTCGTACGCTCCTCTTTTGCATTGGTGAGTGTGGTACCTGTTTCCGCTTCATATGTAGTGCCTGTACCTGAGTTTGTTCCGAGCGTGAAGGTCTCAACCATGTCGCTTGGAGGATTCCAAGGCGTAGCAAAAACGATTGCGCCGTTTTCAATCGCCTTTTTTGCTGTTGCTACTTCCCTTTTCCAATTATTTTTATTTTCGTCAATAGGAATTCTTAGAACAGTAAGCCCCAACTGATTATTGCCATTGCCAAAAGCGGTTTCTCTTTGAGCTGGTGTCAAATCTCCAGCCCAACCGGAATGGTTCATGCCTCCAAAACCGCGAATGACTTGCTTTTCGGCTGATAAATCAACGGTTACATCGCTTGCCGCTGACACCTGAACGGGCGCTGGCACTGTTAACATAATCGGCAACGCAGTTGCCAATGCTAACAATGAGCAGATTGACTTTTTTACATGGGATTTCATTTCCATCTCTCCTCAACAAAATAATAACTTTCCATACATTTGTAATTCAAATGTGGTTTTCACTTGTTGTTATATCGGTAATTTGTCCAGATCACTCTCTTTCGCATTTCAAATTTTAGATTTATAATACAACACAACAAATTATTTACTGTCGATAATTGTAATGTACTTCCTAAATACCAGAATAGGGTCGATAGAACTGTTTGTTTCTTTCGCAATCTCCTCATTATTTTGTGTATATGTGAAAAATTTACCGAAGTAAGTTTTCGTTCCCTAATATTTGATGTCACTTCCAGCGTATAGCAGGCACAGACGGATCGCCTGTGCCTATCGTCAGTTTATGTCCGGAAGAAAAAGACCACCGTTCAGAATGTGAGTATCATTGTCGGCATCACTGTAATTGAGCATGATCTCCAGACTATCTCAGTGGAATGCTTCTTCCGGTTTATCGATCGTAACTGTCGGTTATCCCATGGGGATCTTGCGAAGTAATCCGTCCCTCCTTGATCCATTTCTCGCCACTTACATCATATCCAGGCATTTGCGATCCGGGCACCTGATTTCCGTTTGAGTTGAATATGACCTTCGCCTGCGTCCAGCCTGGGGCCCTATATACATACCAGCCGTTACCTTCGTCCTGCATGGCCACGCCCGGCCAAGCTGAGCCTTCCTTGAGCGGAGTCACAGAATCATCGTAGTAGTAGATGTTCGGTGCTCCCCAGCCAGAAGGCTTGTAGAAATGAACGGTTATGCCCGAGCTCGGTTCCTCCTTCGTATACCTAAAAGTCTTCTCGGTTTGACCGGACAAATTCGCGGCGACAATCTTCAGAACAAACGTTGATCCGATTGGAGTCCCAGCGCCAATGCTGACCATATCCCCTGATTTGAACGGAGTTGCTGGCCCCCCGTTCAAAGTGTAGGTTGCCGAATTTGCATTGGAATAGTTCATTCTCACGGTAACTGAATCTGTAAAGAAAGCGCCTTCCTCAGGATCGACGGATACTGTTGGAGTTTGCTGCGCCGCATTATACAGTACGGCGATCCTGCCTTCGTCCAGATGACCGGTAATTCTGCCGTTCGATACCGTAAATGATCCACCGCCGCTGGCCTTGTTCTGGTAAACGCCGTCCTCCAGTCTGGTAGGGGTGTTGATTTGAGCATTGCCTCCAAGATTTACAATCGTCATACCTTTGGTTCCGCGTTCAACCTGCATAATTTGATTCCCTTGCGTCCTAAGGTATTCGTCTTGACCTACCATGGCATTGTGGAACTTGTTAACGACAACGATGTCCGGGTCCTTCCAGAGCGTATTCCCCGCGTCGCCGAGTCGGTTCGCAAATTTTCCACTTCCTGCCGGTCTGTTGAAGAACAGAGAGGTCGTCTCCGCCCGGGAGGCGATAATTGCCCAGCCCATTTTGATCTGCCAATCGTTCAACCCCGTTGATTCGCTGTTGTCGTTTGCATAAGTGTCATGCGATTCCACCCAGGTAACTAATTTGGAAGGGCTTACATTATTAGCGTTAAAAGATTTGGCCGCATCAACATTGATACTACCGTGATAACCAACAGCGCCTCTGACACTGTCCCCGTAGCTGGAGGCGCTCAAACTGAGGTAATTGGCATAGCCGGCAAAGTTGTCAGCCCCGCCTTGAAGCACTTCCCCGTAATTAAACAGTCTGTCTTTATTGTTCAACGAGCCCAGTACCCGGGGCCAGAAGTTGGAGCCCCCCGGATCGTTAGGCAGCTCAATATGCTTAGCGGCGTCGAATCTGAAGCCATCGGCGCCTAAGGAAATGGCGTCATTCAGGAAGCCGATAATAATATCTTGCAATTCCTGATTAGACGTGTTGAGGTCGGGCAGACCAATTCCCCACTGCGTGACTTGCCAACGGTCATTCCAGTTTTCCACGCCTCTGGCCTCATGCCAGAAATAGCGGTTATTCTTGATCACCGGATCAACATTATGCGCTGGCTGATACTGCTGATTTCCACCGCCCGCATTCCCCGTATGATTGGCGACAACATCAACGATAACACTTATGCCGTATTTATGCGCTTCCTGGCAAAGCTGTCTGAAATCCTCCCTGCTTCCCAATTGAGAGTTACCGATATTAAAGTTGATGGGCTGGTACAAAATCCACCACTTGCTGCCTTCTGTCAACCCTTCCTTGTTGGCTTGGATTGGTGAAGTTTGCACCGCTTTAAATCCCGCCTGAGCCAGTTCAGGAAGGTTCCTGGTGATGTTGTCAAAAGACCAGTTCCATGCATGAAAAATAAGACCATCCTTCGTCCTTTCCGGAAGTTCGTAGTTTGTGGCAGTTGTTAGCTTCGCGTCTGAACCGCCTAACTGCTGAACATCAGCATTCGCCTGTGCTTCGGGAGTAAACCCAATCGTTTGTAACAACAATACGACAAAAAGAACAATACTCCAGGTACGTCTCAAAACGGGGCTTGTCTTCCTCCTCATGCTAAACACTCCTTTTAATATTATTTTACAACCAACCTCTCATAAGAGATTAGGAGTAAATAAAAGAGGGCAAAACAAACTGTATACGCTTTCAAAATAGGCAATCGTTTGCACTCAATGACATGATTTCATTTATTTAACAACTTGTCAACACTTATATTAAAGATAAATTTATAAGCTTTTCGGACATTGGCTTCAATTATGAACAGGCTATCTTAGGGTTTGAAATATGTCCCCAGCAATACATTGACCAGTAAAAGTATGGTTGATATAATCATAAAAGGAAAAATCATTGGTATAGAGCCTGTGTGAATGGGCTGTTCTCATAGTTTATTTTGTAAGCGTGTACAATGATTATTTTCCAAATATACAACGGAGGAGGCGATCAATGAATCCATTTCATCAAAATAAATGCCTTTCTTTTTTTACTTTCAATGCAACCGATTGCATGATCTAACCCACTAAAATTATCAGGAGGTTGTTAACTTGCTAAGAAAAAAAACGGGGAGTTTTATTTCTTGGTTGATGATTGTATCGCTTTGCTTCAACTTCTTCGGTTTACCCGGCGTAGCTTCGAGCAACAACAATTATACAGCCACCTACACGAATTCCACAGCGACTGCTCTTCCATCGACCACCGCTTCGATCACGTCTACCGTTACCGCAACGTATGCATCTACCACAACACTTAATTCAACTCAAACTGGGTTAACGGTTCACTTTAAGAAACCTTCAAGCTGGAATTCAGCGATTCGAATCCATTACTGGAATCTGAATCCGGCAACTGTTCCAATTAGCGGGGCGTGGCCGGGAATTCTGATGACGTCGGATGGAAACGACTGGTACAGTTACACCATTACCGGGGCTATGGGCTCAAGTCTCATCTTTAATGACGGCAGCGGCAAACAGACGGCCGACTTGTCCCGCAGTGTGAAAGAGGGCTGGTATTACACAGATAACACATGGTATGATGCTAACCCGGAAATGCCTAAAATTCCAGCGATTTCTGCCTCTCCTGTACCCAAAACATACGATTCGTCCCAAACGGTGACGCTGTCCAGCACCAACAGTGACGATAAGATTTACTATACGCTAGACGGTTCGACACCTACGACATCCTCGACCTTGTATACCTCTCCAATTCAAGTTGCGTCCTCTTTGACCATTAAGGCTTTAGGTGTCAACTCAATTGGTCAAACTGGAAATGCATCCTCTTTCGCTTATGTGATTGACCTGAATGCAGATCTACAAGCTCCCACAATCACAGCGAATTTACCTGCCGGGCATTCCGATTCCTCGGTGACTGTATCCTTCACTATCAAAGATAACAAGGCGGCAACGACCAAGGCATACTATACGGAAGATGGTACGGAACCAACCATAAGTTCAAAAGTCTATGTCCTTGGCAATGCTCTGGCCGGATTGACCGGTCCGTCCATCCTTATCTCCAAGACCACGACATTAAAATTTCTCGTTATAGACGGCGCTGGCAATCAAACCAAACAGAGCTTTGTTTATAATATTGGAA
Source organism: Paenibacillus sp. Aloe-11 (assembly GCF_000245715.1). NCBI lineage: Bacteria > Bacillati > Bacillota > Bacilli > Caryophanales > Paenibacillaceae > Paenibacillus > Paenibacillus sp. Aloe-11. The sequence goes on along the minus strand of NZ_JH601067.1, from coordinate 39,367 downwards.
ATAAAGGTGACTTTCGGGAAGACACTATTTACTTCGTGATCACTTCCCGGTTCTATGACGGTGATCCGAGCAACAACATGCACGCATGGGATGATGCCAAGGCGCGTAATCCGGATTCAGACCCGGCTTGGAGAGGGGACTTTAAGGGGCTGATTCAAAAGCTCGACTATATCAAAGCCCTCGGGTTCAGCGCCATCTGGATTACACCTGTTGTGCAAAATGCCAGCGGTTATGATTATCATGGTTACCATGCAATAAATTTTTCCAAAGTAGACCCTAGATATGAGTCGGCGGGGGCTTCTTATCAGGATTTGATCAATGCGGCCCATGCCAAAGGGCTGAAGGTTATTCAGGACATCGTCGTCAATCATACCGGTAATTTTGGTGAAGAGAACCTGTACCCCATGTTTAAGAAAGATCCGGCTAAACCGGATACTGCTAACAACTTGGTGAAAACTACAGATAAGCTGCCGTCAAACTATGATACTTTGACGCCTGATCAGCAATATCAGGCAAGGCTCGATTTAATGAAGAACGAGGGAACGAATAATAACATTTACCATACAGAGAAAAGTCTTTCTTGGGAATCCTATACGGTTCAAACCGGACAGATAGCGGGAGATTGTGTGGACCTGAACACAGAAAATCCTGCAGTTAACAAATATTTAATTGATACCTACAATCACTATATTGACATGGGTGTTGATGCTTTTCGTGTCGATACGGTGAAGCATGTGAGCCGGTATATTTTCAATAAATACTATATTCCTGCCTGGAAGACAAGAGGCGGCTCGGATTTCTATATTTTTGGAGAAGTAGCTACTCGTTACAGAGATGTCTGGAACAGTGGAATTCCAGCGATCTCGACGCCATTCTATACTTGGAAAAGCTCAAAATCGTATCCGGGCGATGGAAAAAATGACTATGCCTCCAATAAAATGTCGGTTGAACAAGAGTGGGCGGACAACTCTTCTACTACAGCAGGACAGCCAACCTCGAACAATGCTTTCTTAAATGGAAATACCTATCATAAGCCTGACTATTCGATGAAATCGGGTATGGATGTGATTGATTTCCCAATGCATTGGGCATTCAAGACCGCGCATGAAGCATTCAATATGAGAAGTGGCGACCAATACTATAATGATGCTACGTGGAATGTAACCTATGTCGACTCACATGACTATGCGCCTGACCAGGCTCCAGAAAATCAAAGATTCGCGGGTACACAGGATACTTGGGCTGAAAATCTCGATCTGATGTTCACCTTCCGCGGAATACCCGCTATTTTCTATGGTTCCGAAATCGAATTTCAAAAGGGGGCTGTCATCGATCCGGGTCCAAACGCACCGCTAAGCAAAACGGGACGGGCTTATTACGGCGATCACATAGAGGGCAATGTTACGGTACAAGATTACGGTAAATACACAAATGCTACCGGAACACTTGCGGAATCGCTCAACCATCCTCTGGCGAAACATATCAGACAGCTTAATTTAATCAGAAGAGCTGTTCCCGCCTTGCAAAAAGGTCAGTATTCCACAGAGAATGTGTCGGGCGATCTGGCGTTTAAGAGAAGATATACCGACAGCGCCAAAGGCATTGACAGCTTTGCATTGGTCACGATTTCGGGAAACGCCACGTTTACCGGCATTCCGAACGGAACCTATGTGGATGCGGTGACTGGTGATTCCAAAACCGTTACTGATGGCAAGATTACCCTGACATGCTCCGGCAAAGGAAATGCAAGGGTTTATGTATTGAATGGCAGAGGTGGAATTGGAGAAACGGGAACCTATCTGAAGTAAACGGCAGTATGTCATAGTTAACTGAATCAACCTCAGTTCGGTATTGCACCGTGCTAAGGTTGATTCCAATTAAAAAATAGATTCAAGAGAGAATCCAGATATTGCTCTGAACTAAATTTTTAACGGATGGGAGTGAACCAAGATGCCCCAACGGCAGCTTCTATGTGCGTACATTCCTCCATATATTTAATGACCAACAACCATCAAGTATTAACGGGTCATCGCTTCTTGCAATAAAGCAACTGTATATTTTAGAAAAGAGCCGAAGAAAACTTCGGCTCTTTACGTAATGCAGTAAACTTGCTAATTGTAGTCGGTATTTTTGCAGTCATTATTTTGCTTATCAAATTGTTTTGACTATAGGTTAAGCGTGACCACGGTTACCCTGCTCTCTCGTCCATTCCGTTGCGTGTTCATCCCCCCTGCATTGCTCACCGATCTGGAACCAGTTTCTTTCTACCAGATTGAGGCTGTTTTAAACCATCCCTAGTTTGAACAGGGAACGAAAAAAGGACGCTCCCGGCTCATTCCGGAACGCCCTTCTTGTATTCGATCTTTATTATCTAGTTGTTGGCCGTACTCCCAACTAGACAAAATTCCTTGCTTAATGCCGTCACCTCACGAAACGGAAAAAATCGTACGCTAAGCAATGCGTTGCATGAAAAAACCGGGCCCTTAAAGGGAATCCGGTTCTCGTAATAGCAAGCGAAGTTCAACTAACGTCCCCGTTAGTTCAAAATTGTATCCCGTTTTTGCTAATCAAGCGGAAACTTAATGAAGTGTTTTCAATGCCTCAGCTGTAATAGGGATCAATTCGTCTGTTCGGCCGTCTCGGATTTTCTTTGCCCAAGCAGGATCAGCCAATAATGCCCGGCCTACGGCTACCAGATCGAATTCTTCACGTTCCAGCCTCTCGATTAACCCGTCGATCTTGGTATTACCCGCTCCCTTTCCTTCGGTTAAAAGACTCATAAATTCGCCATCAAGACCTACCGATCCAACTGTAATCGTTGGTTTCCCTGTCAGCTTTTTCGTCCATCCGGCAAGATTCAGATCGGAGCCTTCAAATTCGGGCTCCCAGAAACGGCGAGTGGAGCAATGGAACATATCGACGCCCGCATCGACCAATGGCGCCAGGAACTGTCCCAGCTGTGTCGGTGTTTCAGCCAATTTCGCCGTATAGTCATCCCCCTTCCATTGCGAGAAACGCAATACAATTGGGAAATCCCGTCCGACGGCACGGCGACAAGCTTCGATGACCTCTACTGCAAAGCGGGTACGCGCAACCATGTCGCCGCCAAAGCGATCGGTACGCGGGTTGGTTTTCTCCCAGAAGAATTGATCTATCAAAAATTGGTGCGCACCGTGAAGCTCGATGCCGTCAAAGCCAAGCCGCTTGGCTTCAAATGCTGCCTGTGCGAAGGATTGGATGATTGCGGCGATTTCCAATTCCGAATAATCGCCGACATTGCCTCGTGTCCCCATATGCCAAATCTGCGGTATGATCCGTCCGCCTGCCTCGTGTACCGCAGCCACTACGTTTGCCCAACCCTCTAAAGCAGCCTCACCATAGATGTGTGGTACGTTGTCTTGACTTGACGAATCCGGGTGATTGATGACTGTACCCTCAGTGACTATAAGACCAACACCGTTCTCAGCTCTGCGACGGTAATAGGAAGCCATGTCTAAACTCGGTACCCCATCTGGGGAAAATTGTCGGGTCATCGGCGCCATCACGATACGATTAGATAGAGTCATATTCCCGATTGCGAATGGTTTGAACAGGGCCTGAACAGATCGAGTATTATTCATAACGACCTCCAAATTAATTTATTTAAAATATCTGGATATTTTTGTGCAACAGACTAGCGGTTGCGTTAAAAGTGTTACAATCAGCATCTTGAATTCGTATTTTTACTCAACACATAATTATATAATCCCAAAGAACCACCTCCTTTCATTTTTATCATCAATTCTTTACCTTATAGATCTTTTATTGACCACATAGTCAAAAATTTCGTAAAAAAAAGGATTAGGGCACGATCATCGCAAAAGACGTATATAAGACCATATCGATCCACTCCCAGGATGCACCAGACTTCTCCATCATTTTCGCGCCTTGAAGAGCATTGTTTAGATAAGCAGCAAGCTCTTTGCTGGTATAGCGGGTTGTAATCAACTGCTGCTCCTGACCGCTACAGATTATCTTCTCAAGTAATTGTTCGACTTCGGCAAACATCATCTCTACTTCGCGTTTTACCTCCTTGTCGTCGGTACCGAATTCCAGTGCTGAATTCACCATGAGGCATCCTCTGCGAATTGTTTCGTGGCATTGACCTAGCGCAATACCTCGTATAGCGTCTAGCTTCTTTATGGGAGACATGTCGTCCTGGGAGACCAGTTCTTCCAGCACCGCTACACTCTGCTTGCGATACAATGCCAACGCCTTCAAAAACAATGATCGCTTGTCATCAAAAACGCCGTACAAACTTTGTTTCTTGACCCGCGTCGTTTGGGTCAAATCCTCAAACGAGGTCGACTTAAAGCCTTTCGTCCAGAACACTTCCATGGATTGGTGTAGTGCACGATCGACATCAAATTCTCTTGGTCTGCTCATGAAATCACCTCATGGGATCATCATATCTAATCTTGACCACGAAGTCAATAATCAAGCACCTTCGCAGCAAAGCTGCCCGTCCCGCCAATCTTAGCGTTAGCCATTATCTGAGTGAGCATAGTTCGAACGTTGTTCACCACGCTCTACTGCAGGGTCAACGCATTGGTTATGTCCGGGTAAAGCATCGAGTAGAATCCAGAACGACAATTGGAACAAGTTCAGATAGATCGGATATTGACAGACAAAGCATCTAGTAAAGATACGCAAAGACCGCAATTAGAAGCGTTACTCGCGTTTGTTCGTGAAGGAGATCTAGTGGTGATACATAATATGGATCGTCTCGCCCGCAACTTGGATGACCTTCGGAAAATCGTCCAAGACCTGACCAAACGGAACGTTCAGATCGAGTTTGTTAAAGAGAATTTAACCTTTACTGGTGAAGATTCACCTATGGCCAACCTTATGCTTTCGGTGGTGGGGGCTTTTGCAGAGTTCAAGCGGTGCCTTGATTCGCGAACGTCGGCGAGAGGGAATTGCATTGGCCAAGCAGCGTGGCGTGTACTGAGGACGAAAGAAGTCATTTCTAAATGTTACAAACTCCTCAAAAGGGTGAAACTTTGTGTCACTGGACATTGGACAAGGTATATTCCACATATACAACTGCATATCCTTTCGTCTCCGTATGTAAAAAATACAACAAACTGAATCCTAAATGAAATATGATCTGTACGATTATCTATATACTTTGTTTTAATATTCGAAAACATACTCACAAAATTCAAACTAATAGTAGATATTGCTTTCTATGGATCAAAGTTATGCTCATGTGCATGCCCTCATTTCTATATCTATGCATAATTTAATGGCTGAATTTTCCCCTTTATGCAAGCTGAGGATGAACAATTAGTCCTTTTATTGAGACCTTCAGGTACTGTCGGTAATTCCTTGTCTTTAATTACAAATATCTTCGATGTATAACCCTGCGATATCCGTTCATCTGCATATGATTAAGAAAGAAAATCGAAATTGAATGAAAAAAATAAAAAGAGCTAGTAACTTCCACTATTTTCAAAATTATAAGGAAAAGGGTGCCTTTTTATACAGGTACCCTTTTCCTTATAAACTAAAATTTTGAGAACACATATCATGGTCTGATACCTTCTATCGAAACTAACGCAATCATTTTGAACAATAGTGCATGTTGCTATTTCTTTTACACGATGCACAAGATCCAAATTTTTATTGAAATTATCTCCCTGGAACCGAGGAGAGAGTCGTCTTACATCATCTTCGGCCAAGTCTTCTAGTTTTTGAATTTGACCTGTTAGAAATCCGTATCCCAATGGACTAAAAGCAACAAAACCAATCTCAAGTTCGCGACACAACGCCAAAATACCATCTTCTACATCGCGAGACCAAAGAGAGTATTCCGACTGCAAAGCTGTAATCGGATGTATCGCCTATGCGCGTCGAATTTCTTCTTCGGTCGCTTCAGATAATCCAATATATCGCACTTTACCCTCACGTACCAATTCAGACATTGCGCCAACTGTTTCTTCAATCGGAGTATTAGGATCTACCCGATGCACGTAGTACAAATCGATATAGTCGGTACCCAAGCGATGAAGGCTGGCATCGCATGCTTCTTTTACATAGTCGGCCCGACCGTTTAAACCCAGAAATTTACCATCTTCACTGCGTACATTACCAAATTTGGTGGACAGGATCACTTCACTACGTCGCCCTTCCAATGCTTTTGCAAGAAGTTCTTCATTTTTTCCAAGACCGTACATATCTGCTGTATCCAGCATATTTATGCCAAGTTCAATCGCTCTGTGTATTGTACGAATCGATTCATTGTCATCGCGTCCGCTATAAAATTCCGACATTCCCATGCAACCAAATCCAAGAGCCGATACTTCCAACTCACTTTTACCTAATTTTCTGTATTTCATACGTTTCACCCCTTTCTATTTTTATATTAAAATGGAGTCGTAGTTCTTTCGAAAACTATCAATTAGTAAAAATTATTATTCTAGCAATTACAGTTTCATCTATTTAAAGTTGCGATGTCATTTCAACGCTTTAGTAAACCATGCATCTTCAGCTACATAGTCGAAAAGATGCGGATGCGTTTGAGCCAATAGTGGAAAGGCTTCCTTCCAGTCGCGTCCAGCTAATTGTTCTACTAACCACTCTACCATCTCCTGCAAGCTTTTATCGTAATTTTCCACCGGGCGATAACCTAATTCCTTTTCAGCAGCAACCATATCGCAGATCACCGGATGCTCAATCATCCAAGAGGTCTTGCCCACGTATGGCTCCGTCGATGGCCCATCAATTAAGAAAGTCTCTGGTGCTTTAACATCCATGATGGCGTCGATGGCCATTCCAATCTCAGCTACGGTTGGCACCTCGGGATCACAGGCATTGAGCACTCTGGAACCCGGTTGCTTTGCCGCCAGCCGGATCAGTTCTGCAAGAGTACGAACGCTCACACGATGGAACAGACCCTCACCACCAAAATCAAGTACTCGCTTCCGTCGCCCGTCCAGGTTACGTTTGACGAAGTATAACTCGTAAGGGAAAGAGCTATATGGTCCATATACCGCACCTGCACGCAACACTGTGATTGGTAGACGGTCGCCTGCCGCAAGGAGTTCCTGCTCCAATGCTGTCTTACCCGTAGAGTAAGTCGTCTCTCCAGGCTGCACTGTGCGCTGGCTCTCATGAATCGGAACTGGCAAATGGGGAAAGCCACCTGGTTCCCTTGCCGTATCGAAGTTCCTTCCTTTATCATCTTCATATACTACTGTCGTTGAGAGTACCACTGCTGATCCAATACGATCTGCCATAGCGGTCAATTGTCGCGCATGCGCAGCCCCGTAAGCAACTACATCCACTACCACGTCACAGCCGTCGCCAATCGCGGCAGCAAACTCTGCATCATTATTCCGATCAGCACGCACAATCTTTACCTCATCGGGCCAGTTTTCATCTTTCCCTCCACTGCGTGAAACCGCTGTGACATCCCAACCATCTCGCACTAGTATGTCTACCGCTGCTCTCCCAATTTGTCCAGTTGCACCAATTACTACAGCACGTTTCTTCTCCATATCAATTCCTCCATTAATGATGAATTTAATAATCCGGTGTCACTTCTATAACATATATGTCATCTTTATTTTAATAATCAAAAGAGTTCATATTGCTGATAATTATGTTCGTTATCTCTCTTGCTATTTTGTATTATAAAAAAGCACAATTAGTTTCAATAAAAAGTTGCATGTAGTTCTGCAACTTAGTATTAGCCATTCTATTTTAATGCTCTCAAAAGAACCGTACTCGATCTACTAATTCAGCAATTGTATAATTTCGTAAATACTCAATGGTATTTAATTCAGCTTGCTGAAGAATCTGTTCAAGTTCAACATCTAACTGTTCTCCATCTAAACGTTTTTCAGGCTGATCACATTCTACACTTAGCTGTTCTCCAACTTTCTCATTACCTTTAACATCGTTAGGATCATTATTAATTGCTTCGTATATATCACCTAATGTAATTTCTGTCGAAGGTTTTTTCAAAAAATATCCACCTTCTCGTCCACCTTTTGACTCTACAATACCCGCACTATTCAACGATTGCATCACTCTTCGAATAAAGGTAGCATGTGAATCGACTTGACTCGCTATTAACCCGCTGCTTACCATACTACCACTTTTAGCCAGCCAAACCACGGCATGAATTGCTGTCTTTAGACGAGGAGGACCGATGTAAACACCACGGGAAGCTATACTCAATATGATTTCCCCTTTCGTTTTAATTGCAATATGAATAAACACATTATGCACTACAAAATATTTAAATGCAAGTTGAGTCAAAATTTCATGTATCTTCTTTCATGTTATCGTGGAGACGTAAAAAAGTAGCTCTGAAATGACTAAGATAGAGAATCAGATCACATAAATTTTATTTGGGTAGACATTTCATAAATATTGATTTGACAACAGAATGAACGAAATGTTTGTTTATCTTGATTCTATTGAACATGCTTATGCTAAAACAGGGAATGCAGCTGTAAACATGAAGCAAACAATTCTGCCGAGAACAGGAATTATCGCATCAATTGGTATTGGCCCAAATAAATTTATCAGTAAAGTGATCCAGGATACCAAAGCGAAATACACAGGTATCACCGAGTACCGATATGAAGATGTTCTAACATTGCTTTGGCTCCTTCGCGTAGAAGAAGTATAGGACATTGGAGGGGTCCCGCCAACATTTTAACGAAAATATACGCTAAGCCTTCGGCCGTACCCGACTTAGCGTTTTTTCTTACTCTAAGCCGGGTACGGCCCCAGATCACTGGTCATTCAACTTCCTGTTGTTTAAGCGGTCGTAAGGAATTGAGAGACGTATTCTGCTTGAAATTGAATTTGTATTCGCCTAAGAAATTAATGTGCTCCCATCCAAGGGGAGAAATGTGGTTTAGTAGTTCCTCCTGAAGCTTTCCTTGCTTTTTGCGGTGTTCTGTTGCTTGCTGGAGATAGACGGTATTCCAAACGCTAATTGCATTAATTATGATATTCAATGCGCTTGCCCGTTGGAGCTGGTCTTGTAACGCACGTTCTCGCAGCTCGCCATGTTTGCCAAAGAAAATTGCTCTGGCCAACGTGTTCATGGCTTCCCCTTTGTTTAACCCCCGATGGATTTTTCGCCGTAGCGCCTCGCTCGAAAGGTAATCCAGAATGAAGATCGTTTTCTCAATACGCCCCATTTCTCGCAGCGCGGTAGCCAAGCTATTTTGTCTTGCATAGGAACCGATCTTCCCCATAATGAGTGATGCTGAAACGGTGCCTTCCCGGATGGAGTGAGCCAGCCGGAGAACATCATCGTAGTTTTCTTGAATGATCTTTGTGTTAATCTGTCCGCGAAGCAGCTTCTCTAATTTAGGAAAATCAGAAGATTTCCCGATAGTGTAGAGCTTGGAATCAGCCAGATCGCGTAAGCGCGGCGCAAAGCGAAATCCGAGCAGATGTGTTAAACCAAAGACTTGATCGGTGTAACCTGCTGTATCCGTATAATGCTCCTCGATGGCTAAGTCCGTTTCATGGTGGAGCAAACCGTCGATGACGTGTACGGCATCCCGAGCGTTCGTATTGATGACTTTCGTGTAGAACGTAGAAAATTGGTCACTCATGAACCGATAAATCGTAGCTCCTTTTCCGGTTCCGTAATGGGGATTCGCGTCTGCGTGAAGTGCCGAAACTCCAATCCGGACGCGCATACCATCAGATGATGAGGTCGTGCCGTTTCCCCAATATGAGGGCAGAGCAAGCTTGTGATGGAAATTTACAAGAACAGCCTGTGCTTTATTCATCGCGTCTTCGTACAGCCGCCATTGCGCTGTATTAGCCATTTGCCGATATGAAATGTTCGGCGTGGCTTCAGCCATTTTTGTAAGTCCAATGTTCGTTCCCATTGCCATAAGGGTAGCCATGAGGATTGTCGTTTCTTCCTCGTTCGGAGCGCGATTACTGGACGCGTGAATAAATTGCTCATGAAAATTAGTCCAGTTGGCTACTTCCATGAGCAGATCCGTTAGCTTAATTCGTGGCAGCAGTTCATATAGGGAAAGGCTGAAATTCCGGGATTCATCGGGAACATCTTTCTCCAATCGCTCGATATGCAATTTCCCGTTCTCCAAATTAACGCCGTCCAGTTCATCGATATGGTCCGAAACCCAGTTTAATCTTTGAAGCAGTGATTCAGTACGCTCTTCAAGATATTCCTTTGCGGACAAGCTAACGGCAAGCTTTGTAGCGTTAGGATCAATAATATTCCAATCAGCTTTCGGTACAAGGTACTCCTCGAAGTCCTTATGCTGACGGCTTCCGACAATGGATACGTCCCCAGAACGAACATAATTCCGCAGCTCTGTCAGGACAGCCATTTCGTAGTAATGCCGGTTGATGGTTCCGTCGTCGTCGTAAACATGTTTTTGCCAGCGGTTTGAAACGAAGTTCAGCGGTGCGCCTTCCGGAACTTTTCGTTTTCCGGTTTCGTTCATTTCCCGGATGATATCAACCGCTTTCATTAGCGGCTCTGCCGACTTAGTAGACTGAAACTCCAACGATTTTAGCAGTGTTGGCGTGTATTTCCGGAGCGCATAGAATTTCTTTTCCAGCAAGTCCAAATAGTCGTAATCTACGGGCCGCGATAGCCGTTTAGCTTCTTCCACGGATGCGACGATCTGATCCCACGGCATAACGGCATCAAGCGCAACAAACGGATCAGTTCCTTCACTTCGGGCCTTAATAAGAGCAGCACCAAGATCGGCGAAGTGAACAACCTTTTCGTTGATCGATTTACCGTTTTGCTTTTGAAGTTCCTCTTGGGCTTTTCTCCCTTTAGAGAGCAGTATCATAATCTGCCGGTCGTGGATCTCGAAAGCAAAGTCTGTCAAATCCTGAATCAATTCCAATAGGTACGCGACTAATATCGAGTACTTTTTCGGATCATTAAAGCGGCGGAAGGAGTGAGGTTCGTAACGCGAACCAATTTTTGAAAGCTGCCGTAGCCGGTTTGGATGGATGCCTTTCGTATCGACTTGCAGCTGCAAATCCCGTATGTATTCAAGCTTTTCAATAACCTTCAAAAAGGAATCCGGAGAGCTGGTACCTGGAATTTCCCTTAACCACGCCAAGTAAGTTTTGCTGCTTTCCGGCATGGTGGTTAAGACGCAATCCAGCTTGGCAATTTGTAATTCTGTCAGTGAACTGCTGAGCAGCTTGAATATTTTTTCTTCTGTCCGTTTGCGAGTTTCCCAAACTGCTCTTTCAATCGTAGCCATTGAGGGCAGAATGATTTTACGTTTACGTAAATCTTCAAGTGCGAGCTGAATCAGGTGTAAGGGATTGCCGTTTGCCATTGCATGGCTAAAAAGATGCTTGCACAAAGAACGATACTCGCTCAATGTAAATGTCTGGTAACCATACTCCTTCCGGATTTCCTCTAAATGCTCATATTTCGTAGCTTCCCGTTCGCCGTAAGATGCAAAGGAATACACATCAGTATTGATTTGCACTGCAATATAACGAAGAATATGAACCGGCACTTCCTTTATATCAGAAAGCGTACAGCCGAGATAACGAAGTACGCACAACTGCACGGCGAAGCCAAGTCGATTATAATCTCTTCGCCGCTGCTGGATGATTTCAAGGTCATGCTTGGTAAATGTGAAATAGGTGCCCAATTCCCATTCGCCGAGATCAGACGGTATTTGCAAATATTGCAACCGTTCCTCCGGAGTCAGCAGTTCCCTTACTCTTGCGTACATCGTTCTAATCCCCCTATTGCCATGCTATTTTTTCGACTTCCGCTTGCAGATCCACACGGGTTGCTTTGACATAAATCATCGTTGTGTCCAGACTATCGTGTCCCATAATTTGCGCCAAACGGTGCAACGGCGTGTTTTCTGCCATAACATAGCCGAAGCGGTGCCGTAGATCGTGGGCGCTTAATCCTTCTAGCCGGGCGGCTTTCACATATTTTTGAATCAAATGACGTAAAGCACGTTCGGTTAATCGATAACCGGTCTTCTCCGATGGAAACAAATAAGGGCTGTTCGGAGTAAGTTCTGCCAGATATTTTTCTAAAGCAGCTCTGCACGTAGCGTTCAAAGGAACTTCTCGCTGTTTATTCCTTTTTCCGGATCGGACTGTTAAATGGCCACTGCGTTTACCGATTTGAATATCTCTGGGAGCCAGGTCACACACTTCCATTGTCCGCAAGCCGGTGTGAAACATCATGATTAGAATCGTCTGGTCCCGAAGAGAACCGCTGTGCTCAGCCGCAGCGATCAATGCAGCTTCTTCTTTATCTGTCATCTGTCTTGGGCTTACCTTTTCTCCCGGAACCAATTTGACCGGCTTCGAAGGGTCTCGACGAATCCTGGATTCCGATACGGCCCACTCGAAAAAACGTTTCAGAGTTATAAGCCGTCGGTTAATGGTCGCTGGTTTCAATTCCAAATGGGTCTGGCTCTAATGGATGTCGCAGATGTGATTCGTCCTTATCCGGAAGTAATTGATTATTTACAACATGTAAAAGAAGATAACTTTCTGGATGAACTGGTTAAGTTTGTTGGTGGACAGGAATCTCAAGACGCTATCTATGCTTATCTGGGCAAATACGGAATGCGATGTGCCGGTGAAATCGATATTACCAGAACCCGTTGGAGCGAAAAACCAATTACACTTGTCCCCATGATTCTGGGTAATATCAAAAATTTTGAGCCTAATGCCGGAAAGCGGAAGTTTGAGCAAGGGCGACAGGAAGCTTTGAAAAAAGAACAAGAGTTATTAGAACGATTGAAGCAATTACCGGATGGCGAACAAAAAGCCAAAGAGACAAAACGAATGATCGACCTAGTCCGGAATCTCATTGGATATCGGGAATATCCAAAATATAGTTATATTAATCGCTACTTCGTTTATAAGCAGGCTTTACTGAAAACAGCCGAACAACTCGTACACGCAAGCGTTATTCATGAAAAAGAAGATATATACTATCTCACTTTTGAAGAGCTTCACGAAGTCGTACGCACAAATAAACTGGATTATCAGATCATCAGTACACGAAAGGACGATTACAAACTTTTCGAAAAGCTAACTCCCCCACGTGTAATCACGTCTGATGGTGAAATCATTGTGGGCGAGTACAAACGAGAAAATCTGCCAGACAAAGCGCTTGTAGGTCTACCTGTTTCTACCGGAGTTATAGAGGACGAGCACGTATCATCTTAAACATGGAAGATGCTGATCTGGAAGATGGAGATATATTAGTCACCGCCTTTACTGACCCTGGCTGGACATCATTATTTGTATCCATTAAAGGCCTGGTTACCGAAGTTGGCGGACTGATGACCCATGGAGCCGTTATCGCTCGTGAATATGGCTTGCCGGCAGTTGTCGGAGTGGAAAATGCTACCGGGCTGATCAAAGACGGGCAACGCATTCGCGTGAATGGAACAGAAGGGTACATTGAAATATTGTAATGGTTGAAAAAGGATGAGCAAGATTCACATTCGGCAAACGGTGGATCTAAACTCATCCTTTTTGCTTATTTCCCGGCGTCACCCGTGATATTGACTAATACGTCGTTAACGTGGGCCGTGTCGTGATGCTCGTGGTAGACGGCGATTTTATCGCCCCGGAGCTCAAAGAGAAAATGATAATGGTTCTGATAGCGAAGTCCACTCTTCAACTTCATCGTTGAGTAGGCCTCCACTGCCACACGGTCCCCTTGGATGATCCAACCGGTAGGGACGATCTGAAGTGGCCCGTCAGTAATGTCGTTCAGCGGGGCCAGCATCGATCGGAATTCATCCTTGGAGACGAACCCGGGGTGTGGAAGTCCGCTCATCCACCACTCGACATCATCGGTGAGCATGTCGAGTAGTGCATTCAACGGCTCCGTGTTCTGAGGGTCCCCCCAACGACCTTGCCCATAAAGGCTGAGGAAGTGTTCAATAATCTTCTTCTTGCCTGTGTTGTCCATTTTTGAATTCACACTCCTTTGTAGAGTTCGGGTTCCTGGCAGGATCACATCGTCCGATAAACTTAGGTTGAATTGTTGTCTGCAGACAGGTACATTATAAATCAGAGTTTTATGTGCAGTAAAATTGATATATTAGAATTAAACGTTCATTAATAATGAACTATAGTCATGTCATAAATTTTACATACAAAGGTGTGAAAACGTGGAGCTTCGTCATCTCATAACCCTGAAAACTATTGTTGAAAAAGGCGGATTTAAAAAAGCTGCTGAGCATCTAGGTTACGCCCAGTCCTCCGTCACTGCACATATCAAGGAGTTGGAAGCTGAGATCGGAAAACCTGTTTTTGATCGTTTGGGTAAAAAAGTCGTGCTAACCCACTACGGAGAACAGTTTCTTCCTTACGCTTTAAAAATCATTGAATTATACGATCAAGCTTTAACGACAGACAACGAACCTACAGGTGATCTTACACTGGGTGTATCGGAATCACTTATGATTCATCGCGTCCCATCTCTTCTTGTCGAGTATAAAAAAGTATATCGGAATGTGAATTTATCCCTCAAAACACTTGATTTCCAAGATATTATGGCCTGTCTTCAAACAGGAGAAATCGATATTGCATTAGTATTGGAAAGTGATGGATGGAAATTGCCCGAACTCCACTGTGAACAGCTGATGAGAGAAAAAATGGTGATCATCAGCCCGACTCTTGAAAATAATCTTGAACTGGGGGCTGTACTTTATACCGAACGTAGTTGCGGTTATAAGGCTGTTTTTAATGAATATATCCATTACAAGAAATTAAAAGTTAAAGAAAGTCTGGAATTTCAGAGCATCGAAGCGATTAAACAATGTGTTAGGAGCGGTTTAGGAATATCCATGGTTCCTTATTTTTCGGTACAAGAGGAATTGGAAAGCCATAAATTAATCGGGGAAGAGGTCGAATCTGATCTTACCGCAGTTTCAACGTACCTTGCTTACCACAAAGATAAATGGCTTTCACCATCAATGAAAAGTATGATTTCATTAATAAAAAAGCATGCTAAGGAGTGGATGTGAAGTTTAAGTTCGCCAGGCAAAAGTCTAAACTAGCTGGAACCATTCGGGGCTCGTTTTTTGTAATAAAAGGAGAATATTAAAGTAAGCTGTAGGGGAGAATGGTGTCATTTTTTTGTGACGCAATTCTCCCTTGCTGGTTTTATGAAAAACGTATTTTTGTTAATATAAAAAAACAAATTGTTAAGTCATGTATTTATCACTTGTTTAGTTTCGATCATTATCTAAAATCTTTTGATATATAAAGTTATTATGGGTATATAGGACTAAAACTTGGGGGGGTATTAAAATTATACTAAACAAACTTATGATCTGAACGCTAAGCCGGTCACATCCGACGGCTTAGCGTATATTTTCGTTAAAATGTTGGCGGGACTCCTATAAGGGGTACCGCCAACCAAATGACATAAAACCCACGCTAAGAGATTTTGTAGGCGAAAAAAGCCGGTTTTTCCTACGCTAAGAAATTACCGGCTTCTGTGTCTTGGATACGGAGTGGTCGTAACGCATTGGGGACAGTCAAATTTTTAGTTTGGAAGGTTAAAAAAATTGACACAAGCGGACATTACGAATATTGCAATTACAGAAGATATCGATCCGTTACGGGAAGAAATCCGGGGGTGCTAAAATATATTTTATAATGTCCAAAACACTCATATAACTTTAGTAAAAATTACGTCTGCTTTAATTTCAAGGTTCCGGGAAGCGGATAGCAATCGACTGGAATGAATGAAATAACTGCAAACCAAATGTGTAGGCGCTGTACCCATAAACAATTCAATAATTGTCATTTAAAATGGTTTCAATTATGATGTATGCTGAGGTATAAGTTTTTTAGCTCATTTTATATAGGAGGATAACAATGATTTATAGAAATGCTACTGTTGATGATATATCTGCTATAGTGAAATTACAAAAAAAATATCACATTACAACCATTAGTGAAAAAGACAAACCCGATGGCTTCGTTACAACCTTATTTACAGAAGAACAGTTTAAGGAATTAATTGAAAAGGAAAATGGAATTACAATTGCATGTCATGGCAAGAAGATTGTTGCTTATGCAATGGCTGCCTCGTGGAAGTATTGGGCTAAGTGGCCTCTTTTTCAATATATGATTGACGATTTGAAAGATACAGAATATAAGGGAATTACGCTTTCTACAGAAAACACTTATCAGTATGGGCCAATTTGCATTGATATGGATTACAGGGGTACGGAAGTACTCCGAAAGGTTTTTGATTTTTCCAGAATGCAAATGAGTAAAAAATATCCGATATTGATAACTTTTATAAACCACATCAATCGTAGATCATACGCTGCCCATACCAAAAAGCTTGGTCTTGACGTGATTAAAAGCTTTGATTTCAACAATAATACTTACTATGAATTGGGTTGTTACACATCAGAATGATTGGATAAACATATTGTTTGCTTGCCCTGCCCGTTAAACCATTGGCGGTGCGCTGTATTGTAAGCCGCAACAAGATACCTTATTTTTTAGGCTCAATTGGTAACTATGCTTATCTTACTCAGAATGAACGTCTTTTTCGCGTTCTCCATCTAGCCGTAGAACATTCTGAAGAGATTCTGATGATATCCGGCATCAGTAAGAATCGAAACTCAAATTCAGATGCTACCCTCTGTATGTAGTTGTAATTTTTGAACATCCATAAGCCTATTTTATCATCTCAATACCAAGACTCATGGAAATCGCCCTTCAACTAGCCTACCAGGCCAATTTAAGGGCGATTAATATTGGTTATATTACCGATTGAGATCGAAACGACTAGCGTTGAATCAGCTTAACTTACCGGTCAAAAATTGTGCCTCCCCTAGTCCAAAACTCCAATCATCATCGTTATTTTCAACAATAGATACCATTAAATCGGTTGGTGCGATGCTGCATTCAGCTTCTAACCTTTCTGCCAGTAAGGAATAGAGCTTTTGTTTCTTCTCTTTTGGCCGGGCTTTGCTTATTATGGAGAGAATAACTAGACTATCGGTACGGTTAAATCCTAGCCCAGTATCCTCAATAATCATATGGTCCGCCGAGTGTTCGTGAACGATTTGATAACGATCTCGCTCAGGAACGTCAAAAGCTTCCACAACAACTTGGTGGGCAACATCCAAAAGTTTTTTCAGGCTTGCTTTATCTCGTCCTTTAATAAGATCAAAACGAAGTAATGGCATTTTAACTTCCTCCTTTTAATAAAAATTATTTTTCCCTATTTATTATCAACCATTCTAATAAAAGAAAATTTCCGGACAAGAACACTGGCTTGATCAATGGTTTGTTTTACAATTGAAGCGGCAGGTTGGTCGCCTGCTAACCGAAGACCCTGGCCCGCCCAAAGTGACATATACTCGGGGTTGTTCGCTATTGCAGCCGCCTGACGAATGTCCCGGGTCATCGCGTTTTGAATGGGGTAAGCCGGGATTGTCCCTGGGTACTGATGCATGTCAACCATAAATTTTGTTTGAATACCTCTTGCAGCCTTTCCGGAGTATGCACGTGTAATTTCAGTGGAGTCCTCATTTGTCGAGAGGATTTTCTGTTTGTACGTTTCGTGGGCGCCGCTCTCGGGGCAGGCTAGAAACGCAGTGCCCATCTGTACTGCAGCGGCTCCTAATGCAAGACTTGCTGCAAGTCCCCGCCCATCCATGATTCCCCCCGCTGCGATGACCGGGATCGACACATGGTCAACGATCTGCGGAACAATAGCCATGGTGCCTATCAAAGCATGGGAAGGGTCTTTCATGAAGGTCCCCCTATGCCCGCCTGCTTCGCTCCCCTGAGCCACAATTGCATCTGCACCAGCTGCTTCCAATTGCTTGGCTTCATCAACAGTTGTTGCAGTTCCAATGATGAATATTCCAAGCTGTTTCATGGTTTGGATCACGTCTTGAGATGGTATGCCAAAAGTGAAACTAAATACGGGGACACGCTCCTCCAACAGTACCTGTACCTGCTCCTCAAATGATTCTGAAAACTTCATAATCGCTGGATTTTGAGCAGTGCCAAGTTTGATGCGGTATTTATTCAGATAATCTGCCATCCGGTAAATTGCTTCTTCCGAATCTTCTGATTGCTCAGGCACAAACAAGTTTACTCCAAAAGGCTGGTCCGTTCGTTGCTTGATCTTTTGGATCTCGCTACGGAGTTGCTCCGGTGTTAAGTATCCGCCCCCCAAGTTGCCTAGCCCACCGGCATTTGAAACTGCCGCTACTAATTCGGGCGTCGAAACGCCACCAGCCATCGGCGCTTGAAAAATCGGGTATCGAATTTTAAGAGCACGCGTCAAATCAGTCTCAAACACCTTTAAAAACCTCCTTTTATTGTAAAATCTCAGACTTTTCACATTCGTTAATAGTGTCCAATCTTTTGAACAGGTTATTAAAATCTTTTAATTTAGCCTTATCCTCGACTTTGACTCCTGAACAAAAGGAAGAAATATTTCAGTTATATTAACATCCGATGCAAATAGTGTTCTAAATATATTTCTATAGTAAGAAAAGTGAGTACATCCTAAAACAATGGTTTAAATCATATATAGATAATTGTTCTTGAAGATAAGGCAGCACTATTTGCTCGTTAAACTCAAAACTTTCTGCAAACTGAACTAATTTCGGAAGAGGTAATAAATCAACAACATGTTCGTTATCTAATTTAGTAATAAGATTTTGAAGTATAGCATTTTAAAACATACTTTTTAACGTCATCTTTCGTTTTGTCCCCATATATGGAACATTTAATGTATCTGCGTAATACATATAATCTTCATTAGGTAAAACTTTTAATGTATCATGCTATACAGTAATGCCTCCAATACCAGAATCAAAAAAACCTATTTGCATTTTTTTATTCCTCCAATAAAGGAATCAATTCACCAATTCCATTTGTCCAATGCAAATTGCCCAGGATCTAACTAAGCTCTTGATCAGGATGAATACGAGCATGGTCCAAATTTCCTATCGCTCTTTTTTTACTTAAATTAACTGCACCGGATAGCAATATAATAGCAGCAGCAACAAGCACCAAAGTGGCCAGAAGTAATGATAGGTTGTAACTATGCGCCATTTCCAACACGATTCCGGCTCCGATTGGACCGAGTATTTGACCTATACCATAAAATCCTGTCATCAAAGCAATTGCTCTATTACCACTGGATGGTCTAGACATACGAGCTGCGGCGAGAGCAAGCATGGAAATGCCCATAAACGTGCCTCCAAAAAGGACAGATCCTAACGTCACGCCGAATATATTGGGAAGCCATACAGGCAGTATGATCCCAACAGCTTGCAGGATAAGCGCAATAATCAATGGTTTGATGTAACCGACTTTACTCGCCCACCAGGACCAGATCACTGTTGATGGTACCGCCGCTATCCCAACGATAATCCAGCTAAAGTCAGCAAAAATTGACATATGAGGCATTTGCTTAACCATCGCCACAAGAAACGTCGCGCTTACTATATAACCTAACCCCTCAAGTCCATAAGCAACAAGTAGCCAGCCGAAGATAGATGGATTTTCCGCTGATGAACTCAGGGATTCAGCATTTTGAGTTATAGGTTTCGGCTCTTTATCGCGGATAAATGACCACACAGGTATGATGAGGATGGTACTGATGATCAAAAGCCCGATCCAAGTTCCCCTCCAAGTGAAAATGCTAAGAACAGGCGT
Organism: Paenibacillus sp. Aloe-11; assembly: GCF_000245715.1. Lineage (NCBI taxonomy): Bacteria > Bacillati > Bacillota > Bacilli > Caryophanales > Paenibacillaceae > Paenibacillus > Paenibacillus sp. Aloe-11. The sequence goes on along the minus strand of NZ_JH601067.1, from coordinate 19,636 downwards.
AAGTAACCCAGCTAAAACAATGCCTATACCAACCCCGCCGTAAAATATACCTACCCATTTTTCACGTTTATCTGAAAACAGCGCATCCAACACTAAACTTGATGATAGAACGAAAATAAGGCCGCTGCTAACTCCAGCGAGAAAGCGCAAAATCATCCACCATAAAAATGATGAAGTGATTCCCATAAGTCCTGTTAAAATAATGCAGAGTACCAATTGCATCCGGAGATGATAGGCTCTTCGGGACCCCCATGTTATGAAACCTGCACCAAAGGCAGCGATAAGGTAACCCAAGTTATTACTCCCTGCCAAATATCCAGATTCCGTAGCGGATAGATGAGCTTGTGATTGCATCAATGGAAGTATGGAAGTATATGAAAAACGTCCGATCCCCATTGAAATGATGAGCATAACTAATCCACCGATCATGGTCTTTGTGGAATTAAACAATTTCGCATTTTTAGCTCCTGAATTCTCCATGAGACTGACTTGTCACCCTTCTAAATTCAAATTATCCCTATTCCACCCTTTTATTGTTTTTCAAAAAATCCAACATTTGCTTTCCGATTTCATATGCATGTGTTTCCAATGCAAAGTGCCCAGTATCTAATAAATGAATCTCGGCTTTAGGTAAATCCTTTTTAAAAGCTTCAGCACCAGCTGGAATAAATGAAACATCATTTTTACCCCACGTTGCTAATAAGGGCGGCTGATATTCGCGAAGATACTGCTGAAACTCCGGATACATTTTTACATTATTTTGGTAATCAAAAATTAAATCCAATTGTTTCTCATCATTTCCCAGCCGGGACATATAAGCAATATCAAGAGTATAGCCATCTGGGGAAACTTGGCTTTCCTTTGTTCCATCAACATATTGGCCCTTGATCGTGTTAGGCGCAAATGCTGCCCTATAACTTTCTCTTTTTTCTTGTGTGGGATAACGCCAATAATCTTCTCGTGCCGCCCATTTTTCCCCTAGTCCTTCACGATAAATGTTTCCATTTTGGCTTATTATTGCTGTTACACGTTCTGGATGGTGCATAGCTATACGAAAGCCAATAGGGGCTCCGTAGTCAAAGACATATAACGCATATTTAGCAAGCCCTAGTTTATCGATGAAGGTTTCGATAATTTCAGTAATATGGTCAAATGTATACTGGAAATCTTCTCTGTCAGGTGATGAGGTATTCCCGAACCCCGGATAATCAGGAGCAATTAAATAGTAGTCTTTTTCTAAAATAGGTATTAGCTCTCTAAACATATGACTTGCGGACGGAAAGCCATGAAGCAATAAAATGACTGGATTATTCGGATTACCAGCCTCACGATAAAATACGTTTAATCCTTCTACTTCTAATGAATGATAAGTCGTCATATTGTAACCTCCTGTTTTCTTCATAAGACCCGCCTCTTTCTAAACTAATTGTAACTTTTCAAAGATATCGTGTAAAATGAATTTAATCGATTTGTAATATTAAAATTATCAATAATTAGATGGGGGAATGACGGTGGACATCCGGGACTTGCAGATTTTTCTGGCAGTTGCAAACGAAGGAAGCATTACCAAAGCAGCCGAAAAAATGGAATATGTTCAGTCGAGTATAAGTATCCGTATCCAGCAGCTTGAAAAAGAACTGAAAACAGCGCTATTTCGTCGTGGACGCCAAGGGGTTCGGCTCACAACATCCGGAGAGACACTCAAGTCCTATGCTGAGAAAATTGTCTTTCTTACTCAAGAGGCGGAACGAGTCGTGGCAGATAACACAATCCCAAGAGGGCCGCTTCGGATCGGATCGCCCGAAACCACAGCTGCGATTCGGCTACCGTCTATTCTCACCGATTACCATAAATCTTATCCAGAGGTGGATTTGGCATTAAAAACTGGAACGACGGAAGAACTTATCCATTTAGTGTTGAAATACGAGTTGGACGGTGCTTTCGTAGCTGCACCAGTCCAGCACCCAGAGCTCGATATTATAGAGGTTGGGGTTGAGGAACTTGCACTCATATCAGGAGGACAATTTCCCTCAATCGATCAACCGGAACAATTAGGAAATTTGACTTTACTGGTTTTTCGTGCTGGTTGTTCTTATCGTCAAAAACTCGAGGACTGGTTACGTCTGAAAGGAATTATACCCGCAAAGATCATGGAATTCGGAACATTGGAGGGAATCCTCGGATGTATTCACGCTGGCCTCGGTATCTCTCTTTTACCTCGCTCGGTAATTGAGAGAGCCATGGTTCAATATAATTTACGCTCTCATAAGATATCGGATAAATCCTATATAACACCGATTCTATTCATACGTCGTAAAGATACTTATGAAACTGCAGCTACGTCCGAATTTATCCGGATTTCAAAACAGAGGTTCCACCTTACTTAACCTGCCATCGAAAGTTATCGACAATATCCTGCATTTTGGAGCAGCGTCAACATCTCCCTCAAAATAACAACCAAAAGTAAAGCAGTCAGCAGAAAGCTGATTGCTTCTTCCGTGTTGTCCGATCCATCATTAGCCATTGGATCAGGTAGCCGTCAATAACTGCGCGAATCTTTGGAGCTGTCTGCTCAGCGGAAAGATTTACAGCAAAAATCCCTTCTTTTTGCCCCAACTGGATAATTTCCTTCCCAATAGCGTTGCAATTATCATAAAACTGTTGATTGATTTCACGGTAAACCGGATTTCGGCTTGCTTTGGCTAGAAAGTCCAAATATACCCAATAAAATGTGCGGTTCTTTTTTATCATCCTCTCTATTGGCGGTTGGACGTTTTATTCCTTAATCATTGTGAATCCGGGGTCACGAGTCATAATACTAAGTGATTGTGGCGACTCTTTATAGTACTTTTCAATAGTTTCCTTGGATAGATTAAAAGCTTGTTCCAAACAATGTATGCTGTTGGTCTACGAGTTCTCCTAAATCTTCTCTAGCTTTTAATGAGTCAACCATGCTTTTTCCTAAATTTTCGAGTTGACTAGCACCCCATTGCACGTCATGTACATTCACATGCAAAACCTCCCATACTTATGTATAAAAGAAATCTGATATGCCTTCATTAAAAAATGATCATTATAAATCTTTTAAGCCTAGACGTGTCTTTATTCTTTAATCACTGCAGAATTCCGCCAAATTCAAGGATATAAATTTCAGCTTTGGGCTTAGATGAACCGAAAGCTTTCTTGAGCGTTAAATTGATAATTGATAATTGATACCCTTTTAATTTAACTTCAACGCTTCAAATTCTTCTTTGGTCTTGATCGTAAATCTATTTGACAATTGTGGTCATCTCATCTACCCCTGGAATTAGCAAGTGCTTTTTAAATTCCCCCTTTCTTCAAATCATTTTTGTATTTGTTAGTGCCTTAAGTAACCAATTTTCAAAGTCTCTATCTGTAAAATACATCTTTATACGTTTTAATACATATTCTTTATCATTCAAAATATCCGGTAAATTCATTTGAACATTGTGATATGCCTCTAGATAATTTCCATTCCGTACTTGATTCGGTGCTTCTTCCGTACTAAATACAAACCCGTTATATATTGCTCTACCTTGTTTATGTTCATCCTTGTTAGAACCGCTGAATGAAATAATAATCAGCACTTCGTCCTTAGTTAGAACAATACGATTCTCTTGGGTTTTCTTAAATTCAATCCCTATTTCTAACAAAGAACTACTTTGTTTTTCAAGGTAAGCAAAAAATAAATCAGCCAAGCATTTATTTATGTCTTCCCTCCCTTGTTTAAATGCGTTTTCTTGAAGTAACCTTGATTCTTCCTCTTCAATTTTTTGCTTGTTATCTCTTAAAACAAGTATAAGTTTGTCCTTTAAACTCATAGAAATCCATCACGTCCAATTCAATTATAAATATTCATTGACACTTATTTATCTCCTAGCTATAAACAGGATGCGCTGAAGAGAAGCTACTGTCTACAATGAGGGGATCATATTAAACAAATTCGCTAAGGATCATCCCCCTTTCATGCAACAGTTGAATCATTCCTCAATTTCTCGCGGGATCACTTTAATAATATTCAAAATCATTTCTTCTTTATAAGGTAATAATTCTACAATAGGCAGCATCGTTATTGAATTAAGCACTTGTCTTCTTAGAGAACAACATTTTTTCTTTCATTTGTAGCAGCATCTCTACCAATCCATCCCGGCTGATTAGCCTGACACTATTCGATTTAGCCAACTCATAGGCCTGAGATGTAAAGTTGCTATTAGTTACAACCCATGCACCATTTGCTCTGTTGTGTGCACGTGCGCCCTGCACTTCCTGAACAGCTTTTAAGCCGACATTCTTGCTGTAGCGCTTTGCTTGTACCACAATTCGTCTCTCACCTTTAGAAAGGATCAAATCAGCCCTGAAGTCACCAGTTGCTCTTGTCACCTCTGCTTTGTATCCCTGGGATCGGAACTGAAGACCAAGATAATGTTCAAACTTCACTCCATCCATTTTATCAATCTGTGCAATACCGGATTGCTTTAGGCGCTCAGTTCGCTTACGCTGAATACTGATCATCAACAAAACAACACCAACCACTCCGAGCACTCCAACAACCAGTGAAGCCCCTCAAGATTTAGTCAACGAATATGTACCTGCAACCTCCCAGCATGACCATACCGGCCAGTCCTTGGAACAACTCTTCTTCCCGTTTCGTTTTACTTTTCCTTCTCGCCATGATTCTCCTCCTACTAAGTTAGCATCCTTTAACTCATTCATAACCGTCCTGGAATAAGGCTTCAATGCATAATCATGTCGATTAGCTGTACGTCTATACGTTCCCATTTCTCCAACAAAAGGTCTAGCTATGATACGACCAACCATGTACTCAGTGCTTTTAGTTATTTCACGCGCGATCTCACAGATACGGTATAATTCATCCAATGGTACGATATCTTCATGGGCAGCAATTTGCAAAACGGAGTCTGCTGATGTATAGACAATCAAAGCTCCTGTTTTCATGTGTTCTTCCCCGAGCTCTTCTAATATTTCAGTGCCGCTTGCAGCTTTATTTCCAATGATTTTTCTACCGGACTCCCTCTCAAGATGCTCAATCAATGGGGCAGGGAAAGCATTTGGAAATACCTGAAACGGCTTCCCAACAATCAAACCCATAATTTCCTAATGGCCTGTCATCGTATCCTTGCCGTTAGAAGCCTCCTGCATTTTGGTCCAATAAGCCAATGGATGGTCCGCCTTAGGTATACCTTGTATCTCTTTCATGTTTGACAAACCAAGCGCAGCCATATTGGGCATATTCAATCCATTTCTTCTTTCTGCAATATGCCCCAACGTGTCAGCACCTTCATCCCCAAAAGATGCTGCATCTGGTGCTTCTCCGATACCAACAGAATCTAGAACAATTAAATGAATACGTTGAAATGGTTTATTCATAAGTCAATCACTCCTTTAAACGCACACCTTTGTTTTTTATCCAAATCATTAGTTATTAGATTCTAGGCAGTAACAAAATACACATAAAAGAGGACAGCTTCACTATCCAGCAAAGTTGTCCAATGAATTCATAAATTCTCGTTTTATTAAAAAGTTATTTAATGAGAAAATTTGTATCCATCAAATACTTTTAAACCTTCTTCGTTGAGTACTTGTTCTACCAGTTCAGGTCTTTGTGGGCTTTTCTCAAACACTTCATTGCAAGCGATCATAATGTTGCTCCCAGCGATTTCAGCTAACTGATCATGTGATACGCTATATACAATTTTACCCAGGTTAGACCACACCATGGCACCCGAACACATTACGCAAGGTTCACAACTTGTATACAAAGTGTATTCGTTCAAATCAAATATATTGTTTTCAGAACAAAATTTCCGGATTAAACCGATTTCTGCATGATGCGTTGGATCACAAAATGTATTAATTTTATTTTCCCCAACCATTACGACTTCCTCCCCTTTGACCAAAATTGCACCAAAGGGCTCATTCCCTTCTTTTCGGGCTTGTAGGGCAACCTCAATTGCCTTTTTCATAAAGATTTCATCTTTGTTCATCATTCCAAATTCCTCCCTAATCTATGATTATTATCTAGCTAAGGACGTTTTAAACGCTTAAGATGTCCTTTTTATTTTTCTTCAGTAATCCAGGTAATGATATTCCAATTAGGATCAGGACGCTCCCTACATATTGCGGAACACCAATGTGCTCATTCAGGACGAAGACAGACATTAGTATGGCTGTTGGAAGCTCCATAGCCCCCAATATTGATGCTATTCCAGATCCCACTAACGGAACACCTTTCGAGAAAAGCAGTGTGGAAAGGAAGGGACCGACAAAAGCTACAACAAACCCATATTGCAAGGCCAGTTGTAATAACAGTTTTCCGTCTGTTAAAAACGTTGGAGGTAAAATGATCGAACAAACGATTAGACCTCCGGTAGTCATGAAAGCTGTCTTCATAACCGGGTTTGCTTGAACCGCGACCTTACCACTAACAAGCATAAAAATGGAATAAGATAGTGCTGCAAGAAGACCAAACAAAAAGCCAAGCCAATGAACGTCAGAAATTCCAGTCGAATAAATATTGGTTGCGCTTATTGTTCCGATAAGTAAAGGAATGATGGATAGTAGCTTTCCTTTTTCAGGAATTCTTCTATTGAAAATTGCCTCTAGCAACACACCGATCCATGTAAACTGGAAAAGGAGTACAATCGCCAAAGAAGCTGAAATATATTGAAGTGAGAGATAATAAAACATCCCTGTAAGTCCCGTTGTAGACCCTACAGTCATTAATAAAAGTAGCTCCCTTTTACCTGGCGTTACAAACTTCTTCTCTTTTGTACTCTTCGTGCCCTTAGTAAAAAGCACTCCGCCCCATAATAATATCGATCCTAAGAAGAGTTGTATTCCAACAACATCATTAACGATAAAACCATCTTTATAGGCTAATTTCACAAAAGTCGATAATAAACCATAACAAATCGCACCTAATATAACATATATATACCCTTTCATAACTTCGCCTTTTCCTTCATCGGATTTTCCCTAATTACTAAACCTTCTCTACAATTCCCTTAACTAAAGCAATGAAATTCTCTCTTACCAAGGAAGCTACCTCAATTACTTCGTCATGACTTAGAGGCTGATCTAGAATTCCACAAGCCATGTTGGTTAAACAGGAGATTCCAAGTACCTTCATGTTCGCGTGGACAGCTACGATGGCTTCCGGTACGGTTGACATACCAACGGCATCTGCCCCTAATGTACGAATCATGCGAATTTCAGCTGGTGTTTCATAAGCCGGACCACTCCACCAGGAGTATACGCCTTCGCGTAAAGTTGTATTTTGCGCTTTTGCAACTTCCATAGCAATTTGTCGCAATTCAGCATTGTACACTTGGGAAAGATCAGGAAAACGAGTACCTAGATCGTTATTATTCGGCCCAATCAATGGATTCGTACCGACCAAATTGAGGTGATCCGTAATCAACATTAACTCACCCGGTTTAAATTCTTTATTGACTGCACCGCACGCATTAGTGATGAGCAGGTTTTCAACTCCTAGAGCCTTCATTACACGAACAGGGAAAGTTACTTCATCAAGAGTAAAACCTTCATAATAATGAAAGCGTCCTTTCATCGCAACCACAGTTTTTCCCTTTAGCTCCCCAATAACTAATTCGTTCGCATGTCCTACTGCTTCTGATTTTGCAAAATGAGGGATTTCACTATAGGGAATTGTGAAAGGGTTTGCAATTTCATCAGCTAATGTACCCAGTCCCGATCCCAAAATCATCCCAATTGTTGGACGATACGAGGTCTTACTTATGATAAAGTCTCTGGCTTCCTGAATATCTTGCATTTTTTGCATGTTGCATTCCTCCTAAATATATTGTGCTATGAAACGTTTAACGAACATTTCAAGATTCTTACTACAGCACTTTCTATAGTTAAGTCTAATGGCTTATTCTGTTTTTGTAAATAACTTTTTATTATTTATATAAAAAGAATAGTGTTTTCAAGTGGATTCATCTTGTTTCAATCATTTTTAGTTAAACTTTAATCATAAAAGTACTTAATATGACATATACTATATAAATCAGTTTTATTTAAAGTTCGTAATTTAGTAGAATAAAAATTAAATGGAGTGGAACTATTATAAAAAAAGTTGGATAATAAACTATACCCGTTTTGATTTGGTTTCCTATAGAATCACATATCAAGGAGAAAAAAAATATGCTAAATAAATTTGAGGACTTATCCTCACCTAAAGCAAAAAATTTGAAGCTGTTATATAGCTTAGTACGTAAATTGGGTCCTGTAACCATTAATACATTAACTGAACATACTGGATTTAAACATGTAACTTGTGGTCGTTTACTAGAAGAGCTCGTTGAGGAAGGTCTTATCTATGATAGTGGGATTGGAAAATCAAGTGGTGGACGTAAACCTCTAGCCTATGTTATTAAGCCAGATTCATATTATTTAGTTGGTGTAGAACTAACAAGTCTATATACTACGATCTTACTCCTTGATTTAAAGCTAAATATCATAAGCGTTGAAAAATTAAAAATGACCTCTGAATGCACTGGAGAATTTACATTAAACTATATTGCAGCATGCGTTGATAACTTATTAGATCAGAATCACATTCCTAAAGAGAATTTGCTGGGTATCGGTATTGGGGTTCTGGATTCGTTCAACCCTGACATGGGGGCTATTTCACACCCGCAGCACTTTCCTGCAGACGGATGGGATCTGAATATTGTCGACTACTTAAAAAACAAAACGGATATCCCTGTATTCTTAGAAAACGGAACCAATTTAGCTGCTCTTGCTGAATATCGTATGAACTATTGGAAAGAGACGGACAACTTGGTTTTTGTATCCAGCGATATTGGGATCAGGTGTGGTACGATCTCACAAGGGAGATTAGTCAGTAGTAAACGTGAGACGGAGGATACCTTTGGACATATCATTATTGATATCCACGGTAGGCGTTGCTCATGTGGTTCATACGGGTGTCTTCAAGCTTACAGTAGTTTGCCAGCTATTCGTGAGGAATTGATTCGACTTATAAAACGTGGTAAACCTTCCATGCTGTCATGTGAAGTTAATGATGTTGAAGATATTGATTTATTTCATATTTTACATGCTTTAGAACAAAACGATGAACTCTGTTTAGCTGTGGTAGAAGATGCAGCCTATTATTTTGGGATTGGCCTTAGTAATTTGATTTTTTTATTGCGTCCAGAAATTGTGGTTTTTGGAGGTACACTAGTGCCGAAACCGCGTTTTTTTGATGTCGCAGCTAAAACTGCACAGGATCGTGTAAGTTTTCATCCAAACAGTAATGTCGAAATAATTAAGTCCACTGCAGCCTACAATATTGTGGCTCAGGGGGCTGGTTGTATGGTATTGGATTATTTCACTGAAGAAAACCTGTTTAAATAAGGATTCAAGTTCCGATCTACGCTAGTGATAGGAACTTGAATCCTTTAACATTTTCAGTTCAACAAGTAATCGTTATATTGATTCATTAATTTTAAGTACAATCTTCCCTATTCCATTACCCGTTTTCAATTCAATTAGGGCAGTCGGTGCTTGGGCTAGGGGGTATACTTTGTCAACAATCGGGTGAACAGCACCAGCTGCAACTGCTGCCTCAATTTCGTTCGTTGCGGGATAGCTGTCTGGACCAAATGTAAGTATTGCACGAACACCTTTTGCTTTAGCCTCGTTCTGATCAGGTGTCCTGAGCAGTGATACATACATACCACCTGGCTTCAGTATCGAGTAGGACTTACTTGCCGGCTCTGCACAAATGGTGTCTACTACTCCGTCTACGCGATCGATGACTTCTTCCTCAAAACGCTGATGTGTGTAATCAATGAACTGATCGGCACCGAGATCACGTAAAAGGTTTTCGTGCTTCGGAGCAGCCACCGCAATTACATGAGCACCACGCCACTTGGCAAGTTGCAGTGCTAAGCTTCCAATTCCGCCACCTGCTCCGTGGATTAATACGGATTGCCCAGGTTGTAAATTCATACCCGTTTTAGTCGAGAACAGAGCATTCCAAGCTGCGTAGAGCGTGTTTGGCAAAGCAGAAGCTTCAGCAAAGGATAAAGATTCAGGTTTGCGCATTAAGCGATCTGCACGAAAGACTGCATATTCAGCAAAGGTCCCGTCCTCCGCTGGATCTGCTTGGCCATAAACAGCCTCACCGACTTTGAATTCAGTCACCCCCTCACCAAGCTCTTCCACGATTCCTGCTCCATCGCGTCCAAGTGTGATTGGCAAATTGATTTCCCATTTAGCGATCATTCCCTCTGCCATGTACCAATCAAATGGGTTGGTAGCTGCTGCAAGTAACCGTACCAAGACCTCGCCCTTTTTTGGGGTGGGGCGAGAGATTTCTTTAAGGCGCATAGCACCTATACCGCCGTAGTCGTGCAGTCTCCAAGCGTTCATATGAACTATTGATTTTGATCGTATTTTATTTTCCATCACGTATTACTCCTTTATGAATTAGAAATCACAATTTTTGAAAGTTGATCTAGTCACTTTCAAGTCCCTTAGCAAGGCCTATTATATCAAGTTAATATATTTTATAAAGTACTCAAAATAAATGATGTTAGTATACTTTATATACCTACTTATCACGTATGTATTTTTTATTATTTGCTGTGATTATTGAATAATTTCTCTTATCAGTGTGAGAAAAATTTTAATATTCTAAATCAAAAATGTCGCTAATAGCGACATTTTTGTAGGACTATCTTGTTAATAAGTTTGATTCTTTTGCTCTCTCCTCTGATATAGAGAAACGTTATGTTTGGTGAAAAAGACGTGATAATTCGTTAAAAATAACATTTACGTTTTATTCCGCTATTTTGAATAATCTATGTCGTTCTTGATCCATTTAATTCCCCAGTCATTAATAGCCAAGAAAATTTCTCCGAAATCACTCCCCTTTTCAGTTAAAGAATATTCTACTGTAATAGGAATTGTAGGGTAAACTGTGCGAGTAACTATACCGTTAGACTCCAGACTTTTCAAAGCATCAGATAGCGATGTGGTTCTTATCCCTAATTCTTTACTAAGTTCATTGAAACGTTTTGCTCCTGCATGCAGAGCTCCTATGATAATAATTGCCCATTTCCCACTAAAGATGTCCATCGTTTCCTTAATGGTTTTAATACAAACCATCTCTTCTGTAGATTTCATGACATTCCCTCTCATAAGTGTTAATCAAAGCATATTTACTAACTTTAATTCAGCTAGTCAAAACAATTTACGTACTTTACAATATAAACTAACATGATAAAATCAAGTAGTCAATAAGATTTAAGCTCATATATTTACGAGTTACACGGGATACAAGATTAAATGAGCAGCTAGCCTTAGCAGCTAAAATCATCCCCTATACATTGTCTTGTGTCACAGTTGTTGTTAACCAGTATGACATTTCTTTTTTCGGAGGAGTAAAAAATATGTCTATTCATCCAAAAAAGCAAGAACTTAAGTTATCTATCCTCAATATTGCAACGATTATGAATGGTGATACACCTTCAAAAACCATCCAAGATGCTATTGAACTAGTTCAGTTAGCTGATCAATTAGGTTATACGAGGTATTGGTTTGCAGAACATCATAATACCAGTAATCAAGTAAGTACTGCTCCAGATTTAAATGAGCATGTATGCTGCTGCACGCACTGAACGCATACGAATAGGTGCAGGAGGCATTATGCTACCCAACCATAGCTCATTCAAAGTAGCAGAGAATTTTTCACTTTTAGAAGCTGCACATCCTGGAAGAATCGATCTTGGAATCGGCAGAGCAAGCGGGACAGATGCACTGACTGCTTACGCACTACGTCGTTCACAAGAAGTGGTTAATTTTCCTGAGCAGTTGGATGAGTTACTCTCGTTTTTCTCAAGGAACTTCGCGTCCTATTTATCACCGCAAATGACTGTGCCAGTACTACGTGCTTACAAAGAACGGTTCAAACCATCTGTATTTATGTCAGTACCACGAAGTATTGTTTCAACCATTGTAATCACCGCAGAAACGGATGATGAAGCCAAGTATTTGGCAGCTCCTCTTGAATTATTATGGGCTAGGATGTACGCGGGTACCCTAATGCAAGGACAGCCATTTCCTAGTTTGGAAGAAGCCGCATTCACATGTTTATTCTTTAGCAGAAAAAGAAGCACGTAAAGAAAACAGGAATCGGTTCATTATCGGAGGGATTAAAACAGTTTCTGATCAATTAAGAAATCTGGCATCAGAGACCATGGTCGATGAAGTAATGTTATGGGAAGCATATACAGACAAAGTTGCGCGTCATAAAGCGTACAAACTGTTAGCCGATGAATTCAAGCTTTCTTCAACACATTAAATTAGAGAACTTTGACTTAGCCAAACTGTGTTTTCATAACTGTACTCTTGGTGAATAGTAAATAGAAAACACCTTGCAAATTTAAGCAGCCAGTCACCGAAGTTCAATCAGTAACTGGCTGCTTGGTGTTAACAAAAATTCAAAAATAAGCTAATCAAGTGAATCCCTATCTAGATCAGCCACTATATCTTGTAAAGTTACTTGTTCCAGTACTTTTTCCAATGCTCTTTGTGCCAATGAAAAAATAGGTTCAATCGTCACTTGGAGGTTTTTACCAACCGGACAATCTGGGTTTGGTTTCTCTTGAATATTAAATAAGTTATTGTCATTCACTGCATTCACTGCTTTGTAAACATCGAATAATGTTATTTCACTTAGATTTCGTGCGAGTTTAGCCCCTGCTTTTCCACGGGTTACCTTCACCAATCCTGATTTTTTTAACATCCCCATAATTTTACGGATCATTACAGGGTGTGTATTTACGCTGTCTGCAATCATTTCAGATGAGTTATTTCCTTCTTTATTAATCTCCAACAACGACAAAATGTGTATACCTATATAAAACCGAGAACTTACGGACATTTTTTCACCCCAGTGGTACAATAATAATTTGAGTTACTTATAAAATATTTAATATGGATATTCCAAGGATGCGGTAATAATATTCTAACATGTATTTAGAATGTTACAATGAGAGTCGTAATATTTCAGGGAGCATACCTGTATTTAACCATTGGAGTCTATCCAATATAAAACTGGACCAAGCAGGGAATAAATTCGCTTGATCCAGATTAACGTAGAAAAATGAAAGATACCTTTTTCTTAGAGAAATTCTCTTCATGTAACTTTAAATTAGATTAATCCAGCAAATTTTTCTTCTAACTTCTCAGCTGTCATAGCGCCACCGCCGAGATTATACAATCCCTCCTCTTTTTTCAAGAACAGTGTTGGATAACTTCTTGCTCCAAGGTTGGCGGCAATTAAAAATTCTTGTTTGACTTCATCCAATGTCTCTGGAGTTTTAATCCGTTCAATCAGTCTCTGTTCATCCAGATCAAATTGTTTTGCTATTTCTTGGTATGTTTCTAAATCACTAAGACTTTTGCCCTCATAATAAAATGCTCGCTGCATTGCAGCCGCTAGGTACACTACTCGTTCTGGGGCCAAAGAGCATAAAGCGGAAAATCCGATAGCTGCTGCCTCACTATCCATAATAAATGTACCTTCATTCAAAAGTTTATCATAGGAAGAACCAAACACTGCACCGGTAAACTGTCCAATCCGTTTATTTGCTTCGGGAATATGCGGATATGCTGCTATTGATTGACTCCGATCACCTACAAAAAGACCAGCAGACAACACTTGGATCGGTAATTCTAAGTGGTTTTGAAGAAAAGTCCGTAGGCTTTTCGAGAATCCATAACACCATCCACAATAAGCATCCCACACATAAATTAGAGAAAGCTCGTTATTTTTCATCATTCACAACTCCTTTAACTAACTTAACGCTCTCCAACAACTGAATATCGTATGTTTTCATGTTCCGGGTGTTCGATTTCGTCAAGCAAAGCGATGGCATAGTCTGCATAGCTAATGTAACTTTCCCCTTGAATGTTCAAGGTTACTCGATCTCCACCTTTTTGGTATGACCCTGTTTTCCGACCCTCAGGATCAAAAATTCCTGCTGGACTAAGATACGTCCATTGAATACCAGTGGATCGCTGAAGATCATTAAGATTTTTGGCCATATTAACAGCCGTTGGTAAATATACTTCCGGAAAACCAGGTGCCTCAAATTTACGAGTTGTTTGAGCTTCATCAACAAACAGACTCCCTGCACCACCCACAACAATTAGTCTCGTTTGTATAGTTCCTTGAAGAGCCTTTATAAGAACTGTTCCAGCTTCTACATGCTGATGTTCCTGACCTTCGATAGCTTTAAATGCATTTACGACAACATCAAAGTCTTTAATATCTTCTGTATTAAGGTCGAATACACTTTTTTCGAGAATTTGAACATCGTTTTTCTTAATCTTGCTTGCATTTCTAACAATTGCAGTTACTTTATGACCACGTTCTATAGATTCCTCTAGTATTACATTCCCCGCTTTTCCGCTAGCTCCAATAATCGCAATCTTCATATTTGTTTCACCTTTCTATCCTATATTTTAGAATGTTTTGGCAAGATCTTTAGCTATCGCAATGGCATTTTCTTTGATCTCTTGTGCCTTGTCCTTAGCTTTATTATGCCCTTCAACAAACAGAGCTTCGAATGAAGGTACACCGAAGAAATTCATGATTACTTGAAGGTGACGATGCCCCATTTCAAGTTCATTCGCAGGACTCTCGGAGTAAAAACCACCCCGTGCCTGAATATGAATTGCTTTTTTATCAGTCAGTAATCCAATGGGTTGACCCTGTTCTGAGTAACGGAAAGATTTACCCGCCACAGAAACAGCATCAATATAAGCTTTCATCACTGGAGGATATGAAAAATTCCAGAAAGGAGTAACGAACACATATTTGTCCGCTTCAATAAATTGGTCAGACAGTTCTGCGAGACGTTTTACTTTCTCTTGCTCATCGCTTGAGAGTTGATTAAATTCACTTCCGGAGCGGAGTTTTCCCCAGCCACTAAAAACATGCGCATCAATGTGAGGAACATATTCTTTATACAAATCAATGTTCACAATTTCATCTTCCGGATTAGCTTCCTTGTAAGATGCGATAAATGCTTCACCCACAGCCAGGCTATAAGATGTGGACTCCTCTAGAGGGTGTGCTGTAATAAAAAGTACTTTTGTCATCTTTATCATTCCTTTTGTTTTATTTTGCTATGATGTAATAATTTTAGTTACATCTTGTACATGTAATAATATAAGTTACAGCTTTGTTTAATGTCAACGTTTATTTGTAATTCATAATTAATTAACGTTCAATCAAAAATCCAATCCAAGAAAGCACGCTATGCAACAAAAAGAGCCGTTGATTTAAATACCTAATCAACAGCTTTTCTAATTCTTTTCTGTATGATCCCCATTTCTACTCTAATTGCAATTTAAGCGAGTTAAACAAACATGTCCTATCATGGGAAAGTATTAGAATTTTGAATAAAAGAAAATTGCATTTTCATCTTTATATTTTGAGTTTGAATACAACATAGTGTCCGCAGCGCCAATTTCAAACTCATTCTTCAAATAAAACCGGCAAGCGAGCAAATTAACATCCTGCGTCTCAAGCGTGAATCCTTTCATTCCTTTTTGTAATGCCCATTCCTTTGCCTTATTGAGTAAGGCGGTTCCTATTCCTTTTCCTCTGCTGCTTTCTAATACAATAAGTCTGTCAATGGAAGCAAATTTAATTTCGTCACTTGTGCTTAATCTTATATGTCCCAAGCATTTTCCTTGGGAATAGTATAAGAAAGCAATGCTGTCATCGCTATTAATATATTCATCAAGATCCACGTGTTCCGGGTATTTTGATTCATAAGGTTGTTCATAAAGTTCTTCTTGATAACTCCATATGCCATTTTCTAATTTAGGTATAAGTCTCCCTATAACCGTGAAAGGATGTTCTTTGCGTTCGTAATCATTCTTGTTATCACGTGTCATTTCAATAATGTTAATTCCTCTGAATTTCTCCACAATATCTCTCCTCTGTCATGTTATAAAAGGTGTTTTTCTTCAGTTCAAGTTATCTTCTCATACTCACAAACACGGAAAAGATTTAATAAGTTTACTCACTTTTTATTCAGGATGATCTGTTTCAATTTTTTCGGCTACACGTCCACCGATATCATATACACGCGAAACATTGTCTACTATGACTGGGATGTCATTCACCGTATCTTTAAACATCCATATATAAGATATTATGGCATAAATTGTTCTAACAGTTATTCCATACAAATGCGTTAGCCTTAGTAGTGTTGCAACTGTTAAGATAATAACCATAATATCTACAATACCCCAAGTTATAGCTTCAGTGTTTGAAATCGATATGCGCCAAAATTGCATCCGATTAAAGTGATGTCGAACAATGGAAAGAGGCTGATGCATGATTATGTCCGATTGTACCTCTATTCGGTTGTTAAGTCCGTTATTGAGACGATAAGCACGTCGGCCAAACCATCGGTTAATTAATACAATTGGAATCATATCAAAAGCAATACGAGAATATATATCACCGAAGATTTTGGTATCGTAGACATGTCTATATAGCCCGACAGATAAGTGAATAATCCATAAAGCGGAAATTGGTAAAAGGTTGATAAGGTTCCCTTTCAATAATCCATCAATTGCAAGACCAATTGCAGCAGCTTGAAGAAGATTACAAATATTTTCGATAATAATTAATAAATAAGTAATACTGATACCTTTATAATTTTGGAACCAGATGTGGTGAAGCAATTGAAACGTTGGAGAATTTATCTTTTTCACTTCATCAACTCTCTATATATTAATCCTACAATTTTTTTGCTAATAGTCCGTACATTCCCCCCAATATAACGCAGCCTGTCTATTTATCTTGTCCCCCCTCCCTCTATTTAAAAACAATCATAGAGACAAAAGTGAAACTTGCTGAACAAGCAATAGAAACAGACCTTTCTTCAGTTTCTATTTCAGTATTTGGAGGAAGAGAGAATCATGATTACTCCAAATTTATTAGGCTTATCGGAACGGCAATACATTACTTTTGTCTCAGATCTTATTCATTATGTTCAATCACATGAATTGAATCTGGGGCATCCTGTAAGCGGAATGTTGGCGAAAGAACAAATACTAGAAAAAGACTTCTATAATTATCCACATTTATATCTCAAGATACCAAATGATGTCGAGAATTTAGATTATCATGTGAAACCAAAAGGGTTGTATGCTGTTGGTTACCAAAAAGGAAATGAAGTTGAAGCAGCTTATGATAGGATTATTCAATTTATTGAAAAAAGTGGATTAAAAATCGGGGAATATGCATACGAGGAGTATATTCTAGATGAAGTGATGGTGGACGGGATGGCAAACCAAATTACAAAGATCCAACTTCAAGTTCTACGTGAGTTGGACTGAGAAGGCACCCGTTATATGTGGATGAAGATAAAATGTGGATTGTCAACAGTAAATCAAACAACTTTTTCAAGGGCTGCATGACGATACTGAATAGACGTCATATATCCTAATGTTCCATGAATGCGATGTTGGTTAAACCAATTGACGTAATCGTATAATTCCAGTTCCAAATGACGAAGGCTCTGGAAGCTCATCTGGTTCATGAACTCCGTTTTCATGATTTTATAGGTGGCTTCAGCCACGACGTTTCATACGGACAGCCTTTTATACTCACTGATCGGCCGATTTCAAACATCTTATAACTTGGAACATTTCATATATATAGAAGGGTTCTTCAAAACTGATCGTTCTTTCGTTGTGAATTGGAAGGACGTTGAGTCGTATGACGAAAAATGGAATCAACTGACCTTTAAAAGATCAAATAAAATCGCCTTTGGCATACAAAAATCGCCGTTTTTCCCCTCGCACCGCGCTGGCGCCGCGTTTTATGCCCCTTTTTGCTTCCGAAGAAAAATTGCCGAAAAAAAGAATCGTCCCACTTCCGCTCAAGACGATTCTCCAGCTACCTTTTCCAGCTATTTATTATGTAAATGCCATCGTGCATAATTTGATGATCGTTCCCCCGACAAAAAGCGTCGAACCTCCTCGATGGATATCCCCGCCTCCTTGGCCATAGCGAGCAGAACCACCCATTCAGGATCGATTTCCCCAGGGGACCGATCACGAACAATAACCTGGGCGGACTTTTCCAACAGCAATCCCCTCCTAAGATCATTATTTGGGCTTGTCCCGGGTAGACCAGCCATCCTAGTATCTCTACCTTAGATCTGGGACTTTGTGCCCCTGCTTTCCGGGCAGGTTTACCCTTTGCTGGTGCTATAGTTTGCCAATGGATAACGGGCTTTCAGCCAGAAAGCTTCCTTGGTTCTTATTATAATGTCTCCGATATGAAAAGTATGTCGCTCCGCGTAGACCAAACAAGCGGATTTCATGGGAAAAGTTATCGTATTTTGTTTATAGATTACATTCCTTGTCAATTACAGTAAAAAATTTGATACAAGTTACAAAACAAGATTTTGTTCTTAAAAAAGAACGAAATTCATGGGAAATAAACGTAAACGGCCAAAATATCAAGAGAATTCAAGGTTTTCGTTCTTTATTGAGAAATTTCCAATGATTTTCCGGTTTCCCTTTCTTCTAGGATTTCGTGTATATTCAAGTCGTGGAATTCGTTCTTAATAACGAACAAATCAACGAACAGATGAAATTCTGCTTAGAAAGGAGGAACCTTTTCTGCGAAGATCCCGAACTGACGTGATCCGCAAACTGCGCAAAAAACGAAAGAAACAAACTATGGTTAAATTGCTACAATCCGGATTGATCCTTTCTACCTTGCTATTGTGGACCTCCCAGCAAGTCGGCACCACTTTCGGAGGATTCACCAGCGGACACGAGGATAATTTGGAAATTAAGGCTTGCCGGGTATTCCCCAGCCAAATCGAAAGCCAACTTTCGCTGTTGGCCGAACACCTCGAACGGGCCGCTTCTTTAAAAGGAAGATTGATGGGCGCAAGCGGATTCGAGGTCAGCAGCCGGTTGGAGGAGGCCGCGGCCGACCTGTCGGAGCGAATCGGTGAATTGAACGCCATGATTCAGCAGTTGGAACAGCAAAAGGCCTTGAATCAGTCCATTTGGCAGGAACTGCTTCAGGAACTAGCCTCCTCCTCCGCGCTGATTCATGAACTGCTAACCTCGCTGAACGAGCTGGAGCCGAATTGCGCCAATCTGTCGCAAACGACGCTGCTGGACCGCATCACCGACCTTTTGAAGCGGCACGGAATGCTTTCTGATCCGTTAAGCGGGACCCTGCAAGAGATCCTGAACTACTTGCGTTCCGTCCATCAATTAGGATTGATGACGTCCAACAGCATTGAGGCCGATAGCTATGCAGCCTTTGCCTTCGCCCAACCTTTCGATGGCCGGATCACTGTCGATGGAGACCCCGTCGGAGGAGAGCTGCTCGCTTACTTTGAAAGCGTGCAGGCCTCCCTGCAGTCGGCCATAGCAGGTCTGACCGCCGACATCTCCAGTCTCGAGGCGCAGAGAGCGAAGCTGTTGACGGAGGCGGAAGCGCAGCGGCTGGCGAAAATCGAACGGCGGAAGAAGCATCAGAAAGAGCAAGCCAAACAAG
>NZ_JH601066.1:187990-232085 GCF_000245715.1 Paenibacillus sp. Aloe-11 | reverse complement strand
CCAAGCCTTTTCCGCCAGTAGCGGAAATTCATTCATTATACTTCTTCCATTTCAAAAAGCTCCAAAGCAGCACCTGATCTGTGGATATCAGCCGGATGCTTCTTTGGAGCTTGGTATCAATACAGCTTATATTTGACGATAATCCTGGAAAATTCCTCGTACGTTTCGCATTTTAACATCTGCTGGATGATATCCGAATTGTCGACCAGTTCCATGAGATGTTTATACATTTTGGCCGGCGGCTCTTTGCCGTTTCTTTCAATGCTAAGGAGACAGATGAACTGCACGGGTTTGTCGCCCCAATCGATAGGCTGTTGAAGGGTGCAGACCGCCCATACGGTTTGATTGCTTTGCGGAATGATAGGATGAGGAATGGCTACCAAATTTCCGTAAGCCGTGGGTGCAGCCTGTTCTCGTTCCAGAACGAGTCCAATAAAGCCTTCGGCAGAGCGGATTAGCCCTTCACAATATATTTTTTGGCCCAGAAAAGAGATGACCTCTTCCTTGGTGGTAAAATTTTGTCTCAGAAATACGAGATCTTCCCGGATGTAGTGAAAAGCAAACTCGGCTTCACCAGCCAGCAAACTTTCAATTTTGCCCATATCACTGCCGCCAAGAAGCGTCTGTACCACCACGACCGGAACGGATAATGGCAGCTGAATGGGAATGGTGCTCACCACGAAATCAATGTTATGGAGAGGAACCTGCTGAAGCTTGTAATATTCCGTTGTACCCGCCACTTCAAGTCGGCTGCCAAAAGTGCTTTGCAGTTTGTACTTAAGCAGCCGGGCGCTTCCGACTCCTGAAGTGCAGACGACCAGACAGCGTTTTGGCCGGGTATTCATACGCTGTCTTTCGATGGCTGCTCCGATGTGAATGGCCAGATAGCCCATCTCCGCTTCCGGGATCGCAATATTCAGCTTGCTCTCGATCAGCTTGGCACCAATGACACCCGCTTGAAAAGCCAGAGGATAGTTGCTCTTGACATGATCCAGCATGGGGTTTCGAATGTTCATCCCGTACTTTACCCGGTTCAGCGCCGGCTTCAGATGAAGGCAGATACCTATGAGCAGTTCCGTATCACGGCTGATGTTCAGGTTCAAATCCCTGTCGATCTCAGCGAGCATTCCCTTGCCCAGTTCATAGATGTTCCGGTCCAACAGCTTCTCGGGTCCCATGTCCTCTATTTGCTGTCCTTCAATCCCGGCAAACCACTTGTTTCCGGCAAGATGCATGGCAATGTAGGCGATCTCGTCTTCGGGAAAAGACAACTGCAATTCCTTTCCGATCAGCTCGACAATATGCTCGGCAGCCCGAAACTCATCGGTGCCCCGCAGATCTCCTATTTCCGTCGAGAGCATAGCCACCCGGTTTCCGTCACGGATACGCTTGCAGGCGATCGCAATATGAATGGATAAATTGCTGAAGGCGATATCGGAGAGCGTCACTTCATATTTCTGAGTCTGTTCCAGAATGATTCCGCAGATCAGCGTCATTTCGCGGGGGCTGACGATGCGCAGAGCTGCATGAAGTGTTCCGCCTTGTTCCTCGGAACGGCTTACAATAAACTCGGACAAGCAAAACCGAAGCTGAACTTCATCACCCTTCAGTTTGACTCCGTAATTCGGCCGTTTGTGAATGGTGATTCCGTAGCTTTGCAAGGTTTGTTTAACCTCTTTGAAATCATTTTGCACCGTAGACTTGCTTACATATAGCTCATCCGCGAGGTCTTCCAGCTTCACATAATGATCAGCGAGCAGGAGGCGCTTTATTAAATACAATTGCCGGTAGCCGGGAGAACCTGGATCATCGGGCTCGCTGGACAGGAACAACTGCTGCAGCAGCGCACGAAAGCTACGATTATCCGTAATTTTCAGTTCATATCCCCTTGAACGAACAGGTTCAATTGCTGCCCCGTGTTTGGTTAGAAATTCATCCAGTTCCCGGATATCGCTGCGGATGGTACGTGAAGTAACCTGGATCAATTTGGCAAGATAATCACTTTTGACAGGAGTGTCGGCAGCCAGCAAGTGCTGAAGAATTGAAACCATGCGCGCATTCATTCAAGGTGCCCCCCCTTTCTGTAAAGCAGAATAAATGTAGTGTACACTGAACTAAATTAAAAAAACCTCCGATTACTCCAAGTGTAACACCTGCAAAATAACCGGAAGCTTGTAGTAAACTCAAAAATAAATGAAGAAGACTGAATTATCAATTGACGGGAGAAGATGGTGTATGCGGTTGTTCTGAACGTATTACCATCTGCACTGCATTCTGCCAACCTGTATAAAGCCGCTGACGGCTGACTTCGTCCATGCTAGGAGTGTAGTGCTCATACAGATTCTGATCAGAGGTGTTTCCGGTGACGATGCTAGGATCTGGCCAGTATCCGACTCCGAGACCGCCCAGATACACAGAGCCCATTGCAGATAGCTCGGCACAGGTAGAGCGGGTAACATGGGTACCCAGGATATCTGCCTGGAACTGCATTAGCCAGCTGTTAGATGAGGCTCCGCCATCCGTACGCAGACTAGTCAGGGGCACACCGGATTGTTCGCGTATAAATTCTACAGCATCTCTCACCTGATACCCGATACTCTCCAGCGCTGCCCGTACAATATGCGCTTTGCCGCTTCCACGGGTCATGCCCAGAATTGCAGCACGCGCAGAAGGGTTCCAGTAGGGAGCACCTAAACCGACAAAAGCAGGAACCAGATATACGCCCTCATTGTCCTGCAATCCGGTGACCATTGCTTGCATTTCCTCAAATGACGAGAATAATCCCAGATTATCCCTTGTCCATTTTATACTGTCTCCGGTCGTGCGTATAACGGCTTCCAATGCATAAGTAACCTTCCCTGAAGCACCCCAGGCAATCGTTGTGACAAGACCTTCACCGCCCTGTACGGGCTGCGGGCCAATATTCATAAGTACAGACGTTCCAGTTCCATACGTCGCTTTGGCGTCGCCAGTTTCAAAGCAACGGTGTCCGTACAGTGCGCCCTGTGAATCTCCGATTATCCCTGATATCGCTACTTGTTCATCCCATAATTGCGCTTCCTGTGTATAGCCATACAAGGCATCGGATGCTTTAACCTCAGGGAGCAGGGAGGAGGGAACACCAAATATGTTGCACAAATCCATATCCCAAGCCAGGGTATGGATGTTAAAGAGGGAAGTACGACTGGCATTGCTGTAATCGGTTGCATGTATTTGACCGCCCGTAAGTTTCCATAGCAGCCAGCTGTCAATGGTCCCTGCAAGCAATCTGCCTTCAGCAAGCAGTTGGGGCGCATGAGGCGCATGTTCCAAAATCCATTTGAACTTGGCAGCAGAGAAATAAGGATCGAGCATTAGACCCGTCTTGGAGCGAATCATATCTTCATAGCCATCATCTTTCAACTGTGCGCAGACCTCTGCCGTCCGCTGGCACTGCCATACAATGGCATTATAGACAGGCAAACCGGTAGTACGGTCCCAGATCAGAGCCGTTTCTCGCTGATTCGTAATGGTGACTGCGGCCAGCGAGGAAGGAGAAAGCCCGGCTTTCTCCAGCACGCCTTTCGCAGCAATAAGCACATTGTGATATATCTCAAGCGGGTCATGTTCAACCCAGCCCGGCCGGGGGTAATATTGTTTGTGCTCCAAAGAATAACGGGCAATCACTTCGCCCTGCCGATTGACCAGCAGTGTTTTGGTTCCGGAAGTGCTTTGATCGATCGCCAGAATATAGGTCTCGATATTCATTACAGCTACAGCTCCTTACTTGTTAATCAGTTCGAGCGCAATCTTGTTGATATTCTCAGGTGTAAGCCCGTAATGTTCAAATACTTCAGCTGTTTTGCCCGCAATCGCCGGCTCATCCGGTATGCCCAGTACTTTCATTGGAACGGGTTGATTTTGAACTACGACTTCTGCTACGGCAGCACCCAAGCCTCCGAATACACTGTGCTCTTCCACGGTGATAATGCCTCCGGTTTCGCGCGCTGCGGCGATGATTGCTTCCTCATCAAGAGGCTTGATGGTGTGCATATTGAGGACACGTGCTTTAACACCCGCTTGCTGGAGCAACTCAGCCGCATCCAAAATGATACGGACGGTCTCACCAGCGCCAATCAGAGTAATGTCTGATCCTTCTCGTAAGGTGACAGCTTTTCCAATCTCGAATGGATAATCATCGGACGAATAGACATCTTCAACAGCATTGCGTCCGATCCGCACATATGCACCTCCGTTATGCTGAACCAGCGCTTCGGTCATTTTTTTGGTTTCATGACGATCAGCGGGCAGCAAGACCATTAAACCTGGAATCGCTCTGGCCACGGCAATATCCTGAACAGAGTGATGGGACATTCCCAATGCGCCGTAGCTGACACCGCCGCTTATCCCGATCAGCTTTACATTGGTCCCGGAATAGGCTACATCTACCTTGATTTGCTCAATACTGCGCATGCTGAGGAAACAGGCAGGAGAGGTGACGAACGGCTTTTTACCACTGTGCGCGAGTCCGGCTGATATACCGACGATATTTTGCTCGGCAATGCCTACCTCCACAAATTGTTCGGGATATGCAGCTGCAAAAGGAGCCATGGCAGCAGAACCGCGGGAATCACTAGCCAACACCATAATATCCCGATCTTCTTTGGCAAGGCCAAGCAGTGTTTCACAGATGACCTGACGATTTGGGATTTTGTTCATTGTTTATTTCACCTGTCCTTCCCCGGATAATTCGTCTATTTTTTGCTGTAGTTCAGTCAGTCCGCGTTCAAGCTCTTCATCGTTTGGAACATGGTGATGCCATCCTGGAACACCCTCGGCAAAGGATACACCTTTTCCTTTTATCGTGTTTGCCAGCACCAACGTTGGTTTGCCTTCAATTTCGGGGACGTTGCGGAATGTTTGAACCAGTTCCTCCATGCTGTTACCGTCAATAGAGATGACATTCCAGCCGAAAGCAGCCCACTTCTCCTCCAGCGGCTCAAGTCCCATAACCTCCTCGGTTGTACCACTGATTTGCAGGCCGTTGCGGTCAATGATACCGACAAGATTATCCAGTTTGTAATGGGCACCTGCCATGGCAGCTTCCCAGTTGGAGCCTTCAGCTTGCTCCCCGTCACCCATCAGACAAAATACACGGTAGGATCGTCCGTCACGCTTGGCAGCCAGCGCCATCCCGACTGAGATGGGGAGGCCATGGCCCAATGCGCCTGTATTCATCTCAATACCAGGCACTTTATTGTTCGGATGTCCAATCAGACGGGTTCCGAATTGGCTGTAGGTTTTCAGTTCTTCTTTTGGGAAAAAACCACGGTCTGCCAGAATGCACCATAAAGATTCGACGGAATGTCCCTTGCTGGCAACAAAGCGGTCGCGCTCCTCCCATTTAGGATTAGCGACATCAATATTCATGATTTCGTAGTACAGGGCGGTGAGTATATCCGTGTTGCTCAGCGAGCCTCCCGTATGCCCTGTTTTGGCACGATGAATAATGGTGAGTAGATCCTGACGGATTTGTGCGGCTTTGATTTTCAAGTCTTGGATTTCCATAGTGTCCTCCTTGAAATAATATAGTTAAACCAGAATGTTCGACTTAGTGACAGTGAGATCGGAGCCGCGCAACCAGCGTTGGATCTCCTGTTCGGTAGGATCTACCGGGTCTGCCTTGACGCCTGGAAGGTAATTGCAGGCCTCGTAGAGAGCCGGGATGACGTTAGCGTGAATGCCAACAGAGTGGTGGACGTAAGGACCTTTGACGAGCTTTTCTTCCCATAACGGCCAGTCGTTGACTTCTACCCAGACATACGAGCCGCGGGTATAAGGTCCCTCAATCCCTTTCGCTTTGCCGAGGAAAATGGAATACTCCCCGTGGTCACCGTCAAAACGAGCGATGGTCATGCCGCCGCCTTTAATTTCTCCTTCATGTGTGCCTGGCGCGTGATCATCGAACAGGAAGTGCTTGCGCAGCTTGGGTTTGTTCTCAATGGACATGGATACTGGAAAATTCCCGCAGTGGAATAGAAGTTCTCCATTGTCATTCTCAGGGTGGCGTACCGTAATATCAGCAAAAAAGGTCGGCAGTTCGTTCATCGCAGCCGCTTGTACCATAACCGAAGTAATAGCTCCGTGAATATCGGTTTCGCAGGTGACCGGAATTTGTTCATCTGTCAAAATGGCATTTGCCAGACATGGCATAATTCCCATGGCTTCCTGAAGGGCGGACCAGCATTGGATGGCGATGGCTGTGCTTCCCGTTTCGATGGCATAGGATTTCATGGCTACTTTAAGTGCAGCGATTCGTCTGACATCATCTTCGGTGACTTCACTGTAGTCCAGCTTCTCTTTGATGTAATCAATCGCTTCTGAAAGTTCGGCACTGCTCCCGGATGCAATTTTCTTGGAACGAAGCTGAATATCTACCAGCGTAATCGGATGGATTTCAATACCGAATCGTTCCAACAGTTCTCCTTCATTGCAGATCATGGTCCAAAAGGAAGCGGGGCGAGGGCCAATCTGGAGAATCCGTAACTTATTGAACTGTCGTACCACATTGGCGGCCGAGATAAAGTTGTTAAACCCTCGTTCAAATACCGGATCAGTCACACGACTGTTGGTTATATAGGTAAATGGGACATTAAAGCGGCGAAGCACTTTTCCGCTGGCGAACAATCCACACTGGGTATCCCGCAATCTCATGCCGTCGGCCAAAGGGGCCTCATCACGTGGACCCCACAATAGAACCGGCTTACCAAGCGCCTTGCCCACACGGGCAACCGTATCCTCAGTTCCAAAATTGCAATGGGGGAAGAAAACGGCGTCGACTTCCTCTTCCTTAAAACGTTTGATAATCAAGTCAGCGTTAATATGATCGTCGTATAGCAATCCTTCTTCATTAAGCCCTTCCAAATCCACAATATCAATGTTCATCCCGAAGCTCTCGATTTGTTTGCGAATGGCAACTTTGTAGCGGAATGCATCCTCAGCACTGAAGGTGAACCGTCGTGTAGGCGCATAACCCAGTTTCAGCTTTTTCATTAATAACTCTCCTTTACTAGAAGTAAATAAACTGAAATGAGACTAAACAAGACTAAACTAAATCAACTAAAATGTATGAAGTTTTATTTTCGAAATCATCGTATCACCTCTATAAACCGCTGTCAATTGGCTGAATTCTAATAGAAATCATTATTTAGTTTAGTTAGTCTAGTTGAATTATCTAAACTTATAGATTATATTTAGAATAAATCACATATATAGTATTCTTTCTCACCAAATTTTCAGGAATAAAATGAATAATATTATAAATAAAGAAACTAAATTTATATCGAGAAATATACTAATCTATTGCATCTGTTTATTCATATATGTAAACTGACTTTAACGGTTAGCCGTATTTTATATAGATGGAGAATCAATTTATGAAAATGGAAGATATCGCCCAAATGGCTAATGTTTCTAAATCGGCTGTTTCTCTTGCTTTTAGTGGTAAGCCGGGGATTAGTCCTGAAACACGAGAGCATATACTTCAAATCGCTCATCAAGTTGGTTACATGCCGAAGAGCCGAGCCTCACATCAGAAGAAAGGCGATAAAGCGTTGCTGTTTCTAGTGTGTACTAGCTCCGGTATTGTTTTTGAGCAATATGATCAACAGCCCTTTTTTAAGTCACTGATTTATTTCATAGAAGAAAACTGCCGCCAAAAAGGTTATAAACTAATTTTTTCGACAGTAAATGTAGAATTTTTTGAAGAGGAAATTAAACATGTGTTTGAGGAAAAATATAGTGATGGTGCCATTGTTCTCGGAACAAATTTGACACGCTGGCAGATCGAAGAAATACATCATATCATGCCTAATTTGGTTGTACTGGATACTTGTTTTGACACGTTGCCCGTACAATTTATCGGTATTAATAACCGTATAGGAGCTTACCAGGCAGGAGCACATTTATGCCAACTTGGTCATACTTCAATAGGTTATATTGCTTCAAATGTACGTATTCATAATTTTGAGGAGCGGCAGCGAGGATTTATGGAGGCATTAGAGGAATTTCAGATCGATATCCCCACATCTCGGCGTTTGTCGGTGGCCCCAACCATTCTAAGCTCACAGGAATCGCTTAAAAAACAATTGACTGAATATTTGAGTGATGATCGACAACTTCCGACGGCGTGGTTTTGTGAATGTGACTACATTGCGATAAGTGCGATTAAAACATTAACCGAGATGGGGATTAAAGTGCCCGAGGAATGCTCAGTTATAGGGTTCGACAATATTAATGAATCATTAATTATTACTCCAGAGTTGACAACGATCCATGTTGAGAAAGAGCGAATGGCTGAGCTTGCCGTCGATCTGTTGACTAAAGCCATCGAAACTGGCCCTAAAATGCAATCTAAAATTACAGTCGATACCCGGTTTGTAGAGCGTAAATCCTGTGCGCTTCCCAACCCGCGAGATTTGAATAATTAAAAAGTAGACGCTTTTTCGCCAAACAGGCATCTGTGGTAAGTGCCAACCGATTAGATCGCCGATTTCAGGCAGATTCCCCTTTATCCAAGCCGCTTAGCCGCAAGCCTAAGCGGCTTGGAATTCTTGGAAACCATTTACGCGAGCTCTTTTTGAAGATAAGCATCAATTTTTGCGAGGGCTTCCTCTGTACCGCCGGATTGCTGGAAGCTATCATTTATTTTTTGTACACCCTCTTTATATGCTGCGTTCGACATCACTTCATGTACGGCCTCTCTTAACGATTGTACATGGATACGGTCTTTGGTTATTCGATAGCCAGCTTGAAGCTCCGTTAACCGCTGCGCGACCAGTGGCTGATCCTTGTCCTGAGGCAGAACGACCAAGGGTACATTGAAGTGAATCCCTTCATTCACGCTGTTCATTCCACCATGCGTAATAAACACATCTGCATGACGCAATACCTCCAATTGAGGAACATAGGGCGAAATGATAAAGTGCTCAGGGGCCGGATTGATTTTCGTAAAGTCGGCTTTCTCGCCAGCTGCAATCACGACGATGCCTTCAAAATCGGAAAAAGCTTCGATACAGGTGTTGAAAAAGTCTTCAATATGATCCAAAACTGTTCCCATCGAAATATACAAAACCTTTTTACCCTGTAGTCTGTCCAAAGGAAAAGAATGTTCCCCTTTGCGCTCAGGGAAGCTGGGACCGATAAAAAGGCTCTCTTCACCAAAACGCTCAGCGTCCGGTTGGAAATATCGGCTGGTGTATACAACATTCAGAGCCCCTGTATTGTTCATAAATTGAACCATACTCTCGGGAGCGACACCGAATCTTTCTTTCATGAGCTCCAGTGAAGTCGCAGCCTGTTCATTAAGCTGAAACGGTACTTTTGCGTCAGAGCGAAAGAGATTGCTAGCCATTTGATTCTTTGAAATTAAAAAGGATGGGGATGAAGCAATACCGGGGATATTCAAATAATCTCTAACTAACTCACCAGCTCCGAATCTATCATAGAACACAAAGTCAAAATCAATGCTTTCAGACAGCTGTTTGGTGATTGCTAATATGTCCATCGAAGTCTGGATATGAATATTCATAAATGCGTTCAACCCAGCCGGAGTACTGGTATCAATGGAAGCCGTTCTGATCAGATCGGGATGCAGGTGAACCGTTGCTCCAACTGCTTGGAGTCTGTCCTTGTATTTCTCAGTTGTAATGTAATGTACCTGATCCCCACGCGCTGCAAAGGCTTGCGTAATCCCGAGCGTAGGATTCACATGCCCTTCTGCCGGAAAGTTAACCATTAATATGTGCAGCATTCATCATCACTCCTGTTCGATTTTATCGAAGATCGCAGCTTTCACTGAATCTCTTTATTTATAATAACAATAATATTTATATTTTCAAATGATATCCTTTCTGTAAATGTGGTGCAAACACATTAAAATGGCATCAATATTTTTCCTGGTGTAACAGAGTACAGCCGCTGTATGGCATGTTTTTGGTGTTTGACGTGAAATTTGTATAACAAATATTTACCTCGTGCATAGTAAAGACGAACTCTACTCAGCAAGGGAGGTTTTTCTAAAATGAATGTTCAAAGAGCACAAGAAATAGCGTCCTCTCCCATAATGGCGAATGTGCTGTGTGAGGGGCAACCCATTTACATTCAGCATGTGAACGAGCAGCGTGAGACGGCACGCATCTATGCGCTGAATCATCCAGAGGAAGAGCGGGAAGTACCTTTGTACACACTAACAGAGCGAGATCAGACTCTCGAATAAGAAAGGAGCGATATAAATAATGAAACCCAATCAACAGAAAGTAGTCGAGGCTGACCGTTTGAATTTTCGTGACCAGACTGATGATGTAGTCAGAGAAGTACCGGCCACGACGGATGCCAGCGAAGCAGTTGCTGCGATGACCTCACATATCAATAAATACGATGTACCGGATGAGCTGGAGGAAAAATAGAGAATGACCAAGCGCGCACAGGATAACCTGCTGCGTGCTTTTTTTATGTGTTTTAAAACATTCATTAATATCAGAAAAAAAGTATTGCATATAGGTTTACTAGGTATTATGATAACAACAGATTTATATTTTTTTGCTTCTTTTAAAGGTATAAGGTTTAGACCTTAAAGATTTATGATCGGAGTGTTCGTATGTTAATCCCATCTCCTCTGCGCTTTGAGAAAGTATCAGCTAAAAAAGTGAGTGATTTTATTAGAGAGCAGCTGGAAGAGGCTATTATTCTAAAAGAGCTGCTTAGCGAGGAGCAGCTGCCAACAGAGCGGGAACTCGCAGAGATATTTAATGCCAGCCGAATTACAGTTCGTGAGGCATTATCTCAATTGGAGTCCAAGGGACTCATTGAAAAGAGAGTAGGTGCCAAGGGAGGGACGTTTGTTCTTCCGGTGACAGCAAATTCTCATAAACGTACCCGGGCAGAAATCGCACAAGATTGGGAGCATATGCTGAAGGTCTTTGAATATCGGATGATTGTAGAGCCTGAGGCTGCTTATTTAGCGGCTGCGCGGATCACCGCGGATGAACTGGACTTGCTTCAGCATTATCTGGATCAGAGTATTGAAGCGGATTGTACCCGAGAATGGTTTCGGGCCCTGGACGTCAAGTTTCATTTGGCGATTGCCAAGGCATCGGGCAACCCACTTTGTGAAGCCGCTGTTAGGCAGATTCGGACTCAAATTAACCCGGCGCTGGATCTCATGCCCTATGATAACCAGATTCGGACGGTAAATTACGATGTCCATACAGAAATCCTGAGTGCGCTTCGGGCACGGGATGCTGAAAAGTCGCGGGAAGTAATGAGACACCATATCGGACATTCCGCAGACGCCATTTATGCGAGATTGGTTGCAAAAGGCTAGACGGTGTCTTACGGAACAAAGAACACAATTTGCGGGGACGGTGAAAGCATGAATGGTGAATGCATGAGCATACATGAGCTCTTGGCTTTATCAAGACCGCTTCAAGAGCAATTGATCACATGGCGCAGGGATTTTCATCGCCATCCTGAAACGGGATATGAAGAGATTCGCACGTCCGGTATTGTAGCTGAGCACTTGCAAAGTCTGGGGTTGGAGGTAACCACACAGGTAGGTAAAACCGGGGTTGTGGGGCTGTTGCGTGGAAAAAGCCCGGGGCCTACCATCGGTCTCAGGGCAGATATGGATGCTTTACCGATTCAGGATGAAAAAACGGCTCCCTATCGTTCGCAGATTCCGGGAAAGGCACATTTATGCGGACATGATGCCCATACTGCGATACTGATGGGAACCGCGCAGTTACTGGCTACTTTGGAGAGACCTGAACGAGGCCATATCAAATTTGTCTTTCAACCGGCAGAAGAAGGTTTGGCCGGAGCCAAGGCCATGATAGATGACGGTGTGCTGGACAATCCCAAAGTAGATGCCATGGCAGGGCTACATATGTTCCCGGGTCTGAGGACAGGCACACTTGGGGTCAGCAAAGGGGTAGCTTTTGCATCAGCAGATGGCTTAACCATTAAAATTTTAGGCAAAGGGGGTCATGCCGCCCGTCCGCATGAGGGGATAGACGCGATTGCCGTGTCCGCGCAGGTGATTTCTGCCCTGCAAAATATACCCAGCCGTCTGGTTGACCCGCTTGAGCCCATTGTCATTACCATTGGCAAAATTAGTGGCGGCTACATGGGGGCTGCCATTGCACCGGAAGTAGAAATGATCGGCACCGTTCGAACTCTATCTGCGGAGCTGCGCAAGCGAATGCCTGAACTGATCGAGCAGGTGGTCCGTGGGGTGTGTGAGTCGTTTGGGGCCGGATATGAATTGAATTATCAGCATGGCTACCCGGTTGTGCAGAACGACCCGGATATGGTCGACCTGATGACGGAAACGAGTGAGCTGCTGTTTGGCTCCAGGGAGTGGGAATACATCAAACCGTCAACAGGCGGGGAGGATTTCGCTTTTTATTGTGAGCAGGTTCCCGGCGTGTTCTTCCGGCTGGGGTCCGGGAGAGGAGATGAGGAAACAAGCTATCCATTGCACCATCCCAAGTTTGATTTGGATGAATCGGTACTGCCTTATGGCGTAGCCATGATGTCGGCTATAGCGCTGAATTTTTTGAAGAAGCAATAAAGTTTGAGACGCTAGAGAAACAGCTGTGTGGCAAAATACAACGTTAATGGACTGGAGTGGACAAAATGAACAGACACAAGTGGTTTACAGGCGGGATCACATTACTGATTGCAGCGATTATTCTGGCAGGCTGCGGTGCTCCATCCACAGGCGGCAGCAAAGACAGTGCAGCATCGACATCGACTGACAGTAAAGTGCTGACGATTGCAAATGCTACGGATATTGAGAGCTTTGATCCACATAACAATAACAATACGGCGAGTGAAGCCGTTCTGGTTAACGTATTTGACTACTTGCTGAAAAATGATAGTCAGCAAAAGAAAGTACCTGGACTCGCTACTTCCTGGGAAAAAGTAAATGATACGACCTGGCGTTTTCACTTGCGCGAAGGGGTTGCCTTCCATAACGGGGATCCATTCACGGCAGATGATGTGAAGTACACGATAGAAAGAGTGGCAAAGGATAACACGCTCAAACAAAATTCCTACTTTAAAAATATTAAAGAAGTGAAAGTGGTGGATGAACATACGGCAGACATCATCACGGATGGACCGGACCCGCTGCTGCTGAATCGTTTGTCCAAAATGGGCGCAGGGATATTACCTTCCAAGTATATTGAGAAAAACGGGATAGAGGCATTCCTTAAAAATCCAATCGGCACAGGCCCTTATAAATTTAGTCAATGGATTAAGGATGACCGGGTCGTACTCGTTAAAAATGATAAATATTATGAAGGTCAGCCGAAATGGGATCAGGTTGTTTTTCGCTCCATTCCGGAAGCCTCTACGCGTGTGTCTGAACTGCTCGCAGGCTCGGTTGACATTGCTTCCGGTATTCCGTCTACCGATGTAGCACGTATTCAAGGCGAAGACGGCAAAAAAATCGTCAAGGCACCGATTCAGCGTGTTCTGCAATTGATTTTACGTCAAAGCCAAGGAAGTGCTACAGCTAACCCTAAGGTGAGAGAGGCGATAGACCTTGCAATCGATAAAAAGGGAATCGTGGACAGCATTGCAGGCGGTGCCGGGATCGTAACTCGCACTTCTGTTACGCCGGGCAACTTTGGTGCCGACCCTTCCCTGTATGAGAAGACCTTATATGATCCGGCTAAAGCCAAAGAACTGCTGAAGCAAGCCGGTTATGCTGGCGCAGGCCCGGAATTAACCTTGTCGGTATCCTCAATATACAAGGAGTATGCTGAGGTTGTAGCCGCCATGTTAAATAAAGAAGGCTTCAAAATAAAGCTGGACGTGCTGGAGCCAAGTGCTTTCAGTGAGCGTTACAGTTCCAAATCGTTCAAGGAAATGTTTATGATCGGCATTGGTAATTCCCTGTTCGATGCTTCCAATAACTATAATCGTTACCTGCTGGAAGAGGCTAAAGGCGAAACGGATTATAACAATCCAAAGGTAGAGAAGCTGCTGCAGCATGCTCTGACAAATCTGGATACAGCCTCGCGTGAAAAAGAGTATCAGCAAGTGCAACAGATTTTGGCTGAAGATCGTCCGGCTGTTTATCTGTTCCAAATGGAAGGGATTTATGGCACTGGTAACGGCGTGAATTTCCAGCCGAGAAGTGATGAAATGTTCTATGCAGAGGATATTGCATCTGCAAAATAAAACGAGAAGTGAACGGGCGGGGACCTCAATGCAGGTTCCTGCCCGTCCTTTTAAAAAAAGCCTGCTGGTTATGGAGGTGACGGATTGAAAACTTATATCGCCAAATCGCTGCTGCAGGTGATTCCTGTACTGCTGATTGTCTCTCTGATTGTATTCATCCTGGTGAGGGTAACCGGCGACCCAGTAGCCCTTATGCTGCCGGAGACCGCTACAGCCGAGGATCGTGCAGTATTGACACAAGCGCTCGGACTGGATCAGCCATTATATACGCAATACATTAAATTTATTGGCAGTGCCTTACAGGGCGATTTTGGCACCTCGTTTCGCTATGGTGAATCGGCTTTGCCCTTAGTGCTGGAACGGCTGCCTGCCAGTTTTGAATTGGCAGTAGCCGCCATGATTTTTGCGGTCATCATCGCAGTGCCACTGGGCGTCATCTCGGCAGTTAAGCGGAATACCTTTATGGATTTAATCATTTCCAGTTTGTCTGTCGTCGGCAAGGCCATGCCTAACTTTTGGATGGGGATTATGCTCATTTTGTTATTTTCCGTCATGTTGGGGATGCTTCCCGTGTCTGGCCGGGGCGGGATGGAGCATTTAATACTTCCAGCCTTTACGCTGGGTGTCGGTCTTTCTGCACAAATGACCCGACTCATTCGCTCCAGTATGTTGGACATTTTGAATCAGGACTATATACGGACAGCACGAAGTAAAGGGATTTTTGAGATTGTAGTGATCGGAAAACACGCTTTTCGCAATGGATTAATTCCGGTTGTCACGATCATGAGCTTGCAATTTACAAGCTTGATCGGCGGAACACTGATTACCGAGACGGTATTTGCATGGCCGGGCTTGGGGCAGTTGCTTGTTGTCGCAGTGAATACACACGACATGGCTATTGTTCAGGCCGCTGTATTTGTGATCGCCTTGATAGTCGTCATCAGCAATATTTTAACGGATATCGTTTATCGACTGCTTGATCCCAGAATTAAATACAACTAGAGAGAGGAGGAGAAGATGTGGCAGGCATCAATCCTATACAAGCCCTTGGCTCGGAGCCGGACGACCCAAAGCAATCCCTTCGACTATCGGCTGTCGGCCGCGTGTGGAAGCAACTGTTACGAAGTAAAACCGGAACGGTCGGTGCGGTTCTGATACTGCTCGTTAGCTTAACAGCTCTATTTGCACCTCTTTTGGCCACTCACAATCCTGCGGATATTGACCCGCTTAACCGACTGAAACCACCCATGTGGCTGGCTGGTGGATTGCCAGAGCATTGGCTTGGTACAGATAATCTGGGGCGGGATATGTGGAGCCGTATCGTATACGGGGCCAGAGTTTCGCTTATCGTCGGTATCGGTGCAGTCCTGGTCTCAGGCACGATTGGCGCGATCCTCGGACTTCTTGCTGGTTTTTATGGCAAATGGGTGGATGCCGTGATTATGAGAGTTGCCGATGCATTTTTGGCTATTCCGGCCATTCTGCTGATGCTGGTCGTCTTGGCCGTGGTAGGGCCTGGCATGACTACACTTATTTTTGTTATTGGCGTTACGAATTGGGTTGCTTATACAAGGGTGGTCCGGGGCGAGGTATTGAGTATCAAGGAACGGGACTTCGTCAAGGCAGCCAAGGCGATTGGCTCCAAAAATAGCAGGATTCTGTTGAAACACATTTTACCCAATGTCTTGTCTTCGTTCATTGTGATTTCCGGCATGAATGTGGCGACAACGATTATTATGGAAGCTTCGCTTAGTTTTCTCGGATTGGGGATCACGCCACCAGCCGTTTCCTGGGGCGGTATGCTGAGCGATGGCAGACAATATGTAGCTACAAGCTGGTGGGTGGCAACGTTTCCCGGTCTGGCAATTACCATCACGGTCCTGGGCGTCATTTTCCTCGGTGACTGGCTTCGCGACGTGTTAGATCCCCACATGAAGGCGAAAGAATAACAGAAGGGGGGCGGAAAAGATGTCCACAAGACTGCTTGAAGTGAACCAATTGAAAACCTATTTTAAAACAGAGGATGGAATGGTTCCCTCGGTCAACGGTGTCAGCTTCACTGTGAACCCGGGCGAAACATTAGCGATTGTTGGAGAGTCCGGTTCCGGTAAAAGTGTAACCTCCTTGTCTATTATGGGCTTAGTGGCTGCGCCGGGAAAAGTAGTGGGCGGGGAAATTTTGCTGGAAGGCCGGGATTTACTCCAATTATCCAAGGGAGAAATGCGCAAATATCGGGGAAACGAGATATCGATGATTTTTCAGGAGCCGATGAACTCGCTGAATCCGGTATTTACGATTGGCAACCAGATCAGTGAGGTGATTCGGCAGCATCAAAAGTTGAGCAAAGCGGAGGCGCGGGAGAAAAGTATTGAAATGCTGGAGAGGGTAGGCATACCTGGTGCTTCGAAGGTTGTGGGTTATTTCCCGCATCAGTTGTCCGGTGGTATGCGTCAGCGGGTGATGATCGCAATGGCCTTGGCCTGCCATCCGAAGCTGCTGATTGCCGATGAACCGACGACGGCACTGGACGTGACGATTCAGGCTCAAATTTTGAATTTAATCCACAAGCTAAGCAAGGAAGAGAACACAGGTATCATTCTGATCACTCATGATTTAGGTGTGGTCGCGGAAATGGCCGATCGGGTGGTTGTGATGTATGCCGGTGAAGTGGTCGAGGAAGCAAACGTATTTGATTTGTTCGAAAAGCCGGGTCACCCTTATACAATCGGGCTGCTAGGATCACTCCCCAAGCTTACGGAACAGAGAGAATGGCTGGATTCCATTCCCGGCACCGTTCCTAATATGATGCAGATGCCGAGTGGATGTCCATTTCATCCCCGTTGCCCTTATGCCCAGGAACAGTGCACCCAGGTTCATCCTGAAATACAGGCCAAGGACCAAGGACACTATGTCAGATGCTTGCGGATGGAGGAGGTGTCGGTATGAGTGAGACAGCACAGGGTACACCGCTTCTTGAGGTGAATGGACTCAAAAAATATTATCCAATGAAAAAGGGCTGGTTCTCTCAAAAAAGTGGTTATGTGCGGGCGGTTGATGATTTGAGCTTTAAGGTTATGCCTGGCGAAACTTTGGGTATTGTAGGGGAATCAGGTTGCGGCAAATCAACAACAGGACAAATGATTACACAACTGCTGGAGCCTACGGCAGGCGAAATCCGTTTTCAAGGGCAAAGTCTGTCTGATTTAACGGACGAAGAGGTCCGCAAAGTTAGACGAGATTTGCAATTTGTATTTCAAGATCCGTACTCTTCTTTGAATCCAAGAATGAAGGTCTTTGATATCGTCGCCGAACCGCTGCAAGTACACGGGATTGCTAAAGGGAAAGAGCTTAAAGCCGAAGTGTTCCGGCTGCTGCAGACGGTAGGACTAGGCGCTCATCTGGCAGATCGGCATCCCCATGAATTCAGTGGCGGACAGCGGCAACGGATCGGCATAGCCAGGGCACTTGCCATGAAGCCGAAGCTCATTGTTTGCGATGAACCTGTATCCGCGCTGGATGTGTCGATTCAGGCTCAGATTTTGAATTTGTTAAAAGAGCTCCAGCAGCAGTTCGAGCTCACTTACATTTTTATCGCTCATGGCCTGCCTTCTGTCAAGCATATCAGCGATCGCATCGCGGTGATGTACTTGGGTAAAATCGTGGAGCTTGCGGATCGTGATGAGTTGTTTGCGCGGCCACAGCATCCGTACACCAAAGCACTGCTTGACGCAGTACCCGTCCCTGATCCGAGGCTGCGCAAGGAGCGAATCACATTGACAGGTGAAATCCCCAATCCGGCCAATCCGCCTGCGGGCTGTACTTTTCACACGCGTTGCCCATACGCACAAGAGATATGCCGCGGGCAAAGCCCGCTGCTCGAAGAGCATACGCCAGGGCATGTTGCAGCCTGTCATTTTCCTCTGCAGAAGCAGATGGCTTACGAATAGATACACCTTTGGCGGTATGCTTGGGCAGTGTGTTCGGCAGTATGATGTAACGGAAAAAGGAGGGCTACTCATGAACAAACGACCAATTGTACCAGAGGATTTGTACGGATATCAGTGGATCAGTGATCCGGCAATAAGCCCCGGTGGAACGATTGCCTACGTCAACAAAAGCATAGATCGTTCAAAGAATGACTACCAGACGCACATCCGTGTCGTATCGATTCATGGAAACGAAGACAAGCCGTTGACCCATGGCAACAAGGATTCGGCTCCTGCCTGGTCACCTGACGGATCGCAGCTTGCTTTTTTACGTGTGGCGAATGGAAGCAAGCAGCTATGGACGATTCCGGCTGAAGGTGGAGAGGGGCAGCGGCTGACGGGGGTGAAGCGTGGAGTAAGTGCATTCGTCTGGTCACCGGATGGAAAGTATATTGTATTCACAAGTATGGTTAGCATTAACGCCGAGCGGGAAGCCATGGAGCTTGAGGAATATAGCAAGCAATCCGGTGAGCGGGGACGTATCGTGGATCGTACCACTCCCAAAGCAGAAGGATCGGGCTGGTGGAACGGTCTGTTTAGTCATTTATTTGTATTGGAGCTTGAAAACGGTCAGGTAACTCCAATAATCTCGGGACCTTGGAATGCTGCTTATCCGGTATGGTCCACGGACAGCAAGCGGATTTCCTTCTTGTCCAAACGTGTAGAAGACGACAAGCTGGATGCAGATCTTCTTTCATACGCGGATGTTTATACGGTTGATTGCAACGGCAGCAATCTGGTGAAGGTTACGGATTCCAGCTTGGCGATCAGCCAATTTTCGTATGCACCGGATGGCAAATCATTGACTCTGATCGCCAGCGATCGCATCTATGGCAGCGGTAGCCAGAATCGCCTGTATACCGTACCTGTGACGGGAGGAGCCTCGCAGCTATTGTTTCCTGAGTTAGATATGCAAATTGGCAACTTTGCCCTAAGTGATATGAAATCCTTTGGTCCGTCTCCATCTCCGGTATATGCTCCTGCAAGGTTAAAGCCGGAAATGTATGTGCTCGGGACGTTACAGGGAGCTGTCCATGTATACCGGTTCGCTGCGGACGGCAGTATTCAGGCAGTGACTGCGGGAAGCGATAGAGATGTCTATCAGTACACGTTATCTGCTGATGGTCGCTATCTGATTTTTGCAGCACTTGATGTGAATGGACCTGGAGAGCTGTATCAAATGAATCTGGAGACAGGGGAAGAGAAGCGGCTCACGCACCATAACGACGATTACATGGCCTCCCTAGAAGTGAGTATGCCGGAAGTGTTCTGGGTTGAGGCTTCGGATGGCTTCAAGGTACAGGGGTGGATCTTCAAACCGTCTGGACTCGGTCCCGGAGAACGGGTTCCTTTGATTTTACAAATTCACGGGGGACCTCATGCAATGTATACCAGTACATATAGCCATGAGATGCAAACGCTCCTTGCGCAAGGATATGCCGTGCTGATGACCAATCCACGTGGCAGCTTCGGTTATGGTCAGGATTTTGCACGCGCCTGTCGGGGGGACTTTGGAGGAGGAGATTATCGCGATGTGCTGGATGCTCTGGACTTTGCGCTGAATCAGTTTGATTTTATAGATGAAAATCGGCTCGGCGTGGCTGGAGGCAGTTATGGCGGCTTGATGACCAACTGGATCATCTCTCATACCAACCGATTCCGTGCCGCCGTTACGCAGCGCTGCATCTCCAATTGGCTATCCTTCTATGGCTTGAGCGATATCGGGATTTCCTATACAGAGGGAATTGTCGGGGCCAATCCGTGGGAAGATCCTGAGCTGCTCTGGTCCAAGTCCCCACTGGCACATGTAAATCACATCGAAACTCCGCTGCTGATTTTACACGGTGAGGAAGACTTGCGCTGCCCTGTTGGACAAGGGGATGAGTTATATACAGCCTTGAAGCGGCTGGGTAAAGCAACACGACTCATTCGCTATCCCGGGTCCAATCATTCTTTGCTGAAAAGCGGCAAACCGTCTCTTCGTGTGGATAGCTTTGAACAAGTGATCGCTTGGTTTAAGTCCTACTTGAGCAAAGGAGCTGACTCCGATGAGTAAAGTGCAATTGTCGATTCCGGTTGCCTTGCTAATCGAGAACTTACGTTCAAGTGGTGAGCCGACAGACGTCATCATTGAGTGTATAAAGCAGCGGGATTTTTCTCCTTTGCTTGGCAAAGTCAAAGAAAAAACAATGGACTTTGAAGAACGTTGTCAAACGGCAGAAGACATAGGGGACGAGTGGGAAGAAGCGATCCACAGTGGTTATGAATTCAAATTTTTACACATCAATGGACTGAAAAGGCTGCTTTATTTCCGTTTTGATCGAGCCATAGATCGCGATTATGAGCAGGATGGAATCACATTAAAGAATCTGCATCTCGATCCTGGTGAAATCGATACCTTGCAGGGGCTTATTGGCAGACAGTGGCAGGTGATTGAGGAGGATCATGAAGTAGGCAGCATGCAGAGAACCGTAAGTATTAAGCTTTTATACCGAAATGAAGATGATTGAAAAAGATAGCAGGACCCTTTGGCGGGGTCTTGCTTTTAAAGTTGGGATTGATTAGTATATAAGCATATAGTTATATGGATGAAAGGGGGGTACACATTGCAACAACTTGATTATGTAGCTGATCACTTAAAGCTATTGGGGGATAAAACGCGGCTGTCCATGCTCTCCCTGTTAAAAGAACGAGAATGGTGTGTTTGCGAATTCGTGGACATCTTCGATATGTCGCAGCCTGCCATTAGCCAACATTTGAGGAAATTAAAGTCGCAAGGGATCGTAAAAGAAGAAAGACGAAGTCAGTGGGTATACTATTCCTTAAACGTAGACGATAAGCCGCATATTCAAGTTGTGCTTGAGTGTATGCCGGATTCCAACTATATTTTAAAATGGCTGAATAAAGAGGAACCCACAGCATCCTGTGGACCGGATTCCCCAACCTGCTCCTCCTAAAGGTTGTTCTGTTTATCTCCCTGCAGGGGTAAAGGTTGTTTTTAATATAAGTATATGCTTATAAGGTGATGGAGGTTTTGAACGTTGGTTTTGTTGGCATGCATTATATTCTTAGCCACTTTAGTGCTGGTGATCTGGCAGCCTAAAAATCTGTCTATTGGCTGGTCGGCTTGCGGAGGAGCAATACTTGCTCTGCTAGTGGGTGTCGTCGATTTGCATGATGTTTGGGAAGTTACCCGCATTGTCTGGAATGCGACTTTGACTTTTGTGGCCATTATTCTGATTTCGCTGGTGCTTGATAAAATCGGCTTCTTTGAATGGGCAGCACTTCACATGGCACGGGCTGCGCGGGGAAGCGGAACCCGGATGTTTGTGTATGTGACTATTCTTGGTGCCATTGTCGCTGCTTTTTTTGCCAATGACGGTGCAGCCTTAATCCTGACACCCATTGTACTTGCGATGGTTCGAGCGCTGAAACTGGATGAAAAAATGGTTTTCCCCTTCATCATAGCAAGCGGATTTATTGCCGACACGACATCGCTACCGCTTGTGGTCAGCAACCTGGTGAACATTGTATCAGCCGATTTCTTTGGCATCACGTTTATGGAATATGCGAGTCGCATGATTGTGCCTAATTTATTTTCCTTAGCGGCTAGTATCGTGGTACTGTATCTCTTTTTCCGCAAAAGGATTCCGAGAACATTTGATGCTTCACAGTTAATAACACCTGCAGAAGCAATTAAAGATCCAACAATGTTCCGCATGTCCTGGTTTGTTCTTGCGTTGCTGTTGGCTGGATACTTTGTGTGCGAATTTTTTAATATTCCTGTTTCGGCGGTAACTGGGGTGATTGCCGTATTTTTCTTGCTGATGGCGAGAAGAAGCACTGCGGTGCCGATAAAAGCTGTCATCAAAGGCGCTCCATGGGCCATCGTATTTTTCTCCATCGGGATGTATGTTGTGGTGTATGGCCTGCGTAATGCCGGATTAACCGATCTGCTGGCTCATGTGATTCAAGCGGCTGCTGGTCAAGGCATGTTTGTGGCCACCGTGGGAATGGGCTTTATCGCGGCAGTCCTCTCGTCGGTGATGAATAACATGCCTACGGTCATGATTAATGCGCTTGCCATTGATGCCACCCATACCACCGGCATGATCAAAGAGGCGCTGATTTATGCCAATGTGATTGGATCAGATTTGGGGCCGAAAATAACCCCGATTGGTTCATTAGCGACATTATTATGGCTGCATGTGCTTGGCTCTAAAGGCGTGAAAATTTCTTGGGGAGCTTATTTTAAAACAGGCATTGTTTTAACGATTCCTGCACTTTTTATTACTCTGTTAGGCCTGTATCTGTGGCTGGTCATTTCATAATTAAACATTGAAGGAGACGTTTATCTTGGAGAAAAAGACAATCAGGTAGGAGAACGCATTAAGCATTTTGCGGAAAACGGAGAATAATAGAACGTTTAGCCGGGGGCAATCCCGGCTTATTTTTGTTGACAGAGTCCACAAAAATTATTA
This sequence comes from Paenibacillus sp. Aloe-11, assembly GCF_000245715.1. NCBI lineage: Bacteria > Bacillati > Bacillota > Bacilli > Caryophanales > Paenibacillaceae > Paenibacillus > Paenibacillus sp. Aloe-11. Next base: position 209,389 of record NZ_JH601066.1, on the reverse strand, counting down.
CTATAATTGTTGTAAAAGTCCACTAAAAAGGAGGGGTTATCATCAATATCGATGCTGCATTTATAGCAGATATGAGACGTTTCAATCGATTTTATACCAATATACTCGGTTTGTTGGATCGACATGTGCTGGATAGCGGACATTCCTTTACCGAGGCGCGTGTCATTATAGAGATTGGGATGATTGAGCCGTGTATAGCCAATACTTTAGTCGATTCTCTCAAAATTGACCGCAGCTATATGAGTAGAATCATAGCTAAACTTTGCAAAGAGGGCTTCCTTGTTAAGGAAAATTCTTCGGTGGATAATAGAACAAATCTGATTCGTTTGACGCCTAAAGGAAAAGCGTTCTATCACCAACTGGATGAAAGGTCCGACGAGCAAATCATAAAATTAGTTCAAGGTCTATCAGAGGAAGAAATTAAAGAACTACATACTTCTATGGTGTTCATTCAGAACAAACTGGAGAAATTGGAGAGAATACAACATGATTCGATTTGAGTGCGATTATACCGAAGGTGCCCACGAGCGTATATTACAACGACTATTGGAGACGAATGACGAACAAACTGGCGGCTATGGTGTGGATGAACACTGTGACAAAGCCAGGGCTTATATTAAAAAGGCATGTGGCTCCGAAAATGCAGATGTACACTTTTTAGTTGGAGGTACACAGACGAATACAACGGTGATCTCTTCTATTTTGCGTCCGCATCAAGGCGCCGTTGCTGCAGTTTCTGGACATATTGCTGTACATGAGACCGGAGCGATTGAAGCTACTGGGCATAAGGTACTTACTTTGCCAAGTGATGATGGGAAAATCCGGGCCGAGCAGGTAAAGGAGCTGTATGACGCTCACTGGAATGATGCCGCTCCTGAGCATAGCGTACAGCCCGGTATGGTTTATATCTCTCAGCCTACCGAAAATGGAACGATCTATACTAAATCCGAGCTGGAAGCGTTAAGCCAAGTATGCCGGGCCTGCGGTTTACCCTTGTTTATGGACGGCGCTCGCTTAGGGTATGGCCTGGTTGCAGACGACAACGATTTATCTTTAGCAGATATAGCGAAGCTATGCGATGTATTTTATATCGGCGGGACCAAAATTGGAGCCATGATGGGTGAAGCGGTAGTCATTGTAAATGATGCTTTGAAAAAGGATTTTCGATACATGATCAAGCAAAAAGGAGGACTGCTGGCGAAGGGACGCATGTTGGGCATTCAGTTTGAAACTTTATTTGAAGATGGTTTATACTTTGACATTTCCAAGCACGCCATAGACATGGCCAGGCTGCTTCAAACTGCGTTAACGAAACAAGGAATTAGCTTTCTATATCATTCTACAACCAATCAGCAGTTCCCGATTTTTCCAGATCGTACATTAAAAGCATTGAGCGAAAAATATACTTTTTCCTTTTGGGAGAAAGCCGATGCTACACATAGTGCTGTTCGATTTTGTACCAGTTGGGCTACAAAGAAAGAAAATGTTGAAATGCTGATTCAGGATATCCAAGCATTGCAGTAAAGCGAATTTCCGATTTTTCTCGGCCTTTTAATCTGTTCACATCCTAGGGGAGTAAACCCGCAAGCTCATACTTTATTGCATAAATGCAGCGAAGTATGGGCTTTTTGTGCTGCTGTTGTACTTGATTCCATGCGGCTTGTCTTCAGTTCCATGAAAGAGCAAGCAAATATAAAAATGGAAAAACAAGACAAGATCAGATGTATAAAATTTCCTTCTAATTCATTACACTGAGTATCTAGCGAACCTGCTTGCGGTACTGAAGAGGGGAGAGTCCGGTTATTTTTTTGAAGATTTTATTAAAGTGGGAAGCATGGCCGAATCCGACATCCTCTGCAATATGCTGGATTTTGTCTTTGGTGGTTCGCAGTCTCGTTTGGGCCGCCCTGACCCTCACCACGCGGATGTATTCGCTGAAATGAAAGCCAGTCAATTTTGGGAAGATGCGGCTCAGGTAAGCTGGACTAATAAAATAGCAGGCAGCTATCTGCTCAAGGGTTAGCGGTTCATGGTAATGGTCCTGAATAAAAGAGGAAATTTCCGTCATTTTCTGATGCATCGGATGAGAGGAAACGGGTTCACTACGTTCGACCGCTTCTGATCTGTGCACCAGAATGAGCAATTCCAGCAGTAAATGCTGTACACAACGATCGTGCAGGGGCTGCTGATTTCTGCATTCGGTATTCATTTGCAGGAACAAACGTTCAACTTCGATCTGCTCTCTAACCGGTAGGCGCAGCAGTGCAGATTGCTGATACGGGGGCAGGCCAAGAATGTCCTGATCCTGTTGTGGGAGAAATGTCGGTGAGAAATGAATCAGAATACGCTCCGTTTCCTCCAATTGCGAACTGGCGGTAGAGTGCAACTCATGAGGGATGATAAATATCAGATCACCCTTGCGGGCGATGTATACCTTACCGTTCATAAAATAAATGCGTTCGCCCCGCAGCAAATAATACAACTCGTAGCTTTCGTGAACATGAGGTCGTGGCATAACGGTGAATCCGGTACGGTAGATGTGATGAATGGAGAATTGCTGTTCTCCAATGACATATTTGTCGTTGTTCGTTTTATTCATGTGCTTCTTCCTTTGCAAATTAGATAAGTAAGCGCATTCATATATCTATAGTATATATGACACCCGCCAACCGTAAAAGCAGAAAAGATTGATGAGCCAAGCTATTCGTAGCACGGTGAGCACCGTTTGTTATAGCAAGAAGATCGGGGATTCGGCTGATTCGCAAGTAAAGGAGGTGAAAAAAACTGCCGGCTGGTGTGCAAGAAAATGTTGAGGGGAGGAAATAAATTTGAGCAAGCAGTGTACATGGAAAAAGGTACTATGCCATGTGGTTGTGGGTTCATTGCTGTTGACCTTATGCCCGCCACTGATTCAAGCGGAGGCGGCTCCCGGGAGTCAGGCGGTGACCGCAACAGAATTGGCCAAGATAGCAACGGACATTCCGGCGTTCCCCGGAGCTGAGGGTGGCGGTAAGTATGTGACCGGTGGACGTGGAGGAGAAGTATACGAAGTTACTACACTGGAGGACTACGGCAAGGGAGAGCAGGCTATCCCCGGCTCGCTTCGTGCAGCGGTCAGTTCCGATAACCGGACAGTAGTATTCCGGGTGGGCGGAACGATTCATCTCAAGGAGCCGCTTAAAATTCAGGGAAACAACCTGACGGTTGCCGGTCAGACAGCTCCTGGAGACGGAATAACCGTAAGCGATTACACGACAGGGATTGATGCAGATAATGTCATTCTTCGTTATCTGCGCTTCCGATTAACCGACCGTTACACCAGCGAGGATGACGCGTTTGGAGCCAGGTACCATAAAAATATTATGATTGATCACTGTTCCTTTAGCTGGTCGGTGGACGAAGTACTGAGCCTGTACGACAACGTAAATACGACCGTACAGTGGTCCATCGCCTCCGAGAGTATGCTTATGACCACACACCAGAAGGGGCGCCATGGCTATGGCGGCATATGGGGCGGAAGGAACGCCACCTATCATCATAATTTGTTAGCTCACAATGCAAGCCGCAATCCGCGTTTTCCAACGGATAAAAGAGAAATTGACGAGGTGGAAATGACCAATAATGTCATTTATAACTGGGGATTTTTCTCTTCATATGGCGGTGGTGAAGGATCGTATAATGTGCTGAATAACTATTATAAATATGGTCCTAACACATATCAGGACGTTCGCAGTCAAATCTTTGTGGACGTAGGTAGTAAAAAATATAAAACCCGCATGTTCATTGGTGGTAACTACATGTACGGCAACGACTCGGTTACCCAGGATAACTGGCAGCTTGGAACATCGATTGGGTCGATTATAGATCCTTCCACCCGCCTGGCGGAGCCGATTGAAGTAAGAGGGGAGTACGACAACGGAATTTCCTCCGATGCGTATGGTCCCTACCAAGCGACAGATGCGCAGACGGCATATGCAGAGGTGCTTGCAGGCTCGGGAGCCGCGCTGCCAAGAAGAGATGCAGTGGACGCTCGTATTATGCATGACGTGAAGAATGGAACGGGTGCGTTTATCAACTCCTCGCGTGAGGCAGGGTGGATTTACGATGATCGTAATGTAATTACGACGGAGCTTGCCGACAGCGATCACGATGGAATGCCCGATGAATGGGAACGTGCCAACGGGCTGGACCCCTATAACGCGAGCGACCGTAACGGTCAGGGGCTTGCCGGCTCAGGGGCGTATGCTCATTTTGCCAAGGGCTACACTAATCTGGAGGTCTACTTAAATGATCTGATCGAGAAGCGGTCGGATGGAAACGAGGTAGATAATCCGGAGGCCGTCGTTCAGGTGTCTGACGAAAACGGCCGTTCGTTAAAGCATAACGATATTTTAGAGGCAGGACGTAATGCCAGATTAGCAGCAACGGCCAAGGACAAGGATGGTATTGCATACGTTGAATTTATCATTGACGGGGTGCTTACTGGTAAGGTAGAAACTGCGCCTTATCGTCTTGATTGGAACCATGTGACGGACGGCACTCATTATATTGTGGCACGGGTGACCGACCGCAAGGGGACTGCTGCATTTTCCAATCCTGTTGCCATTCATGTCAACATGACTGCACCTGCTGGAAGCTGGCTCAGCGCAGATATTGGCGCTGAGGGTCAGGTCGGCTACATCCAGGGACATACTCAGGTATTAAAGAATGACGAAAATGGAAGCAGCATACGGCTGAAATCGGCGGGAGACATTGACGGCAAGGCTGACTTTTTCCACTATGCTTATCAGAAGCTGGAGGGAGACGGCGAAATTATTGCCCGTGTGGAGCAGATTACACCTACCGATGATGATGCCGAAGCGGGTGTCATGATTCGTGAATCGCTGAAGCCTGGATCGAAAATGGCTTATATGACTTTAGCATTTGTTAAATATGGTAAACAGGGTATTCTCATCAGTCGTGATCAAACGGATGGCAAGACGAAACGTGCGTCAATGGAGACATTTATAACAACACCATATTCGGTTCGTCTAGTACGACAAGGACAAAAGATTACCGGCTGGGTATCCGCAGATGGTGTGACGAACTGGGAGAAGGTTGGTGAAACCGTTATGAATTTGCCGGATCATCAGCCGTTATTGTTCGGCTTGGCCACCGATGCCTCCAAACAACAAAATGATGTATGGAATTATAATACGTCGGAATTCAGCAATGTTACGATCCGCAAACTGGCAGCAACAGCAGCAGTTCCCGTTAAAACAGGGCAAGATGCTGTTGCCCGGGAGGTGAATAGCGTTGTGGTAGCGACCTATGGCCCTGCCAGCTTTACGTCTCTCCAGGCAGCTATTGATGCAGTCCCTGACAACAGTAGCACCAGGACAGTTATTCGCCTCAAAAATGGCACCTATCGTGAAAAAATAAAAGTGAATTCCTCCAAAAAAAATCTGAGCATTATCGGAGAAGATCGGGAAAAAACGATAATTGCCTTTAACGATACGGCCAAAACCGTAGTGAATGGAAAAGAATTAGGAACAAGCAACAGCTATACGATGCGTGTGCAAAGTCCTGATTTTATACTGGAGAATGTAACGGTTGCGAATACAGAGGGGACCGGACAGGTGCAGGCTGTAGCGTTATATGCTGAAGGTGATCGTGGTCAGTACCGCAATGTTAAAATTACCGGACTACAGGATACCTTGCTTGTGAATCGTGGCAGACAATATTTTAAGGACAGCTATATCAGCGGCAGCGTCGATTTTATTTTTGGCAATTCACCTGCCGTATTTGAGAACTCGGTCATACACAGCTTGCGTGCCGGATATGTAACAGCAGCTTCAACAGAAGAGAACAAGCCGGGTTTGGTATTTATTCAATGTCGTTTGACAGCCGAAAATGGGTTGAAAGGCAAGGTGGATCTAGGACGGCCATGGCGTCCTTACGCTCATGTTGCTTATATCAAATCCTACATGGATAACCATATCAAGCCGGGCGGCTGGAACAATTGGGGCAAGGCATCCAATGAGAAGACTGCAAGATTCGTAGAGTTTGACAATAATGGGCCAGGTGCAGCCATTGCCGGACGCGTACCTTGGGCCAAGCAGCTTACTGCTAACGAAGCCAGTCAGTACACAGTCAAAGCCGTTCTGGGCGGGGCAGATCATTGGAATCCGCAGGTGAATAAATAAAAAAATGAATAAATAAATCCGTTTCTTCCAAATAGGCTGGTCAATAGATAAGCGGGGTATTCGTTTCAAGCGTGTACCTCGCTTATTTATGTGACAATCTCAAAATTGAAAACAAATGTGATTGGTGAATCATTACGTCAGGCTGACCGCTGGCTGTTTTTTTTTTTGATTGTGGCACGCTTATAGACTGTGATTTCTTTCTTGTAGAGCATCCGACTGACCAAACTCTAATTTTTTTGAAATCGCCAGCAGACCAAGACAGCAGACTACCAGGGCCAAGCATACCCAATAAGAGTTTCGATAACCCATCCATTGAGCGGTCAATCCGCCCATCAAGCTCCCCGCCAGTCTTCCGATGGTTGTCGCATTGGAATACAGTGTCGAGGCGTATCCAGGAAGAGATGGCAACAAATCTTGCATGTAGCTGATGCCAATGGCCGAAATCACTGCCACAAAGAAGGCTAGAAGGAGCTGCCCCACGAATAGCTGCCACATCTCTGTAGACATCAGGACAAGGAGATAATAGATCACCCCTGTTAAAGCCCCTGAAAATACAAGCAAACGATTGGAGTATTTAGCTGCTAGTACGCCCAGCATGAGCATCAAGGGGATTTCTAATATTGCGCAAATACTGGATACTAGAGCGACATCACTCGTGTCCCCTTTTAAATTGTGAATGATGAACAAGGAAATATTCAAATTATTCATCCAGTGGGACGTGTAGAGCAGAGCAAGAACTGAAAAGGGGATCAGAATTTCAATATTTTTATGCAATGTAATGTGATGAAGTGAAAGCTGGTCCTTGCTTTTGAGCCGAGCCGGGGATTGCTGAATAAAACAGAATAGAAGAATAGCGATCATTATAAAAATAGCAATCGTTCCTGCAAAAATACCTTTAAAACCAGTATGTGCAATCAGAAAAGAACCGAGGAGCGGCCCCGTGATAAAGCCAAGAGAAAACATAGAACGAAGTGTTGAATTGGCAAAGGCATGATCAGCCGATTGACTGCGATCTACCGCTTCGCGTGCACTGGCAAATAACTGCGGCATTCCAGGTGCCCCCATGGCTGTGAAGACAGTCATATATACAAAAAGCACATAAAAATTTTGAATGACAAGATATCCTGCGAATGCTATCGCATTAAACAACGTACAAATAACCAAAATTTGTTTGCGATCCAATCCCGTATCAGAACGCTTGGCAATCAGAGAGCTTATCCATATACCACAAATCAAGGTCACAGCCGTAAAAACACCAAAGGTTCCAACCGATACGCCAAGTGTAGTTGTAAAATATACAGCCAAAAAAGGTGCGCTGATCGATATAGCCATGCCTTGCAATAACATACAGATCATGAATAGTGGGTAGTTAGGGATAATGAAAAGATTTTGAATACGCTTTAGCATTTCATTTTTACACCCCTTCAGTTTTAGAAGCCGAACAATACATATCTATCCTATCTAAACTATATATGACTTTAGCATAATTTGTATAAATACATTGTGTAAAATATTATATATTGTTTTTTCTTTTGATGAGCAGGCCATATGCGAGGTCATATACAGGCAAAGATACGGTATCAGGAGTGGGGTGTAGATCTATATGTTTCCTGGTAGGATTCGCCTTAAAGGCTGAATCGGTCTACAAATTGCTTGATCAGCTCGTTCAATGGTTCGGCGGCCTTCGTAGGAAGGCGGTGATCGGCTTTTTTAATGAAAACAAGCTCACTCTTCGGCAATTGTTGGTGTAATATGTTGGCATAAGGATGAAAGAGCTTATCATCTTCCCCATAAACGAGCAGGACAGGCAGATGGATTTCCCCAAGCCGCGAGGTACAGTTGTACTTCAAGCTGTATCGGTAATATTGTTCGACATTTCTGGAATTTCCCTGTTTTGCATCGTTGAATAATTCACGGAACAAAGAGAACTGTTTCGTTTGCGACCAAGCATTAGAAAGCGCAATCGTACCGACTGCTCTGAGTTTGGAGAGTGCAATGCCCCAAGCAATTTTGTTTCTTAGCCGCCATTCGTTTACTTCCGACATTCCACTGATCACGATCCCTCCCCACGCCCGTTCCGGATAAGTCAGGAGAAATTCAAGCACGATCGAGCCTCCGGTAGAATAGCCACACAAAAAAACTTTATCTATGCTCATCTGGTCCATCAACTGTTTCATATCCTGGACGATTAGAGGGTAAGTAACCGTTTGTTCGGAAGCCTGACTCTGACCGTGTCCTCTGATGTCAAAAGCAATCGTTCGAAAATGAGGGGATAGCCCCTGGATTTGGTATGTAAAATTTAAGCTTGTGAGTACCGGAGGGTGAATGAAGAGGAGAGCGATTCCTTTTCCAGCATCAATATAATGCGTCGAGTATCCGTTTATGCTTGTGGTAGTCATTGTTATATTCCTCTCCCTTTGATGATTTGGGTTTTACTGAAAAAAATAACTCGTGATATAAAAAACATTTTTGGAATCGTTTTATGACTCTGCAATCATAATTATGTTCTCTAAACAATCGAATATACTCTTCTTCATTACGAATATACTCCCCGTTGTCGTACCATTTCATAAACCAATTACATAGCGGTTTTTTCTTGCTTAAACATGGTTCCATAACGATAATGGTCCCGTTAGGTTTTAGAATTCTTTGGAATTCTTTCATATAACTTGAAATTTGGTCCGTAGAAACATGATGCAACACAGCGATAATAAGGATGTAATCGAACCGTTTATTATCAAATGGAAATTTTTTGCTTTCCAAGACCTGAAATGTATGGTGGGTATACAATCGCTTTGCATAATCAATTCGCTTGGCATCAGGGTCAATCCCAACATAATATAACGGATCAAACATGGAGCAATTCGCTCCAGTACCGGAACCGAAATCCAGTACAGTACGGCCATCGAATGTAAAATGGGAATGTACATGATCATGGATATATTTTTTAGTAAGCCATTTCGGACGAACAAACCAATGATAAAGTCTAGGCGAGAACGGAATGTTAATGGGAATTCACCATCTTTCAGATTAAGTTATGGGAAATAATTTAACCTATAAGATTGAAAAACATTCATGCAAGTAAAACCTGTTTTTTTCATAAAATTGCTCTGATTGGGGTATGTTTATTTTGTCTAATGAGGAAATGGCGTTTTTAAAGAAGGGAATTATCCTATGAGAAAAAAGAGAATTTCCATTTTTCTAGTACTAGGTTTAACTTTACTGATCTTTGGTTGCAGGGCGGACTCCAGCCAACAGCTCAATCAACAAAGCGTCAAGTCCCATATCCCGGTGAATAGTAAGGCTAAGCCTGTTATAGTCATCCTGATTGATTCTTTAATGAATAAGCCATTGCAAGATGCAATACAGGAAGGCCGTGCACCCGCAATGCAATATCTCATTAAAAAAGGACAATACTTCCCGCAGGTTGTAAGTTCATTTCCCACGATGTCCGTGACCATTGACAGTACATTATTAACGGGGACGTATGCAGACCAACATCATGTGCCCGGACTTGTGTGGTACAGCGACCAGAGGAAACGCATGATTTTCTATGGAAATGGTGTCAAAGAAGCCTTCAAGATAGATCAAATACAAGTATTTATGGATGCTATCTATCAGTTGAATCAAGTTCATTTGAACAAAAAAACAAAAACCATTCATGAAGAATTGACCGACAAAGGAAAAGCATCTGCCTCAATTAACGCTATTGTTTATAGAGGAAGAACCGAGCATGTTCTAAAAGTGCCCCGCTTCATAGCGAACAGCAGCCGTGTACCAGAACAATTAAGAATAACGGGCCCCCAATGGTTTTCCTATGCAACTTTTGCACAGCTGGATCCAAAGAATAGCTTGAATACTCCCCCGTGGAAAAAATTCGGGATGAACGACGCGTTTTCCGCACAAGATACTGCTTTTTTAATCAATCAAAAAAAACTTCCCAGCGTAACCATCGCATACTTTCCAGAGAACGATAATTCGGTGCATAGAAAAGGCCCGACTCAGTTGGAGGGAATTGAAAAAGCGGATCAAGCGCTGCAAGCCGTGCTTAACGCATATGGTTCTTGGGAGCAGGCTGTGAGAAATGCGATATGGATCGTCATGGGCGACAGTGGGCAAAGTGCGGTTTATGATGATCGACAGGCAGCAACTGTTGATATAAAGCCGCTGTTGAACCATTACCACATAGCACAGTTAAATCAATCTGTAAGAAAAGAAGACCAAATCGTCATTTCTGCGAATGAACGAATGGCTTATGTTTATGCCATTAATGATAACGTCAAGTTATCCGACGTAGTAAAGCATTTACAAAAAGAAGACAAGCTCGATATCATCGCAATGAAAGACGAAAACAATAATATACGTATTACAAAGGGGAAAGAGGGGGCCAGCTTTTCTTACCGTCCCGGTGGAAACTTCACCGATGAATACGGACAATCATGGACATTATCGGGCGAAACGAATCTTGTGGATATTACGATAAATAACAACCGGATCAAGTATGAAATATATCCAGATGTTTTGGCGAGGCTATATGGAGCCATGAATTCTCATGAAGGAAAATACGTTGTTGTGACAGTCAAGCCCGGCTATGAGCTCGTTGGTGAAAGTTCCCCTACCCACATCGGAGGAGGGGCTCATGGATCGTTGCATGAAAAAGACTCCCTTGTTCCATTGATTATTTCCGGAACGAATACACGGCCCCAAACTCTGCGAATTGTGGATATAAAAGATTGGATTCTGCAATTGGCGAATGAATAAGGCGGTATCCTTTTTTGAAGGAAGTTTGTGGTATGGAAGTTTTTTACGTTACATTCTCAAGCTAGTAAAAAAAGGCTAAGGGACGTTGAACGCCTCTTAACCTTTTTATTTTACAGATGAGCCATTAACCCTTAGAGGCTCTTGCATAAGCACTCCCTTTTCAGGAGCAGTGCCAGCAGTCTGCTGGGCCAGTTTCTGTTTTTCCCATAGAGCTCTGGCGATCACCAGCATAGAGAGTACACCGACATATAGTAACAAAAATCCGAGTTCCGGAAGCATCTCCTGCAAAGGTGCACCGCGCAGTCCCATGCTGCGGAGGAATTTGAACATCCATACGAAAGGAAAGAAATCACCGATTTGTATCGCTAAAGGTGGAAACAGTGATCTGGAAAGAGCGCCCCCTGATAGAACAAAAGCAGGCATGAACACTATCGCCATTCTGCCAGCGGCTGCTCCCGGATGTGCGGCTCCCCATGCAACCAGGACATTGAGACATACGGTACCGAATACATACAGGACAACCGGAATTATGAAAAGGATCGGATTAGCTTCGAAACGGCCTCCTCCAAACACTTTAAGTATCCCGAGAGCGAAGATTAAGCCAGCTGTCGAAAACAGCGTATATGGAAGAATGCGCAGCAGGATGTTGAATGGATTTTGCAGCTCGGCAGCCAGTCTCTTGGAAACCCTTAGTCTGGCGACGAGAGGTAAGCTAGTAATATTAAGTATCATAAAAGAGAACATACAAGTAAATGAAAGTATCGATGAACTCTGATAATCATTGGTTGGGTTAAACAGGGAACGTACCTCCAAGGCGATACTATTGAGGGCTCCCTGAGCCTGTTCCGAGTTCATCCCTGTTTTCAATATGGCTGGAACAGACAGTTCCATATTCTCGGAAACGCTAATTTCCTGCATAGCTGTACGAATGAAAGTAATACCTTGAGCATTGGTGTTATCGAGAATGAGACCTACGCGGCTGGAAATGGAACGATTGTGATTGTCCTTTAAACCACGCGGCAAGGAGATAACAGCCAAATTTTTTTCGTGATAAAAATACTGTTCAGGATTGTCCGTAAACGAAACAATCTCAGCTACGTTCATATATGGTGAAGCATCTATTTTCTGAATGAGCTCACGGCTGTAGGCTGTGTTGTCTTGATCCACCACTACCACGTTAGCATCGTTAATTTGGCTGCTTTGGAGCAACAGTGAATACGCCAGTACTGCAATCAACGGGAAGATGATAGCTATGATCGGATACTTGGAGTGAACCAGATACGTCCATTCGTCACGAAGAGATTTCATTCGTATTCACCTCAACGGTCATGCCTGGTAGCAAAGCGGCTTCTCTTGTTACATATACACGTACTTGGAATGTGGCGGTATCTGCCTCACCTTTTTCACGGGACATCTTTACATTAGCGAATTGCGGCGCAGCGGTCACATAGCGTACAGTACCTTTCAAGTCCTTATTGAGAGCAGATACTCTTGTTTTAATCTCTTGGTTGGCCTTGAATTTACCCGCTTGTTCCTCATTCACATAGAGATCGTAATATAAATCGTTGGTTTCCAGAGTAATTACAGGCGCCCCTTGCGCGACATTTTCGCCGACTTTTGTACTAATTGAAGTAACCTTGCCATCCTGTGGTGCCTTTAATACCAAGCGTTCTTTTTTGAGCAGCAACGTTTTAAGCTGAACTTCCTGTGTGTCTTTTTGTTGTTTTAAAAGGTCGATAGCCAGCTTTTGATCCGCCAACTGTTGACGGCTCTGCTGAACGGTTTCCAGTTGGGTCCTGGAACGATTGATGGCCAATTGGGCACCACGGATTTCCTCCTCGGCTTGTTTTACCGCAACCGCTGCTTGTGTCGTCTGTTCGCTGGCTTGCATTCGTTCTTCGGCGGTGGCACCATGGAGCAGCTTTTGAAGAGACTCTTTTTGCTGGTTCAACTGATTTGTCGCTAAAGTCAATGAGGTTTCGGCATCATCCAATGCTGCTTTGGATACACTTCCTGCATCATAAAGGGCTTTATTACGTTTGTAGTTGGTCTGAGCAGTCTGAAAGTTTTTGGTAGCAGAAGCTACGGCAATTCGTTGCTGCTGAACATCTTCATCCCGAGCCCCATTATTGACCTGTTGTTCCGCAGCAGTGGCCTGACGCTGAGCTGCTTGTGCCCGCTGCAATGCCGCATAACTTTTGCTCTCAGTGACTTGAGCTTGTGCGATATCCAGTAGTGCCTGTTTTTCCTGAGTTGTTGCCCGTGTATACCCTAATTGGATTGATTGTTGTTGTTGGCTGATCTGTGTATTGAACTGGGCGATTTGTGTCCGCAGTTGCTCAATTTGCAAATCCACATCTCTGGAATCCAAAGTCATAAGGACAGTTCCCTTTTTCACCTTCGTTTCTTCTGTTACCGGGATGTTCAGGACTTTGCCACCTACTTGTTCAAAAGATACATGAATGCTATCAGCATTGAGCGTTGTGCCTTTAACGGATCGCGAAGCATTGACTTGATCTTGTCCGTTGGTCTGAAGCAGGAAACCCCCGCCGATCAGACAGGCAATAGAAATGACAGGGATGATAAGGCTGGTGACTTGTGTACGATTCATGGGTAATATGCTCCTTAAGTTCATAAAATGGATTAAACCTAGACTCGAATAAATATCCTGATAATGTACATTTTATTTATTCTTATAAAGATGTTAGCTGGCTAACTATAATACGAAAAAAAGAATCTAGATGTTAGCCGGCTAACTATAATGTGAAAAATAAAGCCTACTCTGGTTTTGCTGCTTTATATATCTCTTTTGCTTGAGGGATGCCGCTTTCTATTTTTTTCAGTAATGTCAGGAGCAGCTCTTTTTCATCGTTGGATAGGTGGCTCATCAGTGTGGAGGTGCATGTAAAATGTAAAGGCAGCAGTCTCTCCATCAGTTCTGTTCCTTGTTCAGTCAGTTTAACAATGCTCATACGGCGGTCGGAAGGGTGAACGAATCTCATAATAAGCCCATCGCGTTCCAAACGGTCAAGCAGACGGGTAACGGTAGGCTTGGTAACCCCTACTTTCTCTGCAAGCTCTGTAGCCAGCAACCCTGTTTGGATGTTGCGATACAGCAGAATTAATATCGAAAATTTCCCGTGAGATATACCGAATTTCTCAAAGCCTTCAGAGCTGACTTTAAAAACACTGGAGGATACGCGCATAAAAAATAGCATTGCTTCTGCAGCACTTACATCAATCTCTGGTATACGCATAGAAAATTCTTGCAGCGTATCACGAATGGGCAAGTCCCGTAAATCAAAATCCATAAGGTTCTCCTTTCTTCTTACAGTGTGTACCAGTCGATAAATTAGTTAGCCGACTAACTTTAATCGACTCAAAAATGAATTTCAAGCTAAATTTTGCTAATCGACATGCAGGTATCTTACCATATGGAGGTTGTTCGTGCAATAATTCAAGCTATTCACTACATTGATATTTACAATGATGTGCTTGATAATAAGTGGATATCGCACGAGACAAAGATACCCAAAAGTGAGGGACCTGAAATGACGACAAAATTATATTACACCGCTCCGAATCTTACGGAGTGGGACACTCATATTACACAGAGCATGGAAAGAGAAGGAACATTTTTTGTTATGCTCGAGGAAACGGCCTTTTATCCGCATGGCGGAGGTCAGCCGTGCGATACAGGAACGATTCAGGGCATTCGTGTATTAGATGTTGTTCTTGAGGATGGGGACATTTGGCATCAGGTAGAGCAATTGCCAGCAGATGTGAAGGTAGCCTGCCAACTGGATTGGGAGCGCAGATTTGATCATATGCAGCAGCATAGCGGGCAGCATTTGCTGTCAGCGGTTTGTCTGGAGCTGTTGGGCGCGCGTACAGAAAGCTTTCATTTGGGACAAGAGTACGCCACGATTGATGTAAACTGTTCGGATATAACACCTGCACAGCTATCGGCAATCGAGCAGGAAGTAAATCACCAAATCTACAGCAACCACAGCATAAAAAGCTATTTTGTCACCCATGAGCAATTAAAGGATATCCCGCTTGTGAAAACGCCCAAGGTGACGGAGAATATTCGCATTGTTGAGATTGAAGGCATTGAATATAATGCCTGCGGTGGCACACATGTGGCTCAGACCGGGGAAATTGGGATGATCAAATGTCTGAAATGGGAAAAGCAGAAGGGTATGGCGAGAATTCATTTCAAATGCGGTGCTCGTGCACTTCAGGACTTTAACGAGGGTGTTCGGATTCTGGACGTGTTATCTGCGAAGTTTAATACCGGGCGAAAGGACATTTTGACCCGATTTGAAAAGTGGGAGCAGGAGCACAAGCAACTCAAGGCGCAAATGGAACTCCTGCAGGAGGAAAATGCTGCGTACCAGGCGAAAGAGTTGCTGTCTGCTGTTCAGGGGCACTTTCTTGCCCATATGTTTGAACAAAAATCGTTTCAGGAAGTACAGCAAATGGCTGCCAAGCTGACAGCTGAACATGATTTGCTTGTTTTATTAGCGACGACAGCAGACAACAAAATCATTCTGGCACATAACGGCACACAGGCGGTCGCCTGCGGGGCATTTTTTAAGGAGAATCTGGGCGCATTCCAAGGGAAGGGGGGCGGCAGCAACCAATCAGCACAGGCCGCATTCCCATCCCGCGAGGATCTTTTGAGTTTTTTTGAAACGGCCCAGCGGCAGTTTGTTCAGGGGTAATGTAATACTACAGACTTAGTGACGCAGGGGCAGCTTCCACTTTTCTTTTTCCGTAAATAAAATAAAAGAAAAAATGAGTGCAACAACAGCGCCCCAAATGGCAATATCCCCAATAGCCAAAGTCAGAAATCCCCCCAGCAAGGCACCAACCAAAAAGGCTGCCAGGATAACACCGTAACGCATCGCTCGAATGGCAGCGTTCGTGTCCTTGGTCGTAATGGCAATATACAAAGCCTCAGAAGCTGATCTAAGGTTGCCGGTGCTGACGGTTGAGGTATATGGCACATCAATGAGCTTGCGGAAGGAAGTCATTTGGACAGAAGTGACGAATGAGACGATCACCACCACCACGGTATTGGGAACCCCCTGCGGAATGAGTCCCACGATGAAGAAAATTGCAATTTCCAGTAAAAGAATAGCGCGAGTCCAGTCTGGAGTCAGGCGGTGGGTCGATTTTCGTTTAATCCCTTCAGCAACAAAAACACCCAGCGTAAAGGCGATCAGGGGCGGGATATAAACTAACGCCTGAACCCAGTGTCCCTGAATGATTTTGACAGCCAGCAGTACGATATTGCCTGTCTGTGCGTTGGCGAATACGCCGTCTCTTCCGACAAAGGTATATGTGTCCAAAAAGCCCCCTACTAATGAAAGTAAGGCGCCCAGTCGTAATGATTCGGACGTTACCTGATGTAAATGGATTTTGCCCTTCATAATCACGGCAGAAGCCTCCTATGCTAAAACGTCGATTTCTTTAACTTAGCACGCCAATCCAGATACGACAATTCATTTGGACACATCGGCACGAAATCGGCACAAAGAAACCGCTTCACTAAGGCGAGAGCGTGAAGCGGCTTTTTGTATTGCTAGCTTAAGGACAACTGCCGGGAGCTTCGGCTGTGATTTATTGCAGGGCTTGAACGAGAGCTTCGCCAAACGCCTGAGCGCCATCTGGACCATCGGCTGTAATAATGTCGCTATGCACAACGACATGCTGAGCCACATATTCGGCTTGATGCGATTGGAGTTGATCTTTCTGTACGTCCACCGGATAGCACGCAGCCGTTCTGCCGGAGAGCAGTCCAGTTTGGGCTACAGCTATGGAACCCGCACAGATACCGGACAACAGAATCTTTTGCTCATGAGTTTGTTTTAGCAGGGCTTGGAGATCTGCGTTATTCCACAGATAGTCATTCGTTCCTGAACCACCGATCACAGATACTACATCATAATCGGCAGGGACCGCGTCTGAGAAAATAAGTTCAGCAGTCGCTTTACCGTTGTAGTCACCGAGGATTTCACCTGTTTTTGTGCTCGCCAGCGTCACCGTAACGCCTGCTTGCTCCAGCGCCTCCTTGGGTTTAAACAATTCATCCTCATTAAAGCGCTCTGGGGGTATAATAAAAAGAGCTTTTTTACTCATACTTGATTCCTCCTTGAATGTAAAATGATACTATTATTGTAGGATGGTTTCGTCAGGCTGTGAAGAATGCACTTTCAAGTAAGGAGGTTACCTGCAGGTTACTATGGGCTGTAGGAACATGATGAATTAGAAGGAGTTAATCGATATATGTCTGATACGCTAAGAGAAGAAATACGGGAGAAGATCGTCAACGGAGACTATAATTGCGAAAAGGAATTGACGCTGTCGGTGTTAAGCGGGAAGTGGAAGGTTGTTATTCTGTGGCATTTGGGTGTGGAAGGGCCGCACCGCTTTAGCGACCTGCAGAGGCTGTTTCCGAAGCTGTCTCATAAAGTGCTGACCAACCAGCTGCGGGAGCTGATGGAGGACGGTATTGTACACCGGGAAGTATATCCAGAGGTGCCGCCAAAGGTGGAGTATTCGATGACCGAGCTGGGGATGACGATTTTACCGATTGTAGAGATGATGTATGACTGGGGGAAAAAACGGGTGCAAGCCATCCGTGAGGAAATGGAGCGCGGCAGCGATATAAGCGATATATAAGTGGAACATTTCACTTATCATGTCCATAAAGAAATAGAACGCCTTGCGGATGAGTACGAATTGTACCCGGGCAAAGGCGTTCTTTGGCATGTTAGCAGATCGTGTTATTTATCATGGCATACTTCAATCCAGCGGGTAGCCCAACTACCGATATGGTCAAACAATGGAGCTAAATCGCGTCCTTTATCCGTAAGGGAGTATTCGATCCGGACCGGCTTCTCAGGATAAACCATACGTTGTATGATTCCTTCTTCCTCAAGCTCCTTCAAGCGATCGGAAAGGACCTTCCCGCTTAAATTGGGGATTGAATTCTCAATAGCGACGAAACGCTGCGGACCGTTAGTTAGTTGAAATACGATCAACACCGTCCAGCGCTTGCTCAGTAGCTCCATAGCTTTTTCAAACCGTGGGCACATTTGCGGAATGTTCATAAGATCACCTCATGCTCCTATTATTAACGATTCACTGTTAAAAGTAAATGATTTTACTTTGTATAAATTTATTACTTGACGAAATTGTATGATATAAATATACTTTGTTACATAAAGTAACTCGTTAGATTCAATATGTACATTCATATATGATACTTAAAATTTTAATATTATAATGATAATGTGATTTAATTAATAAAGTATGGACTAATCGTTGAGGTCATGGTTTGGATGTAGGGGGAAGTCAGATGAAGCTGGAATGTGAAGTGTGCGTAGTTGGCGGGGGACCGGCAGGGACTTTATTGTCCTGCTTGCTGGCGGAGCACGGTGTTTCTACAATATTGGTTGAGCGGCAGAGTGTGGCGGGAAAGGCTTTCCGCGGTGAAATTTTAAATGATGAAGGTCAGCAGGTGATTGGGAAGCATAAGCTGCTCGAACAAATTCATGAGGATTACATTCTTCCCTCAACGAGAATCGAATATTGGGAGCATCAGCAGCAGATGAAAATGGTCAAGCCGGACTCCCCGGACGGGAATGTGGGGATTCACATTCCACAGCCCCGCTTTTTAGAGGCTCTGCTGAAACAGGCTTCAACGTATGAATCCTTTCGTTACCTGGCTGGCACGACAGTGACTGCATTGCAAGGTGACAGTGAACAGGGCTACACGGGCCTGACTGCGCGTGACAAGAGTGGCCGTGAGATTACGATTCACAGCTCTGTGATTGTTGGAGCAGACGGTCGCTATTCTACGGTGCGCAAGCTGGCACAGATGCCTGTGACGAACATCCAGCACGGCTATGATCTGCTATGGGCGAAAATCACGGCACCTGCTGGATGGGAGCCTGTGACACGCCTGGCGCTGGTCAACGGACGACAGTTGTCTTTATTTTCGCAGGCTGAGGGCTATATCCAAATTGGCTGGAATGTGGAGGAGGGCAGCTTTTCGGCGCTGTTTAAGCAATCTTTTGAACCGTTCATACAGCTGTTTACAGAAGCGTTCCCGGATTTGGAGCATAGCGTGCATGATCACATCCGTTCATGGAAGGACTTTGTGCCGCTGGATATTTTCAGCAGCCGCAGTGAGACGTGGACGCAGAACGGACTGGTCCTCATTGGAGATGCGGCGCATACGATGACACCTACCGGAGCTTTTGGCCTGAATGCAGCCTTGAAGGATGCCGATGTGCTGGCGAGCGAGCTTCTTCGTTTACGTCAGGAGGGAGGATACACCGCAGCAGGCTTGAAGGCGTTCGAAGACAGACGGCGACAGGCTGTGACCGAGCTTCAGGAACGGCAACTGACGATGGAATCCACGTTTCATGAGCATTTTTCACAAATAGGTAGCCCAATCGTGTAAATCAACCACTAGCCTTTGAATAACCGAGGGCTTTCAAATAGATAGAGTGATATAAAGGATGGTGCAAAGAGATGAACCAAAAAGATGTAGCTACGCTGCTTAACGATAAGATTCAAACGATTCGTGGAGAGCAATCTTCGACGATTTTGGTAGGACCGATCAAGCTGCCAGTTAATCTGGAAGGGGAAACCGTTGTTTTCCAATGGTATTGCTGGTTGCCTGTACGGGATGAGGCAGATCGCCAGGACTTGCTGAACGCGACCGCTGACACGATTGTGAAGCGATTGTCGACACTGAATTTGGCAGAGGGACAACAGTCAAGTGTATTGGTATATGGCGATCTTCAACAGTCGGAAAATGCACTTGTTCGTATGCATAGTATTTGCCATACTGGAGATATTTTTGGCAGCAAGCGTTGTGATTGCGGATTTCAGCTTCACCAATCCATGAAAATGATTGTGGAGCATGGAACAGGTGCATTGTTTTATCTGGCCAATCATGAAGGTCGCGGGATCGGTTTGTTTAGCAAAGCCATGGCATATATTTTGCAGGAAGAGGGCATGGATACCGTCGAAGCCAACCATCAATTGGGCTTTGAAGATGATACCCGCAATTATGTAGATGCTATTAATGTGCTGCGTCATCTGAGACAAAAACCGGTCACTTTGATTACAAATAACCCAAAAAAGCTGGATGCCTTGAAGAAATCGGGTATGAACGTAGCGGGGCGTATGCCGCTGTGGGGCGATGTATCGCAATATAATGAACGGTATTTGAATACTAAAGTGGAACGGTCCGGCCATTTGCGGGATTTCGATTTCAGGGAGGTTCTATGAGCACTCAGACCACTCACGAAAAATATATGCACCTTGCGTTGGAAAATGCCAGAAGCGCCAAAGGGCAAACAGAACCGAATCCGCTCGTCGGATCCGTGATTGTTAACAACGGTCGTATTGTCGGGATTGGCGCTCATTTGAAGCCCGGCGAGCCACATGCGGAGATTCATGCTTTGCGTATGGCGGGTGAGCATGCTCGGGGAGCAACGATTTATGTAACACTGGAGCCATGCTCCCACCACGGACGGACAGGCCCGTGCGCAGAAGCGATTGTGAAGGCTGGCATTCGCCGCGTGGTGATCGCTGCGCTGGACCCGAACCCGCTTGTTTCGGGCAGAGGGGTACAGATTTTGAAAGATGCGGGCATCGAGGTCATCGTCGGCGTATGTGAGCAGGAATCGATCCGCATGAATGAAGTATTTAACCGATATATTGTGAGCAAGCGTCCTTTTATTACGATCAAATCGGCGGTGACGCTGGATGGTAAAATTGCCACCCGGACCTCGGAAAGCAAATGGATCACGTCTGAGGCGGCACGGGAGGATGTGCATCGTCTTCGTCATGAGCATGTGGGCATCCTGGTCGGTGTGCAGACCGTGATTCACGATAATCCGCAGCTTACGACGCGTCTGCCGGAAGGAAGGAATCCGATTCGTATCATTCTGGACAGCACGCTTCGTATTCCATTGGATGCTCGTGTCATTACAGATGGAGAAGCACCTACCTGGATATTTACGGGACGTGCTTATGATGAAGCCAAACGAAGCCAATTAGAACAGCTGGGTGTAAAGGTATACCCGACACAGGATGCAAACAGCGATCGGGTTAATCTGCCGCAAATGCTGGATATTCTGGGTGCGGCCGAGGTGTCGTCAGTGTTCGTGGAAGGCGGTGCCGAGGTGAACGCTTCGTTCGTACAGCAAGACCTGGCAGACAAGCTTGTCCTGTATATTGCGCCGAAGCTGGTTGGAGGACGCGTAGCCCCGGGCTTTTTGGGAGGGGAAGGTGTGTCCGCGATGAGCGATGCGGTTGGGCTGCAAGATTTGAGCGTAACGCAGGTTGGCGTGGATTTGAAGGTAGAAGGGTATTTTGGGCGGAGAAAATGAGTGAGTTGTTTTCAGGGGGGAGGCGCTTCGCG
>NZ_JH601066.1:183387-187954 GCF_000245715.1 Paenibacillus sp. Aloe-11 | reverse complement strand
GTTGCCCCTGAATTTTTTGGATTGAATAACCCCTTACAGGGTTAAAATTCAGGGGCAAAGGCGAACGCTTACGCTTCTCCAGATTCAACCCCTCCGCTCCGCTGCTGCCCGCAACAAAGTCACTCATTTTTCCGAAATGTGGTGGAGCATGGGGAAGGACGAAAAGACTTAAAGACTTGAAGACTAAAGACTTGAAGATTCTATACTTAAAGATTCAAAGATTCAAAGCTTACTATTTAAAGATTCAAATTATAGGATCTGAAGGGCTAAAAAGCCTGGAGGATCTTTTTTTTATACTTAACATTTAGCAGGCGAATGATTAATAGGATGAATAACTTATGCAATGAACACCTGATGATGTGAATGTTTTATGGGGTGAATGAAAGCCTAGTGCTGCAAGTTTTGGATCACCTAGTCCTTAAGTCGCATTTACGTGATTGATTACGTTTTCAATACGAAAATACGAAACAATGATTTTCTAGAAATTCTCCAGAAAACCATATAACACAATTGTGTATATTTGGGCCTTTCGTCCTTTTTTCTTTTTGGATTTTCAGGGCCTTTCGCCTCATTTAGTTGAAAAATAGCGATAAAAGGATTGACCTGGAAATCGGGATGAAGCACAATGTAGTCGAATCCCGATTGGAAGAAATGGGAAAATCATTGCAGCATAAGGGATCGAAGACTTGAAAGGAGGATCAGTGTAAGGGATTAAAGAATATAAAGGAGGATGTAAGTTATGAAAAAAAAGTTGTTATGTTTGTTAAGTGCCAGCCTGATATGTTTGGCTGCGCCGGTTTCTACTAAAGCCTTTTCGGGGGAGGTTACGCAAGGTGCTGGCTCATATTCAACGACACTGCCTGCCGGAGCAGCTACTCCGCAAAACGAAATTTACAAAACAGCGAATGTAACCGGCGCGATGCCTACCAATGACTGGTGGAGCAGTCTGGCCTGGGTATCTCATTCTGAGGCCCAGTATCCCCACCCCATTGCCCTGAAAAATCAGCAAAATGGCTTGCGTATCTTTAACCCGAGCGGGAAAATTACTGTAAATCCGGGATTTGTAGCAGGCTGGATGGATGAAAAGAACGATTTTACCATTGGTCATTCTGCGGCTGCTTCATTTCCGGATGCCAAGGTAGACGGCTTCAGTGATTGGTTTGTCAAATCATTATTTCAAAGCGGTAGCAACAAAATGAGCGCTACCTACGGACACGGTTCCCCATATGTTTATTTTGAGTTTGGCGGCGGCAATCCCAAGCTCTCATTTAATGAGGTCCCGGAGGTCTGGTCCGGGTCAGCCAACTCCCCTGTGCTTGGCATTACGATCAATGGCTCACACTATGGCCTGTTCGGTCCTTCCGGCAGCACCTGGTCCGGCTTGGGAACGAATACGCTGGTCAATCAGCTGAACGGGAAAAACTATTTTACAGTGGCAGCTTTGCCTGACAAAACAGCGGAAACCTTGGACAAATTTCAGCAATACGCCTATTCTTTCGTTACAAACTCCAAAGCGCAGTACAGCTATAACAAAGGCTCTTCCGAGGTAACGACCACTTTTAACGTTACAACAACAGCGAAGGAAGGTACACAAGCCGGTACTATTTTTGCCTTGTATCCACATCAGTGGAAAAATTCATCACAGCCCCTGCTTGGCTACACGTATAATTCTGTACGCGGTCTGATGAAAACGGCAGAAGGTACTTCTTTTCAAACGAAGATGAAATTTTCAGGGGTACTCCCTTCCCTGCCTGACTTAGGGTCTTATGATAAAAATACGCTCAACAGCTATGTAAACGAAGCGAAAGCGGAAAGCTACTCCGGCGACGGGGACACGTACTGGACAGGGAAACGTCTGGGCAAGCTGGCAGCTTTGGCGCCGATCGCCGACCAGGTTGGTAATACCGCAGCAGCGACCCAGTTCCGCAATGAAATCAAAAGTCGGCTGCAGGACTGGTTTAAGGCCAGTGACAGCTCGGGGAATCTGAAAAGCTCCAGTCTATTTGTGTATAACAACAATTGGGGGACATTGATCGGTTATCCCGACAGCTTTGGCAGTTCACTGGAATTAAATGACCATCATTTCCATTATGGCTACTTTATTAAGGCAGCGGCCGAAATTGCGCGTGTAGACAAGAACTGGGCATCCGATTCCCAATGGGGACAAATGGTGCAATTGCTCATTCGCGATATTGCCAATACCGACAGATCTGATTCGAAATTTCCGTATTTGCGTAATTTTGATCCCTATGCCGGGCACACCTGGGCTTCCGGACATGCCAAATTTGGCGATGGCAACAACAATGAATCCTCCTCAGAGGCGATGAATGCCTGGGCTGGCGTTATTTTATGGGGCGAGGCCACAGGAAATACGAAAATTCGTGATTTGGGTATTTATCTATATACAACGGAAATGAATGCGATTAACGAATATTGGTTTGATGTGAATGGCACAAACAACCCTGCAGGAATGGGAAGCGCGACGGCAAGCATGATCTGGGGCGGTAAAACGGTGGGGAATGCAACATGGTGGACCAGTAATCCCGCAGAGGTGCACGGTATCAATTGGCTTCCAATCACCTCTGCATCCCTTTACTTGACGCAATATCCGGAGTATACGGCTAAAAATTATAACGATCTGCTGAAAAAGAGCGGTGGGAATTTTAGTCCGTGGGAAGATATAGTGTATATGTACAGAGCGATCTCGGACTCATCCGAGGCCAAGGACAAATTCAGTGCACGCGCGGCGGCCATGACACCGGAGGCTGGGAATTCCAAGGCGAATGCCTACCACTGGATCTACAATTTGGATGCAATAGGCAACATCGACCGCAGCGTCACAGCCAATACACCTATTTATGCCGTTTTCAATAAAAACGGAGTGAAAACCTATGTAGCCTACAACTTTACCAATCAGGTCAAAACAGTAACCTTCTCGGATGGACACAGCATTACCGTGCAGCCTAACAGTTTTAATACCGGAAATGGAAGTGATGGCGGCAATACCGAGCCTGATACACAGGCTCCATCCAGCCCGGCAAATGTGCGGACTGCGAGCAAAACGTCTTCGGCGGTTACTCTGGAATGGAATGCAGCCACAGACAATGTTGGCGTTACGGGCTATATCGTTTATAAGGACGGAGCTCAGGCGGCAGAGGTAAGCGGTACTTCCGCTTCAATTACAGGCCTGAAGGCAGCTACCTCGTACAGCTTTACCGTTAAGGCTCGGGATGCAGCCGGGAACCTGTCTGCGGCCAGCAATGCTGTAGAGGTAACTACGGAGGCAGCATCTGGCGGTGGTAATGACGGTGGCGGAGAAACGAAGGATTACACCGCACAAGCCCGTTTTGTCAGCGACAGCGAAGCACTGCTTCAATTTACACCCAAAACAGCCTCCGCCTATGTTGATGTGCATTATGTTTTGTCCGGTGGTCAACAGCTCAATTACCGCATGACAAACAACAGCGGCATCTGGGAGCAGCGGGTTACAGGCCTCAACAACGGGGCGGTCGTCAGCTACTGGTTTACTTATGAAAAAGCGGGAGCGCAATATGACACCCCTAAGGCGAGTTATACGCATCAGGCTGCCCCTACTACAACGACAGGGATTTCCAAAATTTCCGCTACCGAGGCGTTGATTACGTTCCGGCCGGAGAGTACATCGGCATTTGCGGATGTCCACTATACGGTGTCCGGCGGCGATCAAATGAATTATCACATGACGAAGAACAATGGAGCCTGGGAACAAAAGGTCAGTGGACTTTCATCCGGCCAGGTCATCAGCTACTGGTTCACCTATGAAAAAGATGAATTGGCACATGACACCCCTAAGGCAAGTTATACCCATCTATAGGCTAATATTCAGGGCTTAATCCTTGATAAATATGAAATGACGAAAATATTCCAGAATATTGGGCCCGAGATCTAAACGCGACAGATAGCGATTTAAAGAAAGACACGGAGTAAGCAAACAGTGCTTCTCCCGTGTCTTTTTTTGTTTTTTTCAGGGTCGTAATACTTTCGCCATGTTCGCGAGGTCAGGTGTGCGCGATAATGATGAAGGTTGATGCAGGAAGATATTACCGAGGCGAGGATTTCCAAAGGTCCCGCAGTGCCTGCCCGTATCGGGTGAGGTATCCTGTAAATCTTGCGCATCCACCAACATTAGGGTTCGATTCCCAATCGCCTTCCACGCGACTTCTGGTAGAGTATTCGAATGGTCGAATAAAAACTATGAAAAGACCCGGATGAGAGCATCCCATGTCTGGTCTCGATGACAGATGCCGAAGCGATGGCTATGCGACAAGCGGATACCGGAGAGAGCAAGCGCCGACATGGCCCGAGGCTTCGGGGGATAGTGTTTCACAGTCGATGTTGGGCTGATGAATCCTATTCCCAGAACACGGGAGCAGGTGGCACCTTCCTTTTTCCTTAAGCTTGGCCCCGCCGTCCACACCGGAGGGATGCTCTGCAAGGGTCACTAACCCTGCTACAACGAATAAAAATAAAAAATCCTCATTTTAAAAGTGTGTTGTTTTTAAGGCGGGCAGCAGCGATCGGAAGATCA
>NZ_JH601066.1:164898-183371 GCF_000245715.1 Paenibacillus sp. Aloe-11 | reverse complement strand
GCCATACGTAGAAAAAACACTCTTTTAAGTTGAGGATTTTAAATACTAGGAGTGATACTGATGTTTAAGAAAGTAACGATTAAATCCGATGAACGCGGACTGTTGTTCAAAAAGGGGAGCTACCACAAGCTGCTGCTGCCAGGGACTCACTTGTTGAAGACATTTCAGCAGGAAACGGTTGAAATTTTGAATGTAGGTGAACCGTTTTTTGTACCAGACTATGATATTCGCCTCTTCTTGACCGACCCCTTATTGCTGGAGCAATTGGATGTTGTGGAGGTTGAGGACCACGAATATGTGCTGCACTACGAGGATAATAAGTTTGTGGAGCTGCTGACGGCAGGAAAATATGCGTTTTGGAACGTGCTCAAGGAGCATCGCTTTGTTCGTGCAGATACCCGGCAGCCTGCGATTGATAAGGCATTGGGGCAAGCCTTTTTGTCCAAGACACCAGGCTTCTGGAAGGCGCTTCAGGTAGCCAGCTATGAACTGGGATTCCTGTATTATGATAACGTGTTGCAAGGGGAACTGAAGCCAGGCAAGTATTATTTCTGGATGTCTACGGTGAACACAGAGATCAAAACGATCGATATGCGACAGCAGCAGATGGATTTGATGGGACAGGAAATCATGACAGAGGATAAAATCACGCTGCGCCTCAACTTCGTCTGCCAGTATCGTATTATCGACCCGCTGCGGGCGTTGGAGTTTCGGGCATTCGAGGAGCAAATGTATATTATGCTCCAACTGTTGCTGCGTGAATACGTTGGCACCATGAAGCTGGATGATTTGCTGAAAATGAAGCAGGAAATTGCGCAATATGTCTTGACTCGTCTGAATGAGCAGAGCGGCGAGTATGGAGTGACTTTTATGTCGGCTGGGGTGAAGGATATTATTTTGCCGGGGGATATCAAGGATATTTTGAATACGGTGCTGCTGGCCGAGAAGAAGGCGCAAGCCAACCTCATCACACGCCGCGAAGAGACGGCATCCACTCGTAGTCTGCTCAATACGGCCAAGCTGATGGACGAAAATGCTACTCTCTATCGTCTCAAAGAGCTGGAGTTTCTGGAAAAAATCTGCGAGAAGATCGGCACCATTTCGCTGACTGGCGGAAATACGTTGCTGGAGCAGCTGAATACGCTGGTTCATATGAAAGAAGGATAAGAACTCCAACAAAAGAACTTCAATAATCGAAAATACTCCCGAACGATGAGTGCAAGCTGGCTCAAGACTCGGGAGTATTTGGCATGCAAGCTTTAAAGCTTTTTAGCTTGTTTTGGTGGAAGCGAGAAAAGCGTCCATATCCAGCACCGGAATGAGGGCACCATGATGCTCCAGCACGGCAGGAAACAGCTCGCGTTGCCACTCTTCTTCATTGCTTTGTAGCTGACTGTCCTCGGCAGAAGCCGTATCCTCCACCTGATCGACGACTAGAGCAATCTTCGCTCGGCTCAGCAAAATCATTTTGTCCTCAGAGGACTCGGTTGAAGCGGGAAGCAATAGTTTTTTTCGTAAATTAAGAATCGTAAATACGTTGTCACGGATGGTGACCATCCCTTCATGCCATGCCTCGGAAAAGGGAAGTGGTGTCCCTTTCTTGGCAATCATGACTTCTTCCACTTCCAGAAAGTTTAAAGCGAATTTTTTGTCCGCCAGACTGCACACAATAAACTCAGACATAGCCATTCTCCTTACATATTCAAATAAGTCCACTACAGGTTGTTGTGAAGTGACGGTACAACCGGTTAGCTATTGCGTTTTGACACATGGAACTATAAAGTTGAGGATGCGGTGAAACTGTTTCAGTTAATTACAGAATATCACAAACTAGCAGTTAAATCTTCCAAAAGAGTAACTTAGGTGATGGCACTACATTTTAAGATAAGCGGGTGGAGGTAGAATGGATCATGAAAAGCAGCGATTAAGTATCGAGGCAGCCAGATTATACTATCTGAACGACTATAGCCAGCAGGATATCGCGGTCAGACTCGGGGTTTCGCGTCCTACGGTATCGCGGCTGCTGCAGGCTGCCAAGGAGCAGGGATACGTGCGGATCAGTATTGTTGATCCCATGGAGGATATGGATGCGCTTGGAGAACAGGTCAAAAAGAAATACGGACTGGATACCGTGCTGGTTTGCTACTCGCCAGTAAATGAATATCAGGAGATCAAGAAGCATATTAGCAAAAAGGCAGCCGATTATTTGCATGAAACGGTGCAAGATGCGGATATTATTGGGGTGACGTGGGGAACGACAATGCATGCAGTGGCACTCCATCTCCAGCAAAAGCAGGTTAAGGGAGTTGAGGTGGTTCAGCTCAAAGGAGGCGTGAGCCATTCGCATGTCAACACCTATGCCGTGGAGACGGTAAATTTGTTCGCGGAAGCCTTTCACACGATTGCACGGTATTTGCCGCTTCCTGTGATTTTTGATAGTCAGGCCGTTAAGAAAATGGTTGAGCAGGATCGGCACATCCAGCGGATCATTGAACTTGGCAAGCAGGCGAACATTGCCGTGTTTACGGTGGGAACGGTCAAGGAGGATGCGCTGCTGTTCAGACTGGGATATTTTAATCAAGAGGAGCAGAAGCTGCTGCAAAAAATCGGCAAGGGCGATATTTGCTCGCGCTTTTTTGACGATGAGGGCAATATATGCAGTGACGAAATCAATAGCCGTACCGTTGGCATTGATCTGCCAGATTTGCGCAAGAAGGAGAAGGCTATTCTCGTAGCAGGTGGACAGCGCAAAGTGGAGGCTATCCGGGCATCATTGCGCGGCAAGTACGCGAATATTCTGGTGACGGATCAGTTTACGGCACAAGCACTTTTACAGTAAACATTTGTCTTCATTTCGGGTAAACATCCGGTTTTGGCGTGCGTCTACAGGGTAATGTGAACTGTAGGTGACTGTCTCATGAGTAGGTTTGAACAAAATTTCAAAATGTATTTTACATATGTTCAAAGCCGTGCTATGATGATCCCATCACCAGAAATAAAGGACATTTGTCTTCACACTATTTATCAAATGAAGGAGCTTTTAGATATGAACATTGCAGCATTAATCGACCATACATTGTTGCGTGCAGATGCGACGAAGGATGAAATTACGAAATTGACCGCTGAGGCGAAGAAATACCAGTTTGCTTCCGTATGTGTGAATCCGGCGTGGGTAGCATATGCAGCAGAACAGCTCGCAGGCACGGGCGTAGCCACCTGCACGGTTATCGGTTTCCCGCTGGGAGCGAACACGTCGGCAACGAAAGCATTTGAAACGAAGGATGCTATTGCTAACGGTGCGACTGAGGTGGATATGGTTATTAACATTGGCGCCTTGAAGGCACGTGATCTACAGCTCGTTGAGCAGGATATTCGTGCGGTCGTGGAAGCTGCAGCCGGTACACTGGTAAAGGTGATTATTGAAACCAGTCTGCTGACTGACGAAGAGAAGGTGCTGGCATGTGAGCTGTCCGTGAAAGCGGGAGCGAATTTTGTGAAAACCTCGACTGGTTTCTCTACTGGCGGGGCGACTGTGGAAGACGTGGCTTTGATGCGTAAAACGGTAGGACCTGAAATTGGGGTTAAAGCTTCTGGCGGCGTACGCAGTCTGGAAGACGTGCAAAAGTTGGTAGAAGCAGGCGCAAGTCGGATCGGTGCAAGTTCCGGTGTAAAAATCATCGAGGGCGAGCAGTCTACATCTTCCTACTAAGTTCATTTTAAAGTCATGGAGGGATTCGCGGATGAAGGATCAATTGATTCAGGAAGCGCTTGAGGCGCGCAAACAGGCATATATTCCGTATTCCAATTTTCAGGTCGGTGCTGCGGTTCTTGGTAGCGACGGCACGATTTACAGTGGATGTAATGTGGAAAATGCCTCCTACGGCTTATGCAATTGTGCAGAACGGACGGCGATTTTCAAAATGGTATCCGAAGGCTGCCGTAAAATTGATGCGATTGCGGTTGTAGCAGACACAGAAGGGCCTGTATCTCCATGCGGTGCCTGTCGTCAGGTCATTTCCGAATTTGCCCATTCAGATACCAAAATATATCTGACTAACCTTCATGGCAACACGGAAGAGTGGACGATGGAAAAACTATTGCCGGGTGCTTTTCGTCCCGCGGATTTGGGGAAATAAAAAAAGAATGCCTCTTGCGGGGGCGCGTTCTTTTTATAGATGATGTAAGCGCTTAATGTAATAAGGGGGATAATAAAATGAAATATATCATCGCTTTAGTGGGGCTGCTTGTTGTATTTGGACTGACTTACATTGCCAGCAGCGATAAGCGCAAAATCAGGTATCGTCCGCTGGTGGTTATGGTTGTAGTGCAGGCGGCGCTTGCTTTTATATTGCTAAACACAGATATTGGCGAACTTTTGGTCACGGGGTTTGCCGAAGCGTTCGGCAGCCTGCTGAAATATGCGGGTGAAGGGATCAGTTTTGTGTTTGGCGGGATTGCAAATGAGGGGGCGGCACCTTTCTTTATCAATGTATTGCTGCCGATCGTGTTCATTTCCGCGCTGATCGGGATTCTGCAATATATTAAAGTCCTGCCGTTCATTATCAAATATATCGGCATTATCTTGAGCAAAGTAAACGGAATGGGTAAACTGGAATCCTACAACGCTGTAGCTTCAGCTATTTTGGGTCAATCCGAGGTGTTTATTTCCGTTAAGAAGCAAATTGGCCTTCTGCCAAAACATCGGCTATATACGTTGTGCGCATCTGCGATGTCCACCGTATCCATGTCGATCGTGGGGGCTTACATGCAAATGCTGAACCCAAAATATGTCGTTACCGCATTGGTGCTGAACCTGTTCGGCGGCTTTATTATCGCTTCCATTATTAATCCGTACAAGATTGAAAAGGAAGACGATTTGCTGGAGGTTCAAGAGGAAGAAAAGCAGTCCTTTTTCGAAATGCTCGGCGAGTACATTATGGACGGCTTCAAAGTCGCCATAACTGTAGCAGCGATGCTGATTGGATTTGTGGCGCTGATTGCCATGGTTAATGGCATTTTCACCTGGGTGTTTGGAATCAGCTTTCAGGCGCTGCTTGGTTATGTGTTTGCACCGTTCGCTTTTGTCATGGGGATTCCATGGAACGAGGCGGTTCAGGCGGGCAGCATTATGGCTACCAAGCTCGTATCCAACGAATTTGTGGCCATGCTGGACCTGACCAAACAAACAGGCTTGTCTGAGCGCACGATCGGGATCGTATCGGTATTCCTCGTATCCTTTGCCAACTTCTCATCCATCGGTATCATTTCCGGGGCGGTGAAGGGTCTGCATGAAAAGCAGGGAAATGTGGTGGCCCGCTTTGGTCTGAAGCTGTTGTACGGGGCGACGCTGGTTAGCGTGCTGTCGGCAACGATTGCAGGGTTGTTTTTGTAAAAAAAACAGCGAGTCAGGAAAGGATTTTTATGATGTCTAAATTTAAACGCATTCACTTGATCGTGCTGGACTCGGTCGGCATCGGCGAAGCGCCGGATGCTGCCCAGTTTGATGATTACGATGTAGATACACTCGGGCATATTGCCCGCGAGCGCGGCGGTCTGAACATGCCGAATATGGGTAAGCTGGGTCTGTCCAACATTCGTCCCATCGAAGGGATACCGGCGGCCGAAAAGCCGCTCGCGTACTACACTAAAATGCAGGAAGCGTCCAATGGCAAGGATACGATGACCGGACACTGGGAGATTATGGGTTTGAATATTGCGGTTCCGTTCCGCGTATTCCCAGACGGGTTCCCGGATGAGCTGATTCAGCGCATTGAGGAGCATACAGGCCGCAAAGTCATTGGCAACAAGCCTGCCAGCGGAACAGAAATCATTGATGAACTGGGCGAAGAACATGTGAAGACAGGAGCGCTCATCATCTATACCTCGGCGGATTCGGTGCTGCAAATTGCGGCGCATGAGGAAGTTGTACCTTTGAAGGAGCTTTACGAGATTTGTGAGTTCTGTCGCAAAATCACGCTGGAAGATCCGTACATGCTGGGCCGCATTATTGCACGTCCGTTCATAGGCGAGCCGGGGAACTTCTCCCGCACCTCCAATCGTCATGATTATGCGCTCAAGCCGTTTGGCCGCACCACGATGAATGAGCTGAAGGATGCAGGTCTGGATGTGATCGCTTTGGGTAAAATCTCCGACATTTATGACGGCGAAGGTGTGACGAAGGCGGTACGTACCAAATCCAATATGGACGGTATGGATAAGCTGGTCACGACGCTGGATGAGGAATTTATCGGATTGAGCTTCCTAAATTTGGTAGACTTTGATGCGGTATACGGTCACCGCCGCAATCCGCAGGGATATGGTCAAGCCCTGGACGATTACGATGCCCGTCTGCCAGAGGTATTCGCCAAACTGACGGATGACGATCTGCTGATCATCACCGCGGACCATGGGAATGACCCAACGTATCGGGGAACAGATCATACCCGTGAATATGTGCCATTGCTGGTGTATTCCCCACGTTTTGCAGCTGGAGGCAAGGAACTGGCGGTCCGCAAAACGTTTGCAGACATTGGAGCGACGGTAGCGGATAACTTTGGTGTAAAACTGCCTGAACATGGAACGAGCTTTTTGGCAGAACTTCAATAACGATATAAGCACGGAAACGATACAAGCATGGACAAATGGGACGGAGGAATGGAAATATGAGTGTACACATTGGAGCCAAGCCAGGAGAGATTGCAGAAACGATTTTGCTGCCAGGAGACCCGCTGCGGGCGAAATTTATCGCTGAAACGTATCTGGAAGACGTGACCTGCTACAACGAGGTGCGCGGGATGCTTGGATTTACGGGAACGTACCAAGGCAAGCGCTTGTCTGTACAAGGAACGGGAATGGGACTGCCGTCCATCAGTATTTATGTCAATGAGCTGATTAGCGAGTACGGTGTAAAAAACCTGTTCCGTGTAGGTACATGCGGCGGGATGAAGGAGCACGTGCATGTTCGTGACGTTATTTTGGCACAGGCATCATGTACGGATTCCGGCATGAACCGTCATATCTTTGGCGGCTACGACTACTCGCCGATTGCCAGCTTCCAGCTTTTAAAAGGCGCTTATGATCGCGGTGTTGCCAAAGGCTTGAACATGCATGTCGGCAACGTATTCAGCTCGGACAGCTTTTACCGTGACGACAAATCAGTGGTGCAAAAGCTGATGGAATACGGCGTGCTGGGCGTGGAGATGGAAACTTCAGCATTATATACGCTGGCAGCCAAATTTGGCGTCAACGCGCTGACGATTCTGACGGTAAGCGATCATTTGCTGACGGGTGAAGAAACGACGGCGGAAGAGCGGCAAACCACCTTTAAAGAAATGATGGAAGTTGCGCTGGATACAGCAGTATCCCTGTAAACGATCAACGCATAGTGAGGAGAAATGACATATGAGAATGGTAGACTTGATCGCAAAAAAACGTGACGGCAAAGAACTGAGTACGGAGGAAATTAATTTTATTATCCAAGGCTACACTCAGGGGGAAATTCCTGACTATCAGGTCAGTGCATTGGCGATGTCTATTTTCTTCCAGGATATGACCGAGCGGGAACGTGCTGATCTGACCATGGCGATGGTTCATTCCGGTGATACGATTGATCTGTCCGCGATTGAAGGAGTAAAGGTCGACAAGCACTCCACTGGCGGTGTGGGCGATACGACAACGCTGGTACTGGCTCCGCTTGTAGCGGCCTTGGACATTCCGGTAGCAAAAATGTCAGGTCGCGGCCTCGGACATACCGGGGGAACGATTGACAAACTGGAGGCGATCGCTGGCTTCCACGTAGAAATCAGCAAGGATGAATTCGTGGAGCTGGTGAATCGCAGCAAAATTGCGGTAGTCGGACAAAGCGGCAACCTGACGCCTGCGGACAAAAAGCTGTATGCCTTGCGTGACGTTACGGCAACGGTCAACTCGATACCGCTGATTGCCAGCTCGATTATGAGTAAAAAAATCGCGGCCGGTTCCGATGCCATCGTACTGGATGTAAAGACAGGCGCAGGTGCGTTCATGAAAACGGTCGATGATGCCAAAGAACTGGCACATGCGATGGTAAGCATCGGCAACAATGTCGGCCGCAAGACGATGGCGGGTATTTCCGATATGAGTCAGCCACTCGGCTTGGCTATCGGCAACTCGCTGGAAGTCAAGGAAGCGATTGATACACTGCGCGGTGAAGGACCTAAAGATCTGGAAGAGCTGTGTTTGGCTTTGGGCAGCCAAATGGTCTTTTTGGCCGGGAAAGCAGATTCTCTCGAAAACGCTAAAGAGAAGCTCAAAGAAGTTATTCGCAACGGTAAAGCACTGGAGAAATTCAAGGAGTTTATTGCCAATCAGGGCGGGGACGCTTCTGTAGTGGATCATCCTGAACGCTTGCCGCAGGCACAGTATCTCATTGAAGTGCCAGCGAAGCAGGACGGTGTGGTGGCCGAGATCGTAGCGGACGAAATCGGTACGGCTGCGATGCTGCTTGGAGCAGGACGTGCGACCAAAGAATCCGAAATTGATCTGGCTGTTGGCCTGATGCTGAACAAAAAGGTCGGCGATGCGGTTCAAAAAGGCGATTCGCTGGTTACCATCCATGCGAACCGTGAAGACGTAGCCCAAGTGCTGGAGAAAATCTACGCGAACATCCGTATTGCGGATCACGCGGAAGCGCCAGTGCTGATCTACGGAACAGTAACAGAATAATTGGTAGGTCGTATTTTATAAAGTGGAATAGATAGATAGTTATGGAGCCGGGGCCCTTAGTTTAGAGGGCTTCCGGCTTTTTTGTTATTCTCGTTCTGAGGCAGCTGAATGGCAGAGTTAAAAATGCTGTTGTCAATTTCTAATGAGTACACTATACTGAATTTATAAACTGACGACCGTTCGTAAGGTTATTGGAGGAGAAATATGACGCTACAGAAAATTAAAACAGCCAGCTTGCAGCAATTTGCGAGAAAGGGATACGATGCCACCTCCCTGCAACTGATTGCCGATGAGGTAGGGATTAAAAAGCAGTCTATTTATGCTCATTTTAAAAGCAAAGACGATTTGTTTTTGGACATATTTGCGGATGCGGTAGATCAGGAGATTTTGGAGCTGGATCGTTATTTTCAAGATCAATCCGAACAGTCACTTGAAGCTGTACTAAGAGGGTTAATTATTGAATTCAAGGAACGCTATGAGAGCGCCATGAATCTGCGTTTGATTTTGTATGTCGGCTTTCTGATACCGTCCAATCTGGAAGCCCAAATTCTGGACATGGTGACACGGTATGTTCAGCACAAGACGAATTTGGTGTATGAGCGGATCGCGGCTGAAACGTCGGTAAAGCTGCGTGTGCCAGCCCGATCTGCCGCGACAGCTTATATGAACTTGATCGAAGGCATGCTGGTAGAGCTTGTGTATAACGTAACCGCCAATTTCGATCCGCGTCTGGAAAGCTCCTGGGATATTTACTGGCATGGGCTGATCCAGAACTGAGTGAATGAAGGCAGGCATAAGAAGACAAACATCATTTTAAATGGAGGAAGACGGTTGTGTCAGGTAAAGAATCCTTTTGGTCCAGAAACTTTGTATTTTTGATGATTTCCAACGCATTATTGTTTATGGCATTCGAAATGCTGATGCCTACGCTGCCATTGTTTGTGGAGAGTCTGGGCGGCAGCCCGGCGCAGATCGGATTGGTGACGGGCGTGTTTATGTGCTCGTCGATTTTGATTCGCCCCTTTTCAGGCAGTCTGATCCAGCTTATGGACAGGAAGTATGTGCTTATTATCGGGGTTGTGATTTGCATGCTGGCCACCGGGAGCTACATGTTTTCCACCAGTTTGGCGCTGCTGCTCGTGTTCCGGCTGGTGCATGGCTTTGGATTCGGTATTGCCAGCACATTATATGCGACCTCAGCATCGGATGAATTGCCTTCTCGGCGTATGGGGGAAGGCATGGGCTATTTTGGCGTAGGGGAGACGGTAGCGATTTCTGTAGGGCCGCTGATTGGCATATGGATGCTGCATGCAGCGGGCTTTAACGGGCTATTTTCCACAGGAGCGGGAATTCTGTTGCTGTCGCTCGTCATGAGCGCATGGGTCCGCCGCCGTTCTGCCAAGACAACGACGGATACTACGAAGGAAAGAACGAATGTTCGCTTTAAGTTATTTGAAAAAAGAGTGTTGCTGCAATCCTGTCTTGCGCTGCTGGTGGGTGTGGTGGCAGGTGGTGTGATGTCCTTCGTCGCCTTATTCGCCAAGGAGCAGGGGTTTACCAATGCAGCCTGGTTTTTCTTCACAGTGGCTATGGCGAGCTTTCTTGTTCGACTGGTGTCCGGTAAAATTTACGACATCAAAGGTCCGGCTTATATCCTGATTCCCACCGGGATTGTACTCATTGTCGCGATCATTATGGTCGCCAAATCGCGTACAGAGCTGCAATTTCTAATCGCTGCCGTACTGTACGGCTTGAGTTTTGGCGCTATATTCCCGGCCTTGCAAGCATGGGCCATCAGTGTAGTAGGAGAACATGAACGGGAGGATGCTGTAGGTTCATTTTACAACTTCTTCGATTTGGGAATTGGGAGCGGATCGCTGGTTCTGGGAGCTGTGGCGGGATTAACTTCTTACAGTACAATGTATTTGTTCTCTACCTTGTTGATTGCGGCCTATCTCATTATTTTTGTGATTTATAGTGTGTTGGATAAGAAGAAGTCTCGTAACACGCTGCACGTATAGGCTGTTTTGGTTATTAGAGAAATATAAGAGTACAGCCGGGTGGATGCTTTTAATCCGGTTTGAAAAATATGGAATCCGAACTCATAATGGATATGAGTTCGGCTTTTTTTGTGAAGGAGGACACGAAATGGTGGAAAAATGGGTTTGGATTGGCGTTGCGGGGGCGATCGTAGGTTATGTCACTTTTGCCAGTTACGGTGCCGGGCATGCCACATCAACGTCGAGTGAGGCGCACCCGGCAGCCCTGCTTAGCGAGCAGAATGGGCAGGGAGATACAGCCAAGCGTATCGTACATGATCAAAGAATGTATTTTGAAGGACAAGGACAAACGAACTTTACATTTGAAGAGGGACGCAAGCTGTACATCAGCATCAAAAATACAGGAAAGCAGCCCGTACAATATAAGCTCAACCGTTCGTATGGATCAGACTTGCAAGGAGCAATTTTGCAAGGAACTGTTAAAACCTTCGCATATATTACACTGTAAACCGCTTCCAGAAAGGGTACGACATGCGGTCATTAGCCTACTATGTTACAATAGAACGGTTGAAGACTTAATGAACAGAATAGGTCAGAGCAGAAAGCAGAAGCAGAAAGGATGACCCGTCGTGCCCAAAAAACATGAATTCGGTAATCAAAAGCTGTCACGTAGGCTGTCGCTCACAGCCATTTTACTTACACTTACATTTGTAGCTCTTGCTGGCTGCGGCCAGGATAAGAGTGCTGAAACCAGCAATACCGGAAGCAGTACAAGCGTGATTGAGAACGGAGCCGATGCGAATCGTAGCGGTTCAGCCCAAAATGACAAAGCAGCCAAAGAGAGCGGTAATGCAGAAAACAACAGCAATGACGCACTAGAGCCTACTCCTTCGGCCCCGGCTGCTTCATCGGATGCATCTTCTTCCCTGACACCCTCCAGTTCATCTCAAAATCCTTTTGAGGTAGCAGGCATTCAAGACCCTAAAGCGTTTTTGAACACGTTTAAAGCGTTACAGAAGGCTGTTGCCGACAATGACAAAGAGAAGGTAGCCAATTATATTTTTTACCCTCTGCGTGTCAATGATAGCGAGAAGTCGCTAACGATTCCGAACAAGAAAGATTTCATTGAAAAGTATGATCAGATTTTTACGGATGCGATTCGTGAAGCGCTGGTGAATCAAAAGACGGATGATTTGTTTGTCAATTACCAAGGAGTTATGGTTGGCTCAGGAGAGCTGTGGTTAAGAAGAGGTATGGAAAATCCGAAGCTTTTTGGAGTATTTTCGATTAATCTTGAAACCGTGGCCAACTAAGCAACACCCCGTATGGTGAAAAATGCCTCTAAGCAGTCGGAAACATTCTGATGTTTCTGACTGTCCCCCCTTTTGAAGCGAGCAAAGCACACATAGCCCATGCAAAAAAAGTTTGACATTGTTTATAAACACTCGTATTATACTTATATAACTCACTAAACGGGTAGGAATTAAAGCATTAAAGTATGATCATCATGATCACGCCATTGTGGCGGAGAACCTCTAGGAACAGCAGGCAGGCACTGTCCACGCGACAGGTTTGACCTATCAGAGCTGCATCAGGGAATTCTCCGCCATTTTTTCTTGATGGGTCTGTAAATAACAGGCGTAAATAAATGTGTTTTCACAAATTATATAGAATTAGGGGTGTCTTGATGAAGAGGAAATGGAAAAGTGGACTTATTCTCGGGCTATCTTTGGTTTTAACGATTATGCTAAGTGCTTGCGGGGCAAGCAAGGGAGGGACCCAGGCGGATGGTAGCTCAGCTGCCGGTTCCAAGGATGTCGAGTTGCTCAACGTTTCTTATGATCCTACCCGTGAGCTGTATGAGGCATATAATAAAGCATTTGCCGCGCATTGGGAGAAGGAGAAGGGGCAGAAGGTGACGATCAAGCAGTCCCATGGCGGTTCTGGCAAGCAAAGTCGTTCTGTGCAGGATGGACTGGATGCGGATGTGGTCACTCTGGCCCTGGGCTATGATATTGATGCGCTACAGGACAAAGGGCTTGTTAAAGAGGGCTGGCAAGATAAATATGAGCATAACAGCTCACCGTACACTTCAACCATTGTGCTGCTGGTGCGCAAGGGGAATCCCAAAGGAATTAAGGACTGGGATGATTTAGTCCGGGGTGATGTGCAGGTTATTACACCGAATCCCAAAACTTCAGGCGGAGCCCGCTGGAATTATCTTGCGGCTTGGGCCTATGCGCTCAAGAAAAACAATAACGATGAAGCCAAAGCCCAACAGTTTGTACAGCAGCTGTATAAGCACGTGCCGGTACTGGATAGCGGAGCGCGTGGGGCGACTACGACCTTTGTGGAGCGTGGAATTGGCGATGTGCTGATTGCTTGGGAAAATGAAGCATTGCTCTCTGTGAAGGAACTGGGTGCGGATAAACTTGATATCGTGTACCCGTCCATCAGTATTCTGGCTGAGCCTCCAGTGGCGATCGTTGATAAGGTCGTGGATAAAAAAGGCACACGCGAGGTGGCGGACGCGTACCTGAAATATTTGTACAGTGAAGAAGGGCAGACCATTGCAGCCGAGAACTATTATCGTCCAACGCTGGATAGCGTAAAGGCGAAATTCAAGGATCAATTTCCGAAGATGGAGCTCGTAACCTTGAAGGATGTATTCGGAACGTGGAAGGAAACGCAGCAGAAGCACTTTAGTGACAAGGGTATTTTTGACCAGATTTATGTACCCGGCAGTTGAGAAATAAGTGGTGTGTAAATTCGGATGGGATGTAATCGCAAACGTAGTGTGAATGGATTTTAGAGAGGGATGGACAGAACATGAGTCAAGTGCAAGCCACCCGAAAACGCGTACTTCCCGGGTTCGGGTTAACAATGGGTTATAGCGTGCTGTACCTCAGTCTGGTGGTGCTGGTGCCTTTATCGGCACTGCTTCTGAACTCAACCGGACTGACGTGGGAAAAGTTTTGGGACGTAGCAACGGATGTGAGGGTGCTGGCTTCCTACAAGGTGAGTTTTCTGTGTGCCGCGGCTGCGGCGCTAATCGACCTGTTTCTCGGTTTGCTGATAGCCTGGGTGCTGGTGCGGTATGAGTTTCCGGGAAAACGTATTTTTGATGCGGTCATTGACCTGCCCTTTGCCTTGCCTACCGCGGTTGCGGGTGTTGCTTTGACTGCTCTATATGCGCAAAATGGCTGGATCGGTTCGCTGTTCGAACCATTGGGCTGGAAGATGGCGTATTCACAGACAGGTATTACGCTTGCGCTGATGTTTATCGGCATTCCGTTCATCGTGCGGACGGTGCAGCCAGTGCTGGAGGAGATGGACAAGGGCGAGGAGGAGGTCGCTGCGACGCTGGGAGCGGGCAGATGGCGTACCTTTCGCAGCGTGATTTTGCCGGAGTTAATTCCGCCGCTGCTGACGGGCTTTGCACTCGCCTTTGCCCGTGGCATTGGTGAGTACGGCTCTGTCGTCTTTATCTCCGGCAATATGCCGATGAAGACCGAGATTGCTCCGCTGCTCATTATGTCCAAGCTGGAGCAAAATGACTATGCAGGAGCTACGGCGGTAGCACTGATGCTGTTGGTGATTTCGTTCGTGCTGTTATTTGTGATTAACAGCATTCAACGTTGGTCACGGCGCCGCGCTTTCTAATCTAATGTGCTTTCTAATCCAATGTAATTGTCCAATGTAAATGTCTAGGTAATGATACAGGGCAGCGGTACAGCCGCATTCTAAGGAGGGGACATTATCATGTCACAAGCGATAACTGGGCAGGAGCTTGCTCATGCACCAGTACCTTCATCCGCACCGCCCCACAGGGTCACAAGCGAGGCACCCTGGGTGAAGTGGACGCTGATTGGGGCTGCTTTTCTGGCTTTGCTATGGGTGCTTGTATTACCGCTGATCGTCGTGCTTACCGAAGCACTCAAGCAGGGCTGGAGTGTATACATCGAAGCGTTGCGGGACCCGGACGCCATGTCCGCGTTGTGGCTAACGCTGCTGGTAGCAGCGATAACGGTACCGCTGAATACGGTATTTGGTGTAGCCGCCGCTTGGCTGATCACGAAGTTCCAATTTCGCGGCAAAGGCTTGCTGGTCACTTTGATTGATTTACCCTTTGCCATCTCTCCTGTCGTCGGCGGACTGATGTATGTATTGGTGTTCGGCGCACAGGGCTGGCTTGGGCCGTGGCTGGATGAGCATGATATCAAAATAATATTTGCCTTGCCGGGCATTATTTTGGCGACGCTGTTCATCACCTTTCCTTTTGTGGCGCGAGAACTCATTCCAATGATGGAGGATCAGGGACAGCAGGAAGAAGAAGCCGCTGTCATGCTGGGCGCGCGTGGCTGGCGCATTTTTTGGAAGGTGACGCTGCCGAATATCAAATGGGGTCTGCTGTATGGCATTATTTTATGTAATGCGAGAGCCATGGGGGAGTTCGGTGCGGTGTCCGTCGTCTCTGGGCATATCCGGGGAGAGACGAACACACTGCCGCTGCATGTGGAAATTTTATATAACGAATATCAGTTCTCGGCATCCTTTGCAGTGGCTTCGCTGCTGCTGCTGCTGGCTCTCGCTACCTTGGTGCTTAAAAGCTGGTTTGGGCGCAAGCGGGTTCATTGATAGGCATGATAGTCATAATGAAAAGTAATTGAAAACCACAAGTTATCAGGCAGCTTTAACAATAACTGGGTCTTTTTACCCAGGAAATAGGTCTTTCTTCCAAGCTGGTTATCCTTAACGGATAAATCAGTCAGAAGAGAGGCCTATTTTTATTATCCACTATTACCTTCTAAATATGGATGTTTAAATTTAATTATATCGTATAAATAAATTAATTAAAAAAACTATAATGTTTATAAAAAATTTGAGATTAGATGTAAAATTATAGGGGTTTTTGCCGATATAAAGGTATTAAGGAGGTAAATTTTAGTTTCGTTGCAAAATTAACAGATTTGTGAGTTTGATATAATCCCAATAATTGTAATAATTTACTCGTTCTATTTAAGTCACTAAGACGGAGTAAGTACAAAAAAAGTAGAAATTTGGTGAGGCTTACCTGCAAGAAAAGCTGGGACGTGAAGCTATGTCTAAGCTGCATATCTTCGAATTTATTTCGTTATTGCGTAGATTCGATTGCATAAATGAGCATTTTGCTAAAATTCTGAAATGAAAAAATGGGAGGACAAAAATGAGCACAATGGTGGTTTATCCCCTCACTCAAGCCCAAAAAAGGATTTGGTATACTGAGCAGTTTTTTCCGGACACAGGCATTTCAAATTTAGGAGGCTTCACGAAACTCCGTTCTGATAAAGCAATAGACCCTGTTCTGCTTATCGAGGCTTTTCGCCTGGTTGTCCAAAACAACGAAACGCTGCGGCTCCGGTTCACGATGAATAACGACGAACCTGTCCAGTACGTGGCAGACTCTGTTCTTGATGAAATCGAGTGGATTGATGCCAGCGGAGACGGAGAAAGTGATAGGCTGCGTGACTGGGCAGAAGCGGAGATGCGCAAGCCGATGCCTTTATACGATAGTGAACTGATCAAATTCACAGTATTCAAAATCAACGAAACGGAGAACTGGTTTTTTGTAAAAGTCCACCATATTATCAGTGACGGTATTTCACTTGTGATGCTGGGCAACCAAATTGCCAACGCCTGTGCAAAGCTGGCGAAAGGAGAAGAAGTCCTGTCTGCCGTTCAGCCTTCCTATATCGAATACATCAGCAGTGAGCAGGATTATTTTCAATCGGGACGGTTTCAAAAAGACAAAGTGTACTGGGAGCAAAAGTTTGCAGAACTCCCTGAGCCCGCTCCATTGAAGAATGTCCGTGCTTCAAGGGCGGGCATTGCGGCGTTGCGGCTATCCAGAGATCTTCCGCCTGAGCTGCACGAACAAATTCGTCGTTTCTGCGTCGAAACCGGGGTTAGCATCCTGGCTTTATTCCTGTCAGTGCTTCACATTTACATGTACCGGGTGACAGGAAAGACAGATCAGGTGTTGGGCACATTTATGGGGAACCGTACTCAACCGAGAGAAAAGCAGATGATGGGTATGTTCGTATCAACGATCCCGATGCGGTGCTACATTGACGAAGCTTTGGATTTTATGACTTTTGCGCGTCAGCAGATGAAAGAACAGCTTGCCGTGATCCGGCATCAGAAGTATCCGTACAATTTACTCGTCAGTGACCTGCGGGCCCAACACGGTTCAGCGGACCCTCTGTTCAGCGTCTCGCTGGAATATCAGGTTATGCAATGGCAGCAATTGGAGAACCTGTCTGTTTTTACGGAACCGATATTTAACGGAAGTGAAGTCAATGATATCTCCCTTCACGTCAAAGAACGCTGGGATACCGGAAGTCTTGCGCTCGATCTGGATT
This sequence comes from Paenibacillus sp. Aloe-11, assembly GCF_000245715.1. NCBI lineage: Bacteria > Bacillati > Bacillota > Bacilli > Caryophanales > Paenibacillaceae > Paenibacillus > Paenibacillus sp. Aloe-11. Next base: position 166,267 of record NZ_JH601066.1, on the reverse strand, counting down.
ATCGCTGCGATTTATTCACTGAAGCGGAAATCGGGGATATCTATGAGCGGCTTGTCACTTTACTTTGGGACGCTACTTCTTCACCGAATAAAATCATTACCGAATTGGCATGGCTGCCAGAGGAGCACCAGCAAAGGATGAACGATTTGTGCAATGCCGGAGGCATTGTTTATGATCGCGGGCAAACGCTGCACGGCTTGTTTGAGCGCAGGGCTGAGACAGACCCCGACCGGCAAGCTGTCGTGTACGAAGGGCGGTCGTTGACATATAAGGAATTGAACAGGCAAGCGAACGGGCTAGGGCATCTGTTGAGCGCCAAACGAGTAGCCCCGGACACGCCAGTCGTCCTGCTGATGGAGCGCTCGGAGCGTTTCATTGTGGCCATTCTCGGCGTGCTAAAGGCGGGATGTGCCTACGTTCCGGTCGATCCCGACCTTCCAGAGGAAAGGATTCGCTATATCGTCGAAGACTCGGGTGCGGCGTTTATCATCACCGACCAGCCTTTAAACGACCGATATGGTTTGCAATCGGAGCGGATTATAGAGTTCAAGGCTGCGGTATCTGGAGCGGAGAATGCGGAGAATCCGGTCACTGACGTTACCGCCCGGGATTTGGCTTATATCATCTATACTTCCGGTACAACCGGCAGGCCAAAAGGCGTCATGATCGAACATCGTCAGGTCCATCATCTGATCGAAGGACTACATGAGCGTGTCTACAAGGCTTACGGTGGAGGATTGAATATAGCGTTGCTGGCACCGTTTCATTTCGACGCGTCGGTTCAGCAAGTATTTGCTTCGCTGCTGCTCGGGCATACGCTGTTTATCGTTCCCCGCTCGTATGCTTCAAGTGGCAAGACGCTGATGGACTACTATAAGAAACAACGTATTGAAATCACCGACGGTACGCCAGCGCATGTGCAAATTATGGCCGGAGCCGGGGAGCTGAAGGACGTCCCGATTAGACATCTGCTGATTGGCGGCGAAGCGCTGCCGTATGATGGGGTGAAAAAGCTGCTAGATAAGTTCGCGGCGGCTGGAGTCTACCCGAAGATCACGAATGTATACGGCCCAACGGAATGCTGTGTCGATGCCGCCTCTTTCGATTATCTGCGCGAAACGAAGGAAGCCGCTGGCGCTTATGTGCCGATCGGCAAACCACTCGGCAGCAACCGATTGTACATCATGGATCAGTTCGGACAGATACTGCCCGAAGGTGTAGAGGGGGAATTGTGCATCGCTGGTGACGGCGTGGGACGCGGGTATCTGAACCTGCCGGAGCTGACTGCGCAAAAATTTGTCCCTGACCCGTTCGTGCCGAACGAAATGATGTATAGAACTGGCGATCTGGCGCGCTGGCTGCCCGACGG
>NZ_JH601066.1:161962-164873 GCF_000245715.1 Paenibacillus sp. Aloe-11 | reverse complement strand
ACGATCAGGTGAAAATTCGCGGCTACCGGATTGAACTGGGTGAAATTGAGGCTGTGCTTCACCAGCATCCTGGCGTGGATAAGGCAGTTGTGCTGGCCCGTCCCCAAGGAGGGAACGGATATGAGCTTTCTGCTTACATCGTTCCGAAGGAAACGGACATCCCGGCGTCCCCGGACGAATGGAAAGCTCATCTTTCCAAAAAACTGCCGGAATATATGATTCCCCCGTATTTTGCGGAATTGAAGGAAATTCCGTTGACGCCGAGTGGCAAAGTGGACCGCAAAGCACTGCTGAAGCTGAAGGTGACGGTGGCAAGCGGAGCGGAATATGTCGCTCCTGCGGACGAGACGGAACAACAGCTTGCAGCCATCTGGGGCGAGGTGCTCGGTGCGGAACGCGTCGGTATGCTCGATAATTTCTTCGAGCTTGGAGGACATTCACTTAAAGCGATGACGCTGCTGTCCCGAGTTCACAAGGTATTGGGCGTGGAGGTGCCGCTTCACATTTTGTTTGGAACCCCGACAGTGCAGGCAGTTGCCGAGTACGTCCGGCAGGCGGACGAGACGGTGTTTGCCAGTATCGAACCGGCACCGCCGCAGACGTACTATCCGTTGTCCCTGGCCCAGCGGAGGTTGTATATCGCGGGCCAGCTCGAACAGGCGGGCATCGCATACAACATGCCAGCTGCGGCATGGATTGAGGGCAGTATCGACATCAACCGCTTGGAGGCAGCGTTTCGCAAGCTGATTCGGCGTCACGAATCACTGCGGACGTCGTTTGAAACCGTAGAAGGTGTCCCGGTACAAAAAATACACGATAGCGTCTCATTCGAGCTCACGGTGATTCCGGCTGATGAATGTTCTCCAGAAGAAGCGATGTCCTCATTCGTTCGTCCGTTCAATATTGACCGTGCCCCATTGCTGCGGGTAGGACTGATGTCTGTGCAGGAGAAACGGCATATGCTGCTTTTCGATATGCATCATCTGGTTTCCGATGGTGTATCCATCGCTATCCTGCTACGGGAACTAGGCTATTTGTACGGTGAGGAAAAACAGTTGCTGGAGCTGCGGCTACAGTATAAGGATGCGGCGGTCTGGCAGAACGCGAAGGCGGAAACGATTTTTGCCGCCGAAGAGGGCTATTGGCTGACTGCGCTCGGCGGCGAGCTGCCCGTCCTGGAGCTGCTGACCGATTATCCGCGTCCGCCGGTGCAGAGCTTTGAAGGCGATCGGGTATCCGCCGTGCTGGACTCTGCAATAACGTCAGAGCTAAAACAGTTGGCTGAGCGAAATGGTGTCACGTTGTATATGGTTCTGTTGTCCGCATACTATGCGCTGCTTGCCAAGTATACGAGCCAGGAGGACATCGTAGTTGGCACACCGACGGCGGGAAGGAATCATGCCGATTTGGAAGGCGTCGTCGGTCTATTCGTCAATACGCTGGCCATCCGCGCCAAGATTGATCTTGGAGATTCCTTTAACAAGCTTTTGCGTGAAGTGTACAGCCAGGCGGTAGAAGCGTTTGAGCACCAGAGCTATCCTTTTGAACGGCTGGTGGACAAATTGAGCCTGCCTCGTGATTTAAGCCGCAATCCTCTTTTCGACACCGTATTTATTTTGCAAAATGCGATGGAGGCATTGCCGGATCTCGGTGGTGCGCGGCTGTCGCTGTACGAAACGAATTTCCGGGTAGCCAAATTCGATCTTACACTTCAGGCAACGGAGGAGAATGACGGTATCAGGTTCGACCTGGACTATGCAACCCGATTGTTCCGGCGAGAGACGGCAGACCGAATGCTGAAGCATTACGTGAACCTTCTGCGCGCGGCCGTTGCTGATCCGCAAATGAAGGTGGGCGAATACAGCCTGCCGGGAGGGCAAGAACGAGAGCAGCTTCTGCACGGATTTAATCCAGAACCGACCGATTACCCTAAGAAAGAAAATGTCGTATGGATGTTTGAACGGCAGGCAGCAGCCTCCCCTGACCGGACGGCGCTCACATATGAAGGAGCACAACTGACGTACGGACAGTTGAATGCCAAAGCCAACCAGTTGGCCCGCACGCTTCAAGCCCGTGGGGTAGGGAGCGGCGAAGTGGTGGCGCTTTTGCTCGAACGTTCGCTGGAAATGATCGTTTCGGTAATGGCTGTTCTAAAAGCTGGTGCTGCATACGTGCCGATGGATCCAGAACATCCCGCACAGCGGATACGACACTTTTTTGACGACAGCGGGGCATCTGTACTGCTGACCCAACGTTCTTTGGCGCATTTGGCAGAAGCTGTGGAATACGAAGGTGTAATTCTATTGACCGATGACGGGGATTTGTATCACGGAGATGATACGAATATGGATGTGCTGATCGCGCCGGAACAGTTGGCCAATCTCACATATACATCTGGTACGACGGGGTTGCCGAAAGGCAACATGGTGACTCATGCCAACATTTTGCGGACGGTGTGCTGCACGAATTATATGGATCTCTCACCGGAGGATACGTTCCTTGGCCTCTCCAACTACGTGTTTGACGCGTTTATGTTCGATGTATTTGGATCGCTGCTGCACGGTGCGCGGCTGGTGCTAGTTCCGAAAGACGTAGTTCTCAACATTTCGCAGCTGCCGCGTGTAATCGAACGTGAAGGAGTTTCCGTGCTGATGATTACGACGGCGCTGTTCAATCTGCTGGTCGATCTTGCGCCTGACTGCATCCAAAGTATCCGCAAAGTGCTGTTCGGCGGGGAACGGGCGTCAGTGGACCATGTGCGGCGGGCGCTTGTGGCGACTGGACCCGACCATCTCCTGCATATGTACGGACCGTCGGAAAGTACGGTATTTGCAACCTTTTATCCAGTGAACGAAGTGGATGATCAGGCGGTTAGTATTCCAATCGGCAAGCCGATCAGCAATACGGCGGG
>NZ_JH601066.1:159686-161952 GCF_000245715.1 Paenibacillus sp. Aloe-11 | reverse complement strand
ACATTCTCGATACATTCAACCGACCACAGCCGATCGGAGTAGCAGGAGAATTGTGTGTGGGTGGTGACGGAATTGTACTCGGCTACCTGAATCGTCCAGAGCTTACCGGGGAGAAGTTTACGATTCATCCGTTTGAAGATGGAGCCCGGATTTATCGCACGGGCGACCTGGCACGGTGGCTGCCTGACGGCAATATTGAGTTCATCGGCCGGATCGACCATCAGGTGAAAATTCGCGGTCAGCGGATCGAACTGGGCGAAATTGAGCATCAACTATTGCAGCATGAAGCAGTGCGGAAAACGGCTGTGCTGGCCCTCGATATGGCGGGGGGCGAAAAACGCTTGTGTGCGTACTTCGTCGCAGAAACAGTGCTGACCGTAAGCGAACTGCGCGAGCACGCAGCGAAGGGACTACCCGCATACATGATTCCGTCTGCTTTTATTCAACTGGACGAACTGCCTTTGACAGGCAATGGCAAGATAGATCGCAGAGCCTTGCCGGCTCCCAAAGAGGATGCGGCTGCAGACAGCGACTATACGGCCCCGCGCAACGAAATGGAGGCGGCGGTTGTTGGCATCTGGCAGGCTGTGCTTGACGTCCAGCGGGTCGGTATATATGACAACTTCTTCGATTTGGGTGGCCATTCTTTAAAAGCGATGGCGATGCTTGCGCGCGTTCATCGCGAACTGGAAGTGGAGATTCCGCTCAGGGAGCTATTCGCTTCACCAACAGCGGCAGCTTTCGCTGAAGTCCTCTCCCGATCCGGTAAAAGTGTCTTTGATTCGATCAGGCAGGCTCCACGGCAGGAGGTCTACCCGGTGTCATCGGCACAGAAAAGATTGTATGTGCTGCAGCAAATGGAAGGCGCGGAACAGAGCTATAATATGCCTGCTGTTTTCGAATTGGAAGGACCACTTGTGCAGGAACGCTTTAATGCGGTGATTAAAGAACTTGTGCGGAGGCACGAAGCACTCAGGACTTCATTTGAGCTGGTGGAAGGAACCCCAGTGCAGCGGGTGCAGGAAGAAACGAATTTTGCAGTGGAATATGTGCAGGCGTCCGAAAAAGAGGCAGCGGAAATGCTGGGGCATCTGGTTCGGCCGTTCGTTTTGAATCAGGCTCCGCTCTTCCGTGTGACGCTGATCCGCACAAGCGAGATGAGGCATCTTCTCTTTATCGATATGCACCATATTATCTCGGACGGCGCATCGGTAGATATTTTAATGGATGAAATCTCCAGATTGTATGTGGGTGAAAAGCTGGAGCTGCTCCGCATTCAATACAAAGATTATGCTGTGTGGCAGCAGTCGTTCTTCCGCACGGAAGCGTTCCGGCAGCAGGAGGCCTATTGGCTGGAACAGATCGGCAGGGACATTCCCTCGCTTCAACTGCCGACCGACTATGTGCGTCCAGCGGTTCAGACCTTTGCCGGGGATCGGATTCGGTTTGCGCTGGACGATACGCTTGCCACGGTACTGCGGCGTCTGGCACAGGATACGGGAACGACGCTGAATATGGTGCTGCTGGCCTGCTACACCACATTGTTGGGCAAGCTGAGCGGACAAAACGATATTGTCGTCGGCACGCCGTTTGTTGGTCGCCCGCATTCCGATCTGGAAAGATTGGTAGGCATGTTCGTCAACACACTCCCGCTCCGCCTTCGGCCGGAAGCTAGCTATACATTTGAACGGTATTTGCGGGAAGTGAAGGAGGCATCGCTGGGAGCATTTGAGTCGCAGGATTATCCTCTTGAAGAACTGATCACAAAACTGCAATTGCCGAGAGATCTAAGCCGCAATCCGCTATTCGACACGGTGTTCGCCATGCAAAATGCCAATCTGAACGATTTGAAAATGGACAGATTGAGCCTTAAGCCCCACGCTTCCGAGCAGAAGACAGCCAAGTTTGATCTGACGCTGACGGCAGCGGATGACGGGCATACGATTATGCTGGAATTTGAATATAATACGGCGCTGTTCAAGCATGAGACGATCACGCGTTGGAGCGGCTATCTCGTCCATATGATGCGCAATATTGCAGCGAATCCCGGAGCTCATCTAAGCGAGCTGTCGCTGCTGACAGAGCAGGAGCAACGTGTGCTGGTGGAGGAATGGAACCGGACAGAGCTGGAGGTACCGGAAGACCGGACGGTGGTTGGTCTGTTCGAGGAGCAGGCAGAGCGTACGCCAGAGGCAGCGGCGGTGACGTATGGCGGAAAAACGTGGAGCTACCGTGAGCTGAACGGCCGTGCAAACCAGTTAGCGCG
>NZ_JH601066.1:159290-159548 GCF_000245715.1 Paenibacillus sp. Aloe-11 | reverse complement strand
CAGCGAATCGCCTACATTTTGGCCGACAGCGGAGCCTTGGCGCTGGTAACGCAAAGCGGCCTACCAGTACCGGAGGATTACAGCGGCACGGTGATATACCTGGACGGTGGATTATCAGGAGGTAGTCTGTCTGGTGATAGTCTCCACGAAGGTGTCCGGTTCGGGGATGTGCAGATGGGCGACAGTCTCGGAGATGGTAGTCGGTATGAAGCTGACTTGCCAAAGGACAGTCTATCTGTCGTTTCGGCTGGATGGGCC
>NZ_JH601066.1:158826-159183 GCF_000245715.1 Paenibacillus sp. Aloe-11 | reverse complement strand
GGGCAGCCGAAAGGGGTTATGGTCGAGCATCAATCGCTGGTGAACCTGTGCTGCTGGCATAACGGGGCCTTTGGCGTAACGGCAGAGGACCGCAGCGCAAAATACGCGGGTTTTGGCTTTGACGCCTCCGTCTGGGAGCTGTTCCCTTATTGGGTAGCCGGAGCGGAAATCCATGTGATTGACGAGAGCATTCGGATGGATTTGGAAGCATTGAACCGCTATTTCGAGACGAACAGCATCACGATTACCTTCCTGCCGACGCAGTTGTGTGAGCAGTTTATGGAGCTGGAGAACCGATCCCTGCGTGTGCTGCTGACCGGAGGAGACAAGCTGAAACGGGCGCTGCCGCCGGGACGG
>NZ_JH601066.1:153535-157933 GCF_000245715.1 Paenibacillus sp. Aloe-11 | reverse complement strand
CTGGGCGGAGATTCGATTAAGGCGATCCAGATGGCAAGCCGACTGCACAAGCACGGCTGGAAGCTGGAGATGAAGGACCTGTTCCGGAATCCGACCATCGTGCAGGTGTCCCCGTACCTGGAGGAGCTACAAGGCGAGAGAGCAGACCAGTCCGAAGTGAAGGGCGAAGTGAAGCTGACTCCTGTGCAGCGATGGTTCTTTGAGCAGCGGTTTACGGATCGGCATCACTGGAACCAATCGGTCATGCTGTATGCGGAGAAAGGGTTTGAGCGGAGGCAGACAGAAGCGGCGCTGCGGGCGCTGGTGGAGCACCACGATGCGCTGCGGATGGTGTATACCGAGACGACAGACGGAGTGGTGCAGTACAACCGGGATGTGGAGGGCGAGCTGTTCACTCTGAAGGAATACGATTACCGGACCGTGGCTGAAGGGTGTGAAGTGACCAGTCCAGAGACATGGAAACGGGCAATCGAAAGCGAAGCGGAGAGGATTCAAAGCGGGATTGACCTAAGCCGTGGACCGCTGGTGAAGGCGGCTATGTTCCATACAGACCAAGGCAGCCACCTGCTGTTTGTGATTCATCATCTGGTTGTGGATGGCGTATCATGGCGTATTTTGCTGGAGGATTTTGCGTCTGCCTATGAACAGGAAGGCAGGGAGGAAGCGGTCATGCTGCCGGCCAAAACCCATTCTTTCACCGAATGGTCTGAGCGGATTCATGAATTCGCTAAATCCCGGCTGCTGCTTCAAGAGATCGCTTATTGGAGCCAGCTCGAAAAGATGTGCCCATTGCCGCTGCCCAAGGACAGCGAAACAGATGATCGGCGCATGCAACATACGGTAACGGCGGAGTTTAAGCTGTCACCGGAGCAGACGCTGCATTTGACAACACAGGCGCATGAGGCATATCGCACTGAAATGAACGATATTTTGCTGACAGCCCTTGGCTGCGCCGTGCAGGAATGGACCGGATTCGATCATGTACTTGTGAACATGGAAGGACACGGGCGGGAAGAAGTGATTGAGGGGATTGACGTTTCACGTACGGTCGGCTGGTTTACGAGCCAATATCCGTTTGTGCTCGACATGAGTCATGCGGAGGATACAGCGTACCAATTAAAACGGATTAAAGAAGATCTGCGTCATATTCCAAATAAAGGGGTTGGTTACGGTATTTTACGGTACGTGACCCCTGATGAATACAAGGCTGAACTGGCTTTTTCGCTCCAGCCCGAAATTAGCTTCAATTATCTGGGGCAGTTTTCGGAGCTAGCGAATGCGGATGTGTTTGTTCGTTCTTCGATGCCAATGGGAAGTCCACTCGGTCAAGAAGGAGAAAAGCCGACGTCGCTTGACGTGGTTGGCTATGTGGAAGCCGGCGTGCTGTGTATGTCGATTGCCTACAACGGTTTGGAGTACACAAGCGAGACCATCTCGGCTTTGAACGAAAGCTTCAAAACGCATTTGGTGCGCCTGATTGACCATTGCATGAGCCAGGAGGGCGGAGAGATGACACCGAGCGATCTGGGCGATGATGAACTGACGATTGAAGAGCTGGATCAATTGATGCAGCTGCTGTAATTTTTTATGGCTTTTAGTGGTGTACAGCGGCTTATATTGAAAACATTTGACAGAGAGGTGACTTATGACCAAACCGAAAATTCAAAAAGTGTATCCCTTAACGCCAATGCAGGAGGGTATGCTGTTTCACGCGATGCTTGATCCTGAATCTTCTTCTTATTTTACACAGATGGAGCTGCATATTACCGGTAATCTCGATACTGAGGTTTTGCAGCAAAGCGTGGATGAGTTGGTTCGCTCCAACGACATTTTACGGACAGTTTTCGTTTATCAGCAGCTTCAACGACCCCGACAAATTGTACTCGCTGAACGCAAGGCTGAGGTCCACTGTGAGAGCCTGGAAGGAATGCAGCCGGAATCGCAGCAGAGCCGGATGGAAAGCTACAAGCGGGAAATTCAGGCCAAAGGCTTTGATTTGGCCAAGGATATGCTTTTTCGCGTCGCTGTATTCCGGCTGAGCGAGCATGATTACCGTTTGGTGTGGAGCAACCATCACATTCTTATAGATGGCTGGAGTCTCGGCGTGCTGATGAAAAAGCTGTTCGGCAACTATGAAAAGCTTCGCAGCGGCTCTCCGCTCCTTCCCGAACGGGAGAAGCCCTACGGGGACTATATCAAATGGTTGGAAATGCAGGATAAGGCAGCAGCTTATGCGTTCTGGGACGGACGTCTGGAGGAATTTGGACGTCCTACTCCGCTCCCGTGGCGGAAAAACGGGTCTGACGGAGAGGCGTACCGGAACGAGGAATTTAAATGGGAATGGGATCGTGAGTTGGTCACTGCGCTGAAGGCGCTGGCGAACCAGTATCAGGTAACGGCTCCCAACCTTTTTCAGGCGCTGTGGGGGGCACTGCTCGCCCGTTACAATGATTCGGAAGACGCAGTGTTCGGGACGGTCGTCTCCGGCCGTCCAGCCTCCATTCGTGGAGTCGAACAAATGGCGGGACTATTCATCAATACGGTTCCGGTGCGTGTGACCGTTCGGCCTGGAACGACGTTCGCCGATTTATTCACTACGGTGCAGTCTTATGCGCTGGAGGCGGAACAACACGATTATTTGCCATTGTATGAAATTCAAAAGCGTTCCGAGCTGCAAAGCGGTCTTGTGAGCCATTTGCTTGCTTTTGAAAACTATCCGCTTGATCGCGAACTGGCTAACGGAAGTTTGGAGGAACGGCTGGGGTTCTCTGTGCGTGTGGCGGATTCATTTGAACAGACGAACTACAATTTTAACCTGATCGTGTATCCCGGCGAAACGTGGTCGCTCAAAATGATGTACAATGCCGCTGTATTCGAGCGGGAATGGATGGAGAAGGCTGCCGGGCACCTGACGGCGCTGCTTCACGCAGCACTGTCCAATCCCGATAGCGAAGTGAACCGGGCCCGCATTTTAAATGAAGCGGAACAAGATGAAATTGGGCGCTTCCATGGTATTCGGTCCGACTATCCCCGGGACAAAAGCATCGCGGCGCTGTTCGAGGAGCAGACGGAGCGTACACCGGACCGCGAAGCGGTCATATGGGAAGGCGGCACGCTGACGTACCGTGAATTGAACGCGCGCGCCAACCGGATTGCGCGCAGATTGCGGGCGCGCGGTGTACAACCGGACGAGATCGTCGGGTTGATGACCGAAAAATCAGCCGATACGGTTATCGGCGTTCTTGCCATTCTGAAAGCCGGTGGCGCTTATCTGCCGATGGACCCGGAATATCCCGAAGAACGGATTTCTTATTTGCTGGAAGACAGCGGAGCCAGACTAACGCTGACGCAGAGAGGGCTCGCAGACCGACTGGACCGGCTGGTGGGAGCTGATGTGTTAATCATTGACGAGGAAGAGGATATTTTCGGAGCTGGAGGCGAGCCTCCTTTCTCTGTGCGGGGCGAGGAAGAACGCAACCTTGCAGGAGTCAATGGCCCGGACGATTTGGCCTATGTTATATATACGTCCGGCTCAACCGGGAGACCCAAAGGGGTGATGGTTGAGCAGCGCAACGTCATCCGACTGGTCATGGATGCTGGTTACACTCCTTTCGGGGAAGAAGAACGAATGGCGCAGACAGGTGCTATCAGCTTTGATGCAAGCACATTTGAGCTGTTTGGTGCGCTGCTGCACGGTGCGGGGCTTTATTTGGTGCCAAAAGACACCCTGCTTGACGGCGATGCTTTTGCCGGATTTTTACGCAAACACGGCATTACGATGATGTGGCTAACCTCTCCACTATTTAATAACCTATCTCAGCATAATCCGCTCATGTTCGCTTCCGTGCGACATCTAATTATTGGTGGGGACGCACTTGCACCAGCACATGTAAATCGGGTTCGCAAGGCTTGCCCGAACCTGTCTTTATGGAACGGTTACGGACCTACCGAAAATACGACCTTCTCGACTTGTTTCCGAATTGACCGGGATTATGACGGCTCAGTGCCGATTGGCCGACCGATCGGTAGCTCAACCGCTTATATCGTCAACACTGGCGGACAGCAACAGCCGATCGGCATTCCGGGAGAATTGTGCGTGGGGGGAGACGGTGTGGCCCGTGGCTATCTGAATCGCCCCGAGCTGACGACGGACAAATTCGTCGAAGATCCTTTCACGCCCGGCGGGAGAATGTACCGGACCGGCGATCTGGCACGCTGGCTGCCGGACGGTAATATTGAATATTTGGGACGGATGGATAATCAGGTGAAAATCCGTGGCTTCCGGATCGAGCTTGGCGAAATCGAGGCACGTCTGATGCAGGTAGAGGGGATACGTGAGGCCGTCGTTGTCGTCAATACGGATCAGCCGGGAGAACATACGCTGTCCGCCTATGTCAT
>NZ_JH601066.1:153114-153507 GCF_000245715.1 Paenibacillus sp. Aloe-11 | reverse complement strand
TGCGAACCGCACTGTCACGGATGGTACCGGACTATATGCTGCCGTCCCATTTCATACAATTGCAGCAAATGCCCCTGACGCCAAACGGGAAAGTGGATCGCAAAAAGCTCCCTGAGCCTGGAGTTGGCGAAGCCGTTGAAGGATACGTTGCGCCGGCCAATGAAATGGAGCAACTGCTGGCCGACCTGTGGAGCGAGGCGCTCGACGTAGAGAAGGTTGGGGCAGAGGACAATTTCTTCACCCTTGGGGGTCATTCGCTTAAAGCGATGATGCTGACCGCAAAAATACGGCAGCAGCTTCACAAAGAAGTGACGATCAAAACGCTGTTTGAACGCCCAACCGTCCGCGAACTTGCCGCCTGCTTGCAGACGGAGGAAGCCGATGGCGGGTCTG
>NZ_JH601066.1:151521-153046 GCF_000245715.1 Paenibacillus sp. Aloe-11 | reverse complement strand
CCTCAGTACAGCGAAGAATGTATATCGTCAATCAGCTCGGGGAAACTGGAATCAGCTACAATATTCCAGCCGTTTTGCTGCTGGAAGGGGAAGCCGATGTAGAGCGTTTGGAGACTGCTTTCCGACAGTTGATCGAACGACATGAATCACTGCGAACATCATTTGAGATGGCCGAAGGTGCATTAGTACAACGCATTCACCGTCAGGTTCCGTTTTCTCTGGAGATTCTAACGGCGAAGGGGGAAGAAGCGGAAGCTCTGATTCGTCAGTTTATTCGGCCATTCGACCTGCACAAGGCTCCTCTTGTTCGGGCGGCTCTCGTTGCTTTGGAGGCGAAGCGGCATCTGTTAATGATCGACATGCATCATATCATCTCGGACGGTAGTTCGACAGGCATCCTGGTGAATGATCTGGCCCGCCTTTACCATGGTGAAAGCTTGCCTGCACCGCAGTTGCATTATAAGGATTTTGCCGTATGGCAGAACGAAGAGGCACAGCGGGAAAGTATGAAACGTTTGGAAGCCTACTGGCTGGACACTTTTAAGGGTGAGCTGCCTGTGCTTGATTTGCCTACCGATTATCCACGCCCTCATGAGCGTAATTATGCCGGCGACCGGGTTGTCTTCGGAATTGACGGAGAGCTCGCCAAGCAGGTTCGGGGGCTTGCCGCCGAGACGGATACGACGGTGTACATGGTGCTGCTTGCCGCGTTCAGCTTTTTGCTGGCACAGTATTCATCCCAGGAAGATATTATCGTCGGCTCGCCAACGGCGGGCAGAACACGCGCCGAAACGGCTGGCATACCGGGGATGTTCATCAATACGCTCGCATTGCGCTGTGCGCCGTCAGGAACCAAAACATTCAGGAATTATCTGAATGAAATCAAAGAAACGACCCTGCAGGCATTTGCCCATCAGGATTATCCGCTGGAAGAGCTGATTGAGAAGCTGCCTCTGGAACGGGATATCAGCCGCAATCCGCTGTTCAGCGTATCATTCAATATGTTGAATATGGAGATTCCGCCGCTGCGTCTGGACGGACTCATGGTTTCACCGTATGCCATTCATCACCCAACGTCCAAATTCGACTTGACTCTTGAGGCGGTGGAGCAGGATGGACCCATCGGCTTGAGCTTTGATTATGCGGCAGCACTGTTCACACAGGAGACGATCCGGCGCTGGAGCGGACACTTGCTGCAAATTTTGCGGCATGCTGTTAGCACGCCCGATAGTATGCTGAATGATGTTGAGCTTCTTCCACCTACCGAAATGAGGTATTTACTGGAAGAAAGTTCCCCTGATCCTGCGTATGAGCCGCCGAAGGGAACATTCCACGGGATGTTGAACCAGCGGGCGCGGCTCACGCCGGACCGTACAGCTATCGTTTGCGGAGCGGAAAAATGGAGCTACAGGGAGCTGGAAGACAAAGCTGCCCGGCTGGCAGGCAGTCTTCGGGCGCATGGAGTCGGGCGTGACTGCGTCGTGGGGCTTCTTCTCGGCCGTTCGGCGGCCATGATTGTTGCGAT
>NZ_JH601066.1:151114-151509 GCF_000245715.1 Paenibacillus sp. Aloe-11 | reverse complement strand
AAGGCTGGCGGCGCATATCTGCCGATTGACCCGGAAACGCCGGACCAGCGCATTGGATTTATGCTGGAGGACAGCAGAGCCCTACTGTTGATCGCGGACGGTGATAACGCGGAACGTCTGCCGGAGGGCTATCGCGGGGCCATGCTGAATGTGGACGACGATAGTTTGTATGAGTCGGAGCCTTGGAGATCCGAAGGGGACCAACACGAAAGTGAAAGTTTGGCTTACATCATTTATACGTCGGGTACGACGGGTAATCCGAAAGGGGTACAACTCACGCATAGAGGCCTTCTGCATTATGCACGCTGGTTTGCGGCTGAGGCGAAGCTGTCCCCGGATGACAAGACGATGCTGCTGTCATCCTACGCGTTCGACCTGGGCTATACGAGCCTGTA
>NZ_JH601066.1:147481-151094 GCF_000245715.1 Paenibacillus sp. Aloe-11 | reverse complement strand
CGAGCTGCACATCGTTTCCAAAGAAACAGTGACATCGCCCGACCGGCTCAGCCGTTATATCGGAGAACAGGAAATTACGTACATTAAATGCACCCCATCCCTGTTTCATACGCTGGTTCCGGCGCAGAATTTTGCGGTTACGGAGCATTTGGCATCGTTGCGACTGGCCGTGCTGGGCGGAGAACCGATCAACCCGGCCGATCTGCGCCGTTTCCATGGTCGGTATCCGCGAACCCGGTTGATGAATCACTACGGCCCGACAGAGACGACGGTTGGGGCGGTGGCCCAGTTTATTGATACGGAGCGGCTGGAAGAATACGTATCCAGACCGACTATCGGCCGTCCGATTCGCGGCGCAGGCGCGTTTATTCTCAATCCGGGACGGCGTTTGGTGGCCCCTGGGGTGATTGGTGAGCTGTATTTGGCAGGTCCGGGACTCGCGCGTGGCTACTTGAATCGCCCTGACTTGACCGCCGAAAAATTTGTGACCAACCCGTATGATCCGGAGAAGATGCTATTCCGAACAGGCGACTTGGCGCGCATGCTGCCTGATGGACGAATTGAGTTTATGGGGCGTCGTGACGATCAGGTGAAAATACGGGGCTATCGGGTCGAGCCCAAAGAAATCGAAGCGGTTTTACTCCAACATGAGGCTGTCCGGGAGGCTGCCGTGGTCACGACTGCGGCTGAGGGCGGCATGCTTGAATTATCCGCGTACTTTGTAGCAGCGTCTGGTCTCGCGGTAGCTGAGCTGAGGAGCTTTCTGGCCGTCCAGTTGCCGGGACACATGATTCCATCTTATTTCATTCCAATAGATGCCCTTCCGCTTACGGCGAACGGCAAACTTGACCGCCGGGCTCTGCCGGAGCCTCGGGTTGCGGTGTCTACCGCCGGTGTCTACGCTGCACCTGAAACCGACATCGAAGCCAAATTGTGCGCGGTATGGGCCGAGACATTAGGTGTGGAACGCGTCGGTATTGAGGACAATTTCTTTAATCTGGGCGGACATTCACTAAAGGCGATCCTGCTGGTTGGTGCTATTCAGAGCAGGCTGGGGCGGGATATTTCGCTCAAAGCGTTGTTTGAGCACCCAACAGTCCGGGCATTGGCGAGGTATATGGAGGAAACGGCTGTTTGGACAAATGACGGGAAAGCAGCCACAGATAGCGTCATGACTACTGCGGAAGACCGTATCCGGAACGAGATGGCTCCGGCGGCGAAGCGGGATTATTACCCGGTATCGTCCGCACAGAAGCGAATGTATATTCTGCACAAGCTCGATCCGCAAAGCACCGGCTACAATATGCCGGCAGTACTGCTGCTGGAAGGCGCATTGGATGTCGGAAGGCTTGATGGAGCGCTCCATTCGCTGGTTGCGCGCCATGAGTCGCTGCGGACCTCTTTTACGGAACTCGACGGTACTCCGGTTCAGATGATTCATCCTGCGGCCAAGGTGCCTTTGCACATTGTTCCTGCCGGGATAAAGGAAACGGAAGCGCTCATTGCCGATTTTGTCCGGCCGTTCGATCTGAGTAGCGCACCACTGCTGCGGACCGGATTGATCCGACTCAGCGACAATCGTCATTTGCTGCTGCTGGATATGCATCATATCGTTGCGGACGGAGTAACCCGCAGCTTGTTTGTCCGGGAGATTGCCCGCTTGTACAAGGGGGAGGTACTGCCTGCGCCGAAGCTGCATTACAAGGATTTCGCCGTTTGGCAGGAAAAGACGCCTCAGCGGGAGCATATCGCTCTGCAGGAGCGCTACTGGCTTGACCGTTTTGCCGAGCCGCTGCCGAATCTGGAACTGCCCGCCGATTTTCCACGCCCTCCGGTGCAGAGCTTCCGCGGCGGTCAGGTCCGGTTCCAAACGAAACCCGAAACGGCGGAGCATATCCGATATCTGATGCAAGAGACGGGGACGACCCTGCACATGGTGATGCTCGCGGCGTTCGGCACCTTTTTGGCTAAAATGTCCGGACAGGAGGATATCGCGATTGGTACGGCGGTGGCCGGGCGAAGTATCCCGGCTGTACAGGAAATGCCGGGGATGTTCGTCAACACGCTGGCGTTGCGTTGCGCTCCGGAGAATGGAAAGACGTTCCGTGAATTTTTGCTGGAAGTGAAGGAAACGTGCCTGGAGGCGCTGGATCATCAGGATTATCCGTTTGAAGAGCTGGTTGGAAAGCTTGATTTGCCGCGTGATCTGAGTCGTAATCCGCTCGTGAGCGTGATGCTGACGGTTGATAATCCCGATCGGGAGACGCTGCGTCTCGACGGGCTTGCCATTTCCCCTTACGGTAACTCTTACGGCATGGCCAAGTTTGATCTGACACTGGGCGCGTTCGAGGACGGAGACAGCATCGGGCTCCAGTTCGAGTATGCGGCTGATTTATTCGGGGAAGAAACAGTCGGATATTGGAGCGGGTATTTGTTGAATCTGCTATCTGCTGCGGCATCCGAACCGGATATTCAACTAGGTACGCTGCCGCTGCTGACAGAGCAGGAGCAACATGTGCTGCTGGAGGAATGGAATCAGACTGGCATGGAGGTACCGGAAGACCGGACAGTGGTTGGCCTGTTCGAGGAGCAGGCAGAGCGTACGCCAGAGGCGGCGGCGGTGACGTATGGCGGAAAAACGTGGAGCTACCGCGAGCTGAACGGCCGTGCGAACCAGTTGGCGCGGCTGCTGCGGGAGCGAGGTGCCGGATCGGAACGAGCCGTCGGCATTATGGTGAAGCCATCACTGGAGATGGCGTCCGGGGTGCTGGGCATTATGAAGGCAGGAGCGGCGTATGTGCCGATTGACCCGGATTATCCGGCGCAGCGAATCGCCTACATTTTGGCTGACAGTGGAGCCTTGGCGCTGGTGACGCAAAGCGGCCTGCCGATACCGGAGGATTACAGCGGTGAGGTGGTGTATCTGGACGGTGGGCTGTCGGGAAGCAGTCTGTCTGGTGATAGTCTCCACGAAGGTGTCCGGTTCGGGGATGTGCAGATGGGCGACAGTCTCGGAGATGGTAGTCGGTATGAAGCTGACTTGCCAAAGGACAGTCTATCTGTCGTTTCGGCTGGATGGACCAACGAGCCGAACCCGCCATTAGCGGCTGGTCCGCACGATCTGGCGTATATGATCTACACGTCCGGAACGACCGGGCAGCCGAAAGGAGTTATGGTCGAGCATCAATCGCTGGTGAACCTGTGCTGCTGGCACAACGAGGCCTTTGGCGTGACGGCAGAGGACCGGAGCGCGAAATATGCGGGCTTTGGCTTTGACGCCTCCGTCTGGGAGCTGTTCCCTTATTGGGTAGCCGGAGCGGAAATCCATGTGATTGACGAGAGCATTCGGATGGATTTGGAAGCATTGAACCGCTATTTCGAGACGAACAGCATCACGATTACCTTCCTGCCGACGCAGTTGTGTGAGCAGTTTATGGAGCTGGAGAACCGATCCCTGCGTGTGCTGCTGACCGGAGGAGACAAGCTGAAACGGGCGCTGCCGCCGGGACGGAGCTATAGGTTGGTGAACAATTATGGACCGACGGAAAGCACTGTGGTAGCGACGAGTATGACGGTCGAAGCAGGCGAGGCTGTGCCTGCGATTGGCAAACCG
>NZ_JH601066.1:142143-146252 GCF_000245715.1 Paenibacillus sp. Aloe-11 | reverse complement strand
CTAAGCCGTGGACCGCTGGTGAAGGCGGCTATGTTCCATACAGACCAGGGCAGCCACCTGCTGATCGTGATCCATCATCTGGTCGTAGACGGCGTATCATGGCGTATTTTGCTGGAGGACTTTGCAACTGGTTACGTACAGGCAGGCCGAAATGAACCGATTACGCTGCAGGACAAAACAAACTCGTTCCGGCAGTGGGCAGCCGAATTGGAGAAGTATGCCCACTCCGAAGCCTTTCTCAAGCAGGCGGGCTATTGGCAGGAGCTTAAAGCTGTTGACATAGCCGCTCTGCCGAAGGATAGCGAAATCGGTATTCGCCAAGTCAAAGACCATGCCGCCATCCAATTTGGATTGACGGAGGAGGAGACGCAGCAACTGCTGACGCGAGCACACCGGTCTTACGGCACGGAGATCAATGATCTGTTGCTGAGTGCGCTCGTTCTGATCTTCCGGGAATGGACAGGGCAGGAGAAAGTGAGCATCAACCTGGAGGGACATGGCCGGGAAGAAATACTGCAGGGCCTTGATATTTCGCGTACGGTGGGGTGGTTCACGGCCCAGTATCCAGTTGTTCTGGATACCGGATTTGCAGACGATCCGTCCCGGCTGATTCCTTTTATCAAAGAAAGCCTTCGGACTGTTCCGGATAAGGGAATCGGCTACGGTATTTACCGCTACCTTTATCTTTTCAATGCAGATGAAAGCGATATGCCGTCCTTGCGGGTGCAACAGCCGGAAATCAGCTTCAATTATCTGGGACAGATTGACAGTGAGCTGAATACAGATTTCTTCGGGCCTTCTCCATACGAGATGGGCTCGCAGACCAGTCCGAACTCGGAAGCGTTATATGCTCTTAATTTTGTTGGCATCGTACGGAATGGGTGTTTCACACTGTCATGCTCCTTTAACAAAAGGGAGTTCTTGAGAGGGACGGTGGCTGAGCTTATGGAACGTTTCCGTCATCATCTGTGCAGCCTCATCCGCCATTGTGTGGAAAAAGAGGACAGGGATTACACGCCAAGTGATTTCAGCGCGAAGGGCCTTGAGATGGAGGATGTCAGCGACATTTTTGAAATGCTGGGAGAAAAATTCAACTGATGCCGCATTCGCTAACACAAACGGCTGCCGGACGGCAATTTTGACGGTATACGGACTAGAGTGCAACGCAGTCGGGAGGGTGTGTCTTCCCGGCCCGCGTATGCGGATTAAGCCGGAGCTTATAAGGGGGAAGTCCATGAGTCAATTTCAGAAAGACCAGGTGCAGGATATTTACTATTTGTCGCCCATGCAGGAGGGCATGTTGTTTCATACGCTGCTTCATGCCGGACAAAGCTTCTATATCGAGCAAATCGAAATGAACATCAAGGGATCGTTCCGGACGGATCTGCTGGAACGAAGCATGAACATCGTGATCGAACGGTATGACGTTTTCCGTACGGTGTTTCTTCATGAAAAAATGAAGCGGCCCCTACAGGTCGTTTTGAAGGAACGGCGCTACAGGATTGAGGAAACTGATTTGTCGCAATTACCGCCTGAACAGCGGAAGCAGACAATCGAGGAGTACAAAAGGCAGGATAAGGAGCGCGGCTTCGACCTGTCCAAGGACATGCCTATGCGGACAGCCGTGTTCAAAACGGGTCCCGATATGTATACGTGGATATGGAGCTATCACCATATTATTTTGGACGGCTGGTGTTTTGGCATTGTGGCCCAGGAGTTGTTCGACGTTTATGCCGCACTTCTTCAAAACAAGCCTTATAGCTTGAGGCCGGCAAAGCCTTATAAGGAATATATTGAATGGCTTGAGAAAAGGGATAAAACGAAATCGCTCACTTTTTGGGACGATTACACCACCGGATACGAAGGGCAGACCACATTCGCCGAGCAGCGGCGCAAGGGACAAGGTCCAGCCTATGAACCGGCAGAGCTGCTGTTTCGTCTGACAACCGAACAAACACGGTCGCTGTCGGAGCTGACTCGAAAATGGAGTGTAACCTTGAGCACCGCGATTCAGGCCGCTTGGTCTATATTGGTGGGCAGATACCAGCGTTCGAACGATATCATGTTCGGTACAGTCGTGTCGGGCCGTCCGGCGGAAATCGCCGGCATCGAGAGTATGGTCGGCCTGTTCATCAACGTCGTGCCGAAGCGCGTTGTTTTGACGAACGAAATGACCGTAAGTGATCTGCTGACCGAAATTCAGGAGCAGACGCTGCTCGCGGAGCCGCATCAATATGTGCCGCTGTACGATATCCAGAGCCGCGCGGCTCAGCCTGATTTGATTGATCATGTCATTGTGTTTGAAAATTATCCGCTGCAGGAAAACGGTGGTAAGAAGGAGGAGAATGATCTCGGATTTACGACCAGTACAACAGAGGTATTTGAGCAGTCGAATTATGATCTGAATGTGATGGCCTCTCCTGGAGACGAGATGCTGTTGAAATTCGCATATAATGCGAGCGTATTCGACCCGTCCTTTATTGAGCGGCTCAAAGAACAACTGATTTTTGTTATCGTGCAAATGATCCAGAACCCGGGCATGAAGCTTGGCAACATGGAGGTTGTAACGGACGATGAAAGGCGCTTGCTATTATCCTTTAATCCTGAGGAGCCGCAAAATAGAGAGCGGATGACGCTGCCGCAGCGGTTTGAAATCACGGCAAAGGAAACGCCTGACCAAATCGCATTGGTTGCCGGGGCTGATACGCTCACCTATGCGGAGCTAAACGATGCGGCGAACCGACTCGCCTCAAAATTGCGCCAATGCGGGATAGGGCGTGGCTCCATCGTAGGGATGCTTGCGTACCGGTCAGCCGAAACGGTTGTCGGCATCTTGGCTGTATTGAAAGCAGGCGGCGCCTACATGCCGATAGATCCGGCGTATCCAGAGGAACGCATCCGCTATATGCTGGAGGACAGCGCTGCACAGCTGCTTCTGCTGCACCGGGCAACGGACGGTTTGGCCGACGCTTCCGGCTACGCTGGACAGCGGTTGTACCTGGATGAAGTAAGGATGAAAGACGGGGAGACTGGCGCTTTTGCTGCCGGAGACGAATCGGATGACCACTTGGCGACTACCTGCGAAATACCTCCGGACGATATCGCTTACGTGATGTACACGTCCGGTACGACAGGCAACCCGAAAGGCAATCTGACGACCCATGACAACATCACCAGAGTCGTCCACAGGACGAATTACATCGATATTGCTGCAAGCGACAGGCTGCTCTCCCTGTCAAACTATGCATTCGACGGCTTCACCTTCGATTTGTTTGGAGCACTGCTGAACGGTGCAAAGCTGATCATTGCCGCGAATGAGACGATTCTCAATGTCGGTAAATTGATGCAGACGATTGAGGATGAAGGTGTCACCGTCATGTTTGTTACGACAGCGTTGTTTAACGTACTGGTGGATTCGGGCTCCGAGTGGATGAAAGGGGTCCGCAAAGTATTGTTCGGCGGGGAGCGCTCCTCCGTCCGTCACGTCCGGAGGGCACTGGCCGCCATGGGGCAGGGCCGCATCATCCACGTCTACGGACCGACGGAAACACCGGTCTTCGCCACCTTTTATCCGGTGAACGAGGTGCCGGAAGATGCCGCCGCGGTTCCGATCGGGCGGCCGCTCAACCAGACGGATGCCTACATTGTCGGTCCTTCGGGCCAGCTTCAGCCGCTTGAAGCGGTCGGTGAGCTGTGGATCGGAGGCGATGGAGTTGCGCAAGGTTATTTGAACCGGCCAGAGTTAACTACCGAAAAATTCGTGCCTCATCCGTTTCATCAGGGCCGCCGTTGTTACCAGAGTGGCGATTTGGCGCGCTGGCTGCCTGGCGGTAATATCGAATTTGTTGGCCGTGTGGACGATCAGGTGAAAATTCGCGGCCATCGGGTTGAATTGGGTGAAATCGAAGCGATGCTGCAGAGGCACCCCCTTGTGAAAGAGGCAGTCGTGCTGGCAGTCCGCAGCGATGTAGGCGAAACGTTCCTGTGCGCTTATGTTGTCCCTCGTCCGGCAGAGCAAGTGTTGCCGGAGCAGTTGCGGACTCATTTGGCCACCCGTTTGCCAGCATATATGGTGCCGGCATCTTGCGTGGTGCTTGACCGGCTGGCGC
>NZ_JH601066.1:122404-142081 GCF_000245715.1 Paenibacillus sp. Aloe-11 | reverse complement strand
CCGAAGCTGTGCCTCCTCGTACCGAAATGGAGGCAGCGCTTGTGAAGCTGTGGAGCGAGGTACTCGGTGTTCCGCAAATCGGCATTCACGACAACTTCTTTGCGGCAGGCGGACATTCACTGAAGGCGATGGCGCTGTGCGGCAGAATGCTCAAAGAGCTGGACCTGGACGTTTCGGTCGGACTGCTTTTCTCCAAGCCGACGATTGCCGATTTGGCCGCCTCGCTGGAAGGTGGGGATGCAGCGTCCAGTGTGACAGAAGAACCTGTATCCCGCTGCGGGACAACCATTTTCAATCCCGATGGGCAAACAACTATTTTTGCTTTCCCGCCAGTGCTCGGATATGGCATTATGTTCAGCGGCCTGGCGAAATTTGTACCGGATATCCGGATTCAGGCTTTTGATTTCGTGGAAGAAGAAGATCGAATTGGACAATATGCAGACGCGATGGAGGCACTACAGCCAGAAGGACCATTCGTTTTGCTCGGGTACTCTGCGGGCTGCGGGTTGGCATTTGAAGCAGCCAAAGAGCTTGAAGGCCGGGGAAGAACCGTGAGACAGCTTGTCATGGTCGATTCGTATCTGAAAACGGGCATCAGCGACCTTAAGGGGCGATCAGTAGAAGACGATGCCGCCGCTTTGATGGAAGCGAACCGGGATAATCCATATTTGCAAATCGAAGCGGTACGTAAAGGCATGCAACGCAAAATGACGGCTTATTACGCGTATCACGCCGAATTAATCAACACCGGGAAGGTAAATGCCGATATTCATTTGATCGGAGCGGACCATGTGCAGCCTCTTCCGGAATGGCTGTCTTCCTGGCAGGATGGAACGACAGGAACGGTCGTTGAGCATCAAGGCCGCGGGAAGCACGACGAAATGCTTTATGGTGAGCTGGCCGAAATAAACGGTAGGCTGATTACCGATATAGTACACAGCGACAGCTTGAAGCAGCACATTTGACTGATGGAGCATCCGGGTACTGGAAGCGGACAATTTTACGAATAAGCAATCATTTGGAGGGAGCAGGAGCATGAACGATTTGATCAAAAGGTTTGGTAAACCATCAGACCACACCCATTTTATTTGTTTTCCGTTTGCGGGGGGATATTCCGCTGCCTTCCGTCCGTTGCATGACAGCTTGCAGGACCGATTTGAAGTGCTTGCCGCCGAGCCTCCTGGTCACGGTAGCAACCGATTGCCGCTGGTGGACGATCTCGAACGGCTGGTCAGCATGTATGAGGCGGCGCTGCTGCCTCAGCTTCACAGACCTTTCATCCTGTTTGGACACAGTATGGGAGGGATCGTGGCTTTTCGATTGGCGCAGATCCTGGAGTCAAAAGGACTTTTTCCAGAAGCGGTCATCGTTTCGGCCGTCCAGCCGCCAGATATCAAGCGTCCCATCCGTTCTCAGATGGAGGATGACGCTTTCGCCAATTATGTGATCGGCTTGAACGGCATTCCGCCCGAACTGGCGAATAACCGGGAAATGCTCGAATTTTTCCTGCCGCCGTTCCGGTCGGATTTCAAAGCGCTGGAAACGTTCCGGCCGAGCGATATGACACCGCTTCAGTCGGAAATGCATATTTTTAACGGCAATGAAGACGAGGCTTGTGTACGTGATGCCGACGGGTGGGCACGATGGGGAGAAAAGGTTGCGTTTCACCGCTTCCCTGGTGGTCATATGTATCTGCTGAGTGAAACGGAGCAGGTATCCGATGCAATCCGCTCTATCTTCGCTTCGGCCTCCACGCTGACATAGAAGGTTGTACCGCGGTATGGATAATAAAGCACGGAATTGGTTCTGAATCACCGTTCGTGCGTTTGTAGATAGACATGAAGAAGCCTCTCTTTGGTAAAGTGGGCGCGTAAGGCTGGCCATTTTACCACAAGGGAGGCTTTTTCGGCATTTAAAACTATACGATCCGTTTGCGCAGCCACCCGGAAATCAGATCCGTCAAAATGATCAGGACCACAATACCGAGCAAAATAACGCCTACCCGGTTCCAGTTGCGCATTTGGAGTGCAAACAGCAGCGGAGTACCAATACCGCCTGCACCGACCAGACCGAGCGTGGTGGCAGAGCGGATGTTAATTTCAAAACGATAGAGCGAATAGGAAAGAAACTGTGGTATCACCTGCGGCAGCACGGCGAAGAAAATCACCTGCAGATGATTGGCGCCACACGCGACCAAAGCTTCCTGCGGCCCGTGATCGACACTTTCGATCGTTTCCGAGAATAGCTTTGCCAGCATGCCGATGGAGTGAATGCCAAGGGCAAGCACCCCGGCAAACGAGCCGGGACCAACGGCTTTGATAAACAAGATGGCGACGATCATTTCGGGAAATACCCGGATGACACTAAGTACAAATTTCCCGCTACCCGATAAGGGACGTAGTCGGGTCATATTGCTGGACGCCCAAAAGGCGAATGGAAGACAGA
Source organism: Paenibacillus sp. Aloe-11 (assembly GCF_000245715.1). Taxonomy (NCBI): domain Bacteria; kingdom Bacillati; phylum Bacillota; class Bacilli; order Caryophanales; family Paenibacillaceae; genus Paenibacillus; species Paenibacillus sp. Aloe-11. Next base: position 139,636 of record NZ_JH601066.1, on the reverse strand, counting down.
CAAACGCGGATACAAAGGTTCCAAGAATCGAAATGACCAGCGTATCCAGCAGACCACGCAATAAATCCTCTCCTTCAGGGATGTAGACGTATGACCAGTCCGGATGAAGGAAGCCGTCCAATATAGCGACAGATACACTTTTGGCCGTTCCCTGTAATCCTTCAAACTGCATTCCGCGAAAAGCCCAAATATAAATGATGATAAGCAGAATAGCTATCGCCCATAGGCGCAGGCGGGAGCCAACAGGTCTGCGAAGCGTAGGATCATTCATAATAATTTCCTCCGTAGCAGGTTGCTGCCGTAATCAATCGCAAGGACGATGACGAGGGTCAGTAGAATAATGATGCTTGCCCGGTCATATCGGAACAGACCGAGGGAACGGTCAAGCAGCAGACCGATACCGCCAGCGCCGACCAGGCCCAGAACGGAAGCTGCACGCACATTAACCTCAAACGTGTACAGCAAGTATGACACAAAATAAGGCAATGCCTGCGGCACAACACCAAAGGCAATGACCTGAATGCGGCTTGCGCCAACGGCAGTCATGGCCTCCAGCGGCCCGGGATCAATGGCTTCAATCGCCTCGAACGTCAGCTTGGCTATGATGCCAAAGGAGAAGAAGAGCAGGGCGAGCATCCCTGCAAACGGACCGATGCCAAACACGGCCACAAAGATGGAGGCGAACAGCAAATCTGGAATCGTCCGCACCAGATTTAGAATCGTGCGCATCGGCAGCGAAATCAGCTTGCGTGGCATCACATTGTAGGCACATAGCAACGCGACAGGGATAGCCAGTATAGCCCCCAGTGTCGTGCCGACGATGGCGATCTGGATCGTTTCCAGCATCGGCTTCCAGATGGTGGGCAGGTAGCTCCAGTCAGGCGGGAACATTTCGCCCAGCAGCTTGCCCATCTCGGGCAAGCCGACGATCAACTGGTAAGGCGTAGCATCCGTATGAATGGAACAGGCAACCAGCACCACAATAAAAATCATCCAGGTGGCGTAACGCTTGTAACGCCCCGGCAAGGGTGGCCCTGCAGGCGGCATGCCTGGCTGCGGTGGCCCGGCATGCGGTGACGGCGGCGTCGAAGAGAGCTGCCGGGCTGTAGAGTCGGGTTTCATGATCCCACTCCCAACAGCTCATCGTGCTTGATAGCCCGGCCGTAAATTTCCGCAAAGGCCTCGTCCGTAGCTTCCTCCGGCGTGCCGTCAAAGACGACTTCCCCGGCGCGCAGCCCGATAATCCGCGTCGCATATTCGCGCGCCAGATCAATGAAATGCAGATTGACGATGGTCGTAATCTGCATTTCACGGTTGATCCGCTGGAGGTCGTCCATGACCTGGCGGGTGGTCAAGGGATCAAGCGATGCGACAGGCTCGTCCGCCAGAATGATTTTGGCCTCCTGCGCCAGCGCACGGGCGATGGATACACGCTGCTGTTGGCCACCTGACAGCTCATCAGCCCGGCTGTAGGCTTTTTCGCGGATGTTCACGCGTCCCAGCGCTGTTAGTGCCAGCTCGACATCTTCCTTCGGAAAGAGGCCGAGAATGGTTCTTAGCGTCGAATGATAGCCGACGCGTCCAGAGAGTACATTGCGGAGCACGGTCGAGCGCTTTACCAGATTGAAGCTCTGAAAGATCATGCCAATGTCGCGGCGAATACGCCGCAGCTCGCTGCTTCCGGCAGACGTAACAGACCTGCCGCCCACGACAATGTCACCGGAGGTAATGTCATGCAGACGGTTGATGGAACGCAGCAGGGTGGACTTGCCTGCACCGGACAAGCCGACAATAACGACCATTTCGCCCTCTTTAATCGTCAAATTAATATTGTTCAACCCTTTGGTGCCATTCGGGTACGTTTTCGATACGTTACGGAATTCGATCATTTGCTCCCCGCTTTCTCCCCCGATGGGGTGGAATGAAAACAACACCGCCATGAATACATGGACGGTGCTGCCCTGTCATTCGTAATGCCTGTTTCGTAGCTTCTGCTTCATTACAATTCCTCACCGTGTTTGTATTACTTCACCGCTTGGCCGACGGCTTCGGCATATTCACGTACAGAGTCGAAGTTTTTATCGTCGCCCTTTTCATAGCCTACATGCGTGTAAATTTCTTTAATGATTTTGCCGCCTTCTGGATCATTGGCGATATCGATAAAGGCTTGGCTGATTTTGTCTCTCCACGCTTGATCCATATCGGAACGCACACTGACCGTGTCATTCGGAATTTTAGCCGTGTAATGGATGACGCGTGTTTTTTCAAATACGTCCGGTATTTCCTTCTTCACCGTGTTGCGTGCATCCTGGAAAACAGCTACAGCGTCAACCTGACCGTTCAGCAGCGCCAGAATAGCAGCATCATGGCCTTTGATCGTTACACCCTGTACATCCGTGTCCGGGTCCACGCCCGCTTTTTTCAGCTCTGCTGCGGGATACACGTAGCCTGCGGAGGAGGTTACATTTTGCCAGCCGACTTTTTTGCCCTTCAGATCAGCCAGGGTTTTAATCGGAGAATCTTTTTTGACCACGATCATGGCTTTATAAAAGTTTACTTTTTCAGCTGTGTCCTTGCCTGTGGCATCTTCAATCCCGTAGCGTTGGGCTTGCAGCAGCAAATCGGCTGCTTTGCGGTTATCATGTGCCAGAACATAGGCATTCGGTGGAAGGAAACCTACATCAACCTGTTTGGAGGACATAGCTTCCACAATCGTGTTGTAGTCAGGAGATACGGTGACTTTTACCGGGATTCCAAGCTTGTCCCCCAGCAGCTTTTCGAGCGGCTTGGCTTTGGCTTCGAGTGTATCTGCATTTTGGGAAGGAACGAACTGTACCTTTAGCTCTGTAGGAACATAGGCTGTGCTTTCGCTTTTCGTACCATCTGTGCCTGGAGTCGACGCGCTGTTGTTGCTTGCATTGGAGCCGCAAGCGGCCAGACCTGCCGCCAGTGTGAAGGTCATGCACAAGGTCAGTGCTTTTTTGAACAAAATAATTTCCCCCTAAAACATAGTAATTAAAGAAGTCAGCCAAATCTTAACAGCTAGCCCGACGGCCAGGGTTAAAACCACTCCTGACTTTGGTAAAAATAATGTAAAATTTATGATATGGTTGCTGGCGTTCATTCATTTAACATTCTCTTAATAGTGGTCTGCTAGACTTGTTCAATCTTTATGACCGAAGCTGAGGGAGAGAACAGGATTGGAAACAAATGAAGTAATATGTGTGGAAACGTCAGGTCCGGTAAGGGTGAAATTCCGCATCATGGTTACGACGGATCTGCATGTCAGCTTGTGGAATTATGATTATTATGCAGATGAGGAAACGCTGCAGTATGGTCTGGCGCAAACCGCCAGCTTGATTCAAACGGCCCGGTCTGAGGTGCCCAACCATCTCCTGCTGGATAACGGGGATGTCATTCAGGGGAATCCGATGGGAGATTATGCTGTGCAGCGTCTTCAACAGGACCCTAGCGCTGTACATCCTGCTTACAAAGCGATGAATCTTTTAGGGTACGAGGCAGGGAATATTGGAAATCATGAATTTAACTATGGACTGAAATATTTGCAGACCTGCCTTCGGGGAGCGCAATTTCCTTATATAAATGCCAACATATATGTGGCGGGAGAAAATGAACAAAACTATTTCACACCTTATCTGCTGCTGGACAAGACGATGGAGGATGAAGCAGGCGGCAAGCATTTTTTAAAGGTGGGAGTCATCGGCTTTGTACCGCCACAAATTATGCAATGGGACAAGGCGTGGCTGGAGGGAAAAATCATCGTCAAGGACGTGCTGGAAACAGCAAGACGGTTCATTCCCAAAATGAAGGCAGAGGGAGCCGATCTGATCATTGCTATGCCCCATGCCGGCTTTGAGGATATTCCTGAAACGCCATATATGGAAAATACGGTGCTGCCACTGAGCAGGGTGGAGGGGATTGACGCCATTCTGTTTGGTCATGCGCATAAAGTATTCCCCGGACCTTCGTTTGTTGGTAAAACGGGTGTTGATACGGAGCGAGGCACTATCCACGATATTCCGGCGGTAGAGCCGGGCTTCTGGGGGGATCATCTGGGTATTATTGACCTCGACCTTTTTCTTATGGATGGAAAGTGGGAAGTGGCCGCATCCTCTGCCGAGGTACGCCCGGTGTATGATCCGGTACGGAAGGAAGCGCTGGTACAACCGGATGCTGTAATTCAGCTGTCGGTAGCAGAGGAGCACGCCGGGACACTGGAGTATATTCGCGCTCCTGTCGGTCGGATGACGGTGGCGGTGAACAGCTTCTTTGCCCAAGTCATGGACGATGCTTCGGTTCAACTCGTAAATGATGCACAAATTTGGTATGTGAAGCAGCAGATGCAAGGGAGCGAGTACGAGGATCTACCCGTTCTGTCGGCAGCGGCTCCATTTAAAACAGGCGGCAGATACGGCGCATCTTACTACACCGATATTCCGGCAGGGATGTTGGCGATCAAGCATATCGCCGATCTGTACAACTTTCCGAATACGCTGCATGTCGTCCGGCTGACCGGGGCGGAAATTCGGGAATGGCTTGAGTGGTCTGCCGGACAATTCCGACAGATTGATCCTTTGGCAGAACATGAGCAAGAGCTGATTGATTCTGATTTTCCGAGCTTTAATTTTGATATCATCGACGGGATCAGGTATCAAATTGATGTAACGCAGCCTGCCAGATATGATATTGTCGGGAAATTAAAGGTGCCGGATGCGCACAGAATCCTTCATATGTTCTACGAAGGAGAGCCGATGGATATGCAGCGGAGTTATCTGGTGGTTACGAACAACTATCGCGCGTTCACCTCCACGCTCGTTAATCCGGGTGGAGAACGAATTGTACTTGCTGCACCGGATGAAAATCGGCATGTGCTGACCGAATATGTACGGCATATGAAGACATTGGCGCCCAAAGCAGATGGCCACTGGTCCCTTGTGCCATGGGAAGGGCGACCACATGTGACATTTCTGAGCTCGCCGCAAGCCATAAAGGCCGCCCAAGCCTATTCGGAGCTGCTTTATGAAGGATTAACCATAGAAGGGTACGCCAAGTTTGCTATTGATTTCGGCCGTCTGTAAATCAATACTTGAATATTCCCTACCCTCCTAAGTCTACAGCATCACGACACATCAACAGACCAAACCTTTGGGGGCGGTCTTTTTTCACAAAACGGATTTAATATCGTACGAAACTCGTGATTTTATATGTCTGGAGTCGCGTTTAAGTTGTTGACCTCCCGTATAATTAGACATATACTTTGATTAAACAAATTTTGGTTTAAAAGGTAATGATAAAGTCACTATCATTCGTTTGAGGGGGTGTCCCTTTGGAAAAAAACACCACGATTCGCGCAGAAATTGAAAAGTATATTCAAAGTGAAGGTATTTCGATGCAGTGTTTTGCAGATGCTTCCAAGGTAAATCCAGGTACACTCAGCGGTATTCTTAACCGGAACCCTCCACGGCCCATTTCAGTTAATCAGCTTGATCTAATCACCGAGGCCATGGGATTGGAAGAAGGAGCTTTGTTCGAGATGTATGTGGATGAATGCTTTGTTCATTCCTTGCCGCACTGGCGCAGGCTGCGTCCGTTTCTTCTCCGTTGCTCGGAGTTGAACAAGCTGGACTGCATACGTAGTGTGCTTGGCTATCTGATGGATGATTTATCGAACATTCCGGCTATTTTTGAGACAGCAGAAGAGATGTTTGAGAATGTTCGATATGAAGCCTCCATGCTTCTGTATGATTGTGTTATCGAGAGTGAGAAGTATACCCATTCCGAACGCTTGGCGATCAGCTATTTTCGTATTTTCCAGGTTCAGATTAAGGATAACAAGCGGAACTTGAAGGCTGCTGTACAATTCCATTTATACCGCAGCCGTCTACCGGAAACATACGCATTGGAAGGCTTACATATGCTGTCCCAAGTGTTTGCGTCAAAAATGCAATGGTCCGAGATGGAAATGTATGCGGATGAGCTAAGAGAACTGGCGCAGGCATTGTATCGTAATCGGAATCGATTTGGGGATGAACACCTGGAGCTGCTTAAGCCGCTCGTTTATTACTATGCCCAGGGGCATCTGCTAAAGGCTAGCTGCTATGAGTTTCAGGGCAGATATGAGGAATCCAAGCAATGGATTGAAGGTTATGCAGATTTAAGCTGGCTTGAGGGCTTGGACGAGGAAGGCTGGAAAGTAGTCGAAATGCACCGTGTATATGCTCGGGGCAATCGACTTTGTATTGAAATTAAAATGGGTAACACTTCTGCAATCTATGAGTATATTACTTATTTGCGCGAGCATCCGGATGAGACGCTGGAAGGCTTGAACACATTGCTTGAATCAGCGAACCGGTTCGGTTATTTTGTGGATGCAGAGCTGGGACTGTTCAGTCAGCAGCTCGAGAGCTTCTGGGAGCTTGCACCGGAACAATGGGACACTCATTATCACAAGCACTTTAATGCATTTCGCTTTGCATCCTTTTGTAAGGTGTATGCGGAATATCATTTTCGAAAGGGAGATTTCTCTGAGGGATTGGGACAAGCACTTCACTGCTTACAGCTGTCTGTAGATAATAGCTATACCGAGCATATCATCGGTTGTATGGCCCTATTTGAGCAGCACCGGAATTTTGCTACTCCGGAACAGCAGCATTTGTATCAAAGCCTCTGTCTCGGCGTACGGAAAAATGAAAAGAATCATGCCTATGATCACAGTATCGGTGGATATTCGTAATTCCAATTCATGCGAGCTCTTCATATAACACGTTCTTACGAGGATGTTCCCGTTCCAGAGGGGAATGTCCTCGTTTTTTAGCTGTTGCTGATTTTTGTGACTTTTGGCATGGAAAAGACGCTTTGGTGCGTTGACAAGTTTCGTATGCGGGATTAGGATAAATGCAGCACAGAAAGTGAAGGAGAGCATGTACAAATGACGATTTCCAAAACATTAACGATAGCGGGCTCCGACACAAGCGGAGGAGCGGGTATTCAGGCAGACCTGAAAACCTTTCAGGAGCTTGGCGTATATGGCATGACCGTATTGACAACCGTAGTTGCGATGGAACCTAAAACCTGGGACCATCTTGTATATCCTGTTGCGTTGGATGTGGTAGAAGCACAACTGCGCACTGTATTGGAAGGTATCGGTTTTGATGCGATGAAAACCGGAATGCTTGGTTCCGTTGATATTATCGAACTGGTAGCCAGCCATTTGAAAAAGCATGATCTGAAGCGGATCGTCATTGACCCGGTTATGGTCTGCAAAGGTACGGATGAAGTGCTTCAGCCGGAAAATACAGAGGCGATGCTGGAATTGTTAATTCCTGGCGCTGACCTGGTAACGCCGAACTTGTTCGAGGCTTCGCAGTTGGCGAAGAATGGACCCATCACGACGCTGGAGCAGATGCAGGAAGCGGCTGCCATTATCCATGAGCGCGGAGCGAAGCACGTGCTGATCAAGGACCGTGGTAAAATTCGCGCAGGCAAAGCGATGGATCTGCTGTATGACGGAATCACTTTTGACTGGTTTGAAGCGGATGTAGTAAAAACGAGCTTTACCCATGGTGCAGGCTGCACCACTTCGGCAGCGGTAACGGCTGGCTTGGCCCAAGGGCTGACTGTACGTGAAGCGGTGGATCAGGCCAAGAAATTTATCACACAGGCCATTGAAGGCAGCTTCAAGCTGAATGAATTCGTCGGTCCGACCCTGCATGCCGCACACCGTTTACAAAATCAATAAGTATGCAAAATCAATAAGTATACAAAATCAATAAGCAGTAACAAAGAGGTCTTATAAATCTCCATTAGACTGCATATATATAATAATTGTTCGAGGCAAAGATATCTATGAGATAAGAGCCGGCGTGGCTCCTAAAAGCCGCAGTACTTGGTATTGCGGCTTTTGAGGTTGTCTTTTTTTTGAGCTATTGCTTCCAGTTTTGTCTAATCGTACTGTATAATAGGCATCAGGTTTATTACACTGAGGGGGGAACGAAAGCAATGACATTATTCAGCCAAATGGCTTACAGCCGACCAGAGCAGCCTGAAATTGAACAGCGGTTTAAAACGCTGTTGCAGCAGTTTCGCGAGGCAGACAGCGTAGAACGTCAAAATGAAGTGATTCATGCGATTAACAAGCTGCGCAGTCATGTGGAAACGCAATTGCAATTGGTGGAAGTTCGGCACTCCATTAATACGGAGGACGCCTTTTACAAAGCGGAGCAAGAGTATGCTGATGATTTCATGCCGGTAATCCAGGAGTATGTAACGGAGTACTATCGGGCATTGGTGGACTCTCCGTTCAGAGCCGAACTGGAGAGCCAATGGGGCAGCCAGCTGTTCAGTATTGCCGAGGTAGCACTCAAGTCGTTCCACCCGAATATCATCGAGGATTTGCAGCAGGAAAATAAGCTGACCTCCGAATATGCCCAGCTCATTGCGTCCGCCAAGATCCAGTTTGAAGGGCAAGAACGCACGTTGGCGCAGCTTTTGCCATTTGAATTGGATACCAATCGGGAAACACGCAAACAAGCATCCGAGGCCAAATATCAATTTATGAGCGAGCATGAGGACGAACTGGATCGGATTTATGATGAATTGGTCAAGGTACGCACACGCATGGCACATAAGCTGGGCTACGACAACTTCGTGGAACTGGGCTATGCCCGTTTGGGACGTACAGATTACAATGCCACCATGGTTGCCAATTTCCGCGAGCAGGTACTGAAGCACATCGTTCCCCTGGCAACCAAGCTGAAGGAGCGTCAGCGCGAACGGATCGGTGTAGATCGGCTTCGTTATTATGATGAAGGCTTCAACTTCCTGTCAGGCAACCCTACGCCAAAAGGTGACCCGGAGTGGATTCTTCGTAATGGAGCACGTATGTATGAGGAGCTTTCACCGGAAACACATAAATTTTTCAGCTTTATGATCGAACGGGAATTGATGGACCTGATCAGCAAAAAGGGGAAGCAAAGCGGAGGCTATTGTACCTTTTTGAGTGAATATGGCACTCCATTTATTTTCTCCAATTTTAATGGTACATCCGGTGACATCGACGTATTGACACATGAAGCAGGTCATGCCTTCCAGGTCTATGAAAGCCGGCATTTTGAAATTCCGGAGTATCACTGGCCTACGATGGAGGCGGCTGAAATCCATTCCATGAGCATGGAATTTTTCGCATGGCCTTGGATGAAGCTGTTCTTTGAAGAAGATACGGACAAATATCACTTTGAACATCTGTCCTCTTCGTTGCTGTTCGTGCCTTACGGCGTAGCCGTAGACGAATTCCAGCATGCCGTATATGAGCATCCGGATTGGACACCGGCCGAGCGTAAAAGCGCATGGCGCTCCATTGAACGCAAGTATAAACCGCATCTGGACTATGAAGGCAATGAGTATCTGGAGCAGGGCGGATTTTGGCATAAGCAGGGGCATATTTTTCAATCCCCGTTCTACTATATTGACTACACACTCGCGCAATTGTGCGCATTCCAGTTCTGGAAACGTATGAGCATCGACCGGACAGCGGCGTGGGAGGATTATTTGAAGCTGTGCCGTGCCGGGGGGAGCCGATCTTTTACCGGATTGGTTGAGCTGGCTGGACTGATCTCACCGTTCCAGGATGGTTGTATCGCCTCTGTGATCGGAGAAATCGAAGCATGGCTGAACAGCGTGGATGATAAAAAGCTGTAAGCATAGCTAAAAAGGGCATTTCGCTTACCTGTCAAAGCTAAAATCTTGCAGGTGGCGGAATGCCCTTTTGTGCAAATGAAAATTCAATTAACGTTTGGTGTTAAGCGGCTTGAGATTAGCCTCAATAGATTCGCGGCGCGGCTCCAAAAATGGCGGCAGCGACAGGGATTCTCCCAAAAACTCCAATTCCTCGTCGGTGTCAAAGCCGGGTCCATCGGTAGCCAATTCAAACAGAATGCCGTTGGGCTCACGGAAGTACAAGGAACGGAAATAAAAGCGATCAACAAAGCCTGAGTTGGAAATTTGCAACTGGCTAATACGTTCTACCCATTGTTTGAGCTCTTCCTCGGTTTCAACACGGAAGGCTACGTGATGCACACTGCCTCGTCCCGGCCGCTCTTGTGGGAGGTCGTTGCGTTCTTCCAGATGAACCTCAGTTCCGGTACCACCTTCACCCGTCTCATAGATGACCACATCCGGCTGTCCGGCAACGGGAGAAGGATAAGAGCCCTTTTTGCGGAAGCCCATAACCTGTTCAAGAATGAGAATTGTATTCTCCGCTTTGGGAATGGTCAGATGAACCGGGCCAAGCCCCACGATGGCGTATTCGGCAGGGACAGGACTTTTCTCCCAAGGCGTCCCGCCGCGCACACCGTTATCATGCTCATCTGAAACGAGGAAGAAGCGTTGTCCTTCAAAATCCTCGAACGAAAGCGCCAGGCGTCCCGCTTGATCCGTAATTTCGCCATGTTTTACATCCAACTGCTCGAAGCGGTTTTTCCAGTAATCCAGTGCCTTGTCATTTGGTACGCGCAGGGAGAGTGCCGAAATGCTGTTATTCCCTGTACGAGTTTGCCCGGCATGTGGAATTTCAAAAAATGTAACTTCCGTCCCCGCAGTTCCACGCTCATCCCCGTAAAAGAGGTGATACACGCTGACATCATCCTGATTCACCGTTTTCTTGATCAGCCGAAGTCCCATAACCTGAGTATAAAAATCAACATTTTTAGCCGCCGCCGCTGTAATCGCCGATACGTGATGCAATCCTAACAGTTTCATGTCATTGTCCTCCTTGGTTTTTATATGATTCGTTTTTTCAAAGCAAAATAAACAGTCGTAAACTTTTCTTTATAATTTATTATCTTGATATTAAGATATATTATTTTTGATTATTTGTCAATACATCAAAAAATAAAAAAATCGACTTAAAAGTTACCTATGCGCCACTACGCAGCCGGATGGTGCTTCCCATCGCCACCGCCCCCGGATTTCTTGGATTAAGCCTCTAACAAGGGTAGAAATCCGGGGACAAAAGCGACCGCTACGCTTGTACAGCACCATTTCGCCTCCTCCGTTTTTATGTTCATTTTTCGAGTTTATTATATAGAGCATTACGAGTTTATTATATAAAGCATTAATAAGGTAGTAATAAAAAATTAAATTGAATCAAGCGAAGCGATGAAATCCGCTTTTCCAATACTTACCCCCTTACGCAGATGTGGTAGTGGAATGGCGGGAAGCCAGCGGAGCGGAGGATTTGAATCTGTAGAAGCGATAGCGTTCGCCTTTGCCACGGGATTCTTACCACTTTATGTCCTATCCAATCCAAAGAATCCCGTGGCAACAGCGATCGTAAGATCAAATCATTCGCGCAGCGCCACTTCCCACGAAACCCACCACCACACTCTGCACACACCTTGCCACTCCCCCGTAAAACAGCTACGATATAGCCAAAGACAGGCGTAGGATCAATAACCGCCGTCCTGCATACAGATCAGGAGGAGTATTTTCATGTATACGATTGGAGTAGTGGGTCCGAAACCCTCAATTGATCGGATCATAGAGGTGGGACGTGAGTATGCAGATACGGCGAAGCTAATCCCTTATCCGTATGAAAATCTGGTGGAAGCAGCGGCTATCATCCCGGCTCACCGTGGAGAGGTGAGTGGATGGCTTTTTACCGGACCTATTCCTTACATGGCAGTGAAACCGCAGCTTAAAGACTCTGATAGTATCGTATATTGCTCCCCGACAGGGGCCAGCCTGTACAAAGGGATTCTCCATCTTTTAAAGGATACATCTCCTGCAATTAAGCGCATATCGCTGGATATGGTGGAGCTGGAGGAGTTTAACCTGCAGGAATCGCTGGATGAGCTGGAATTGCCGGAATCCATGTTTGCTATCCATATGTTCGAGATCAAGCAGGAAGGACACCGGGATAAGCAACAGGAAACAGAATTAGCCGATGCTCACATAAAAATGTGGGAGAGCGGGCAGACGCAGGCAGCTCTGACCTGTATGCATGCAGTGCATAAAAGGCTGCTGGAACGGGGTGTGCCCTGCAGCAAGATTGATGTGACCCGTATGGAAATCCGTCAAGCGCTTCGTATTAGCATCGAGAAGCAGCGAGCCTCCTACTTTAAAGATAGCCAGATTGGCGTGCAAATCATAGAAATAGAGAACCTGGACAAGGTGTCAGGGCGTTCAGGCGCAAAATATTATGTACAGCTGCTGGAATTGGAGATCAAGCGTGTCCTGCTGGAGTTTTGTGACAAGCTGGATGGCTCTCTTCTGGAGAATGGAAATGGTCGATACCAGATATTTGGCTCGCGTGGGGCGATGGAGCGGGAAATTGCTGCTCTGCGTGAAGCAGTATTTCGGCTGGAGACAGAGGTAGCCCAGCCTGTGGCGGTTGGCATAGGCTTTGGCGAAACAGCCCTTTCGGCGGAGCAGCACGCACGCAAGGCGATTCAGACGGCCAAAGAGAGAGAAGTGGGCGATATTATCATCGTGAGAGCGGACGGAACTGTGATTGAATCGGCTGGAGGGCAGGATGAACTGGAGTATGAATATCGTACAGAGGACCGGGAACTGCTGGATCGCTTAAATCAGGCTGCGGTCAGCATCCGTACGTATCGCAAAATCGAGGCGCTTGCCCGACGCAAGGGATGGGGAAGCTTTAGCGCATCGGATTTGGCCGCCGATTTGTCCATGACAGTCCGCAATGCACAGCGCATTATGCTGGGGCTGGTGGAAAATGGACTGGCCCTTGCTACAGGCGGCGAACTCCAGACGAGTCGTGGACGGCCGCGTAAAATTTATCAGCTCAAGCGGTAACGAAATCAACACGGAATGCGATAGAACTAAAAAAGTACTGATGAAAGCTCTTGAAGAACAGGTGAAGTAACCTGACCTCCGGGAGCTTTTTTTGTAAATAAATCTGCTTGAATTTAGCATGATAAAAAAATTATATAACGTTGATATGTTATTAAATATAACAAAAGTATTGAAACGGCTCGAAACCAAAGATATAATATGTCAAAACAATTAAGCGAAATAGTCGTTAAATATTCGCTTAATGGCGCCAAGAGGGGGACAAACATGGAAAACGTAGAGCAACAAACTGGCATCTTCAGATGGGTCGAAAGGGTGGGTAACAAGCTGCCCAATCCTTTTTTACTGTTTGTCTATTTGATTATTCTTCTTTTATTAGGCACTGCTGTACTATCTGTCTTTCATGCCTCTGCCGTTGATCCGATCAGCCATGAACGGGTGCAGGTCAAAAACCTGCTTAGTACCGAAGGCATTCAATGGTTATTACCCAACATCGTCAAAAACTTTTCCGGCTTTACCCCGCTAGGCTCTATTCTGGCGTTGATGCTGGGGATTGGATTGGCTGATAAGGTGGGGCTGCTGGAGGCTGTCATTCGTAAAATAGCGCTCGTCGTACGTCCCGGCTATGCCAGCTATTTGGTCGTATTTATTGCCTTTTTCAGCCACGTTTCTTCTGATGCCGCTCTCGTCATCATGCCTCCTTTGGGCGCGCTTATTTTCCTGGCCGTTGGACGTCATCCTGTCGCTGGTCTGCTTGCAGCCATTGCAGGTGTGGGCTCCGGGTTTACAGCAAACCTGTTGATTGTATCGACAGACGTGCTTTTGTCCGGTATAAGCACCGAGGTAGCCAAGTCAGTCAATGCTGCGATTTCCGTAAGTGTGCTGGATAACTGGTATTTTATGATGACTTCCGTGTTTGTGCTTACATTGCTCGCCGGTTTGATTACGGATAAATTTGTGGAACCGCGACTGGGTACGTATCAAGGCGGAGAGAGCCCGTTCAAGCTGGAAAAGCTGTCTTCCCGTGAAAATAAAGGGCTGCGTGCTGCCGGAATTGCCGCCTTGGTGTACATTGCCGCTATAGCCGTGATGGTTGTTCCAGCTAACGGGATTTTACGTAACCCGGAGACGGGAGGCATTATGGGTTCGCCGTTTCTGTCAGGAATTGTCCCGGTGATTCTGTTGTTCTTTTTCGCTGTAGCTATCACCTACGGCATCACGACCAAAGCAATCCGGGAGCAGAACGATATCCCCAAGCTGCTTGTCCATCCGATTAAGGACATGGCAGGCTTTATTATTATGGTATTTCCGTTGTCCCAGTTTGTAGCCATGTTCAATTGGAGTAATATGGGGCGTTTTATCGCATTGTACATTACCGATATTTTAGAAAAAATCAACCTGACGGGCGTGCCTGTATTCGTTGGCCTGATCTTCCTGTCGGCATTCCTCTGTATGTTCATTGCCAGTGGCTCAGCCATTTGGTCTTTGCTTGCACCTGTATTTATACCGATGTTTATGGTGCTGGGCTATCATCCTGCTTTTGCGCAGATGATTTTCCGCGTGGCGGATTCCTCTGTCATTCCGCTGGCCCCGGTATCTCCGTTTATTCCTTTGTTTGTTGGTTTTCTTCAGCAGTATAAAAAGGATGCGAAGCTCGGCACCTATTACTCTCTCATTCTCCCGTATCCTATTTTCTTCTTCTTGGTTTGGACGCTGCTGGTCGTGGTTTGGTATCTGCTGGGTCTACCGATTGGACCGGGTGTATATCCCAAATTATCCTAGTTAGAACGGTTATAGTCTGTCATAATTGAAACGTGCGATTTTGTAAATTCTACTATTTCATATAAAAGGTAAGGTGGTATATATGTTAGATCTGATCGAGCTGCGCCGGGATTTGCACCGTCATCCTGAGCTGGGCTTTACTGAATTCCGAACGGCATCCAAGATTGTAGGCTTGCTGCGGCAATTCGGCTACGAGGTTATTTATGGACAGGACGCGATGGAACCAAGCTCCGTGCGCGGCTTGCCGGAAAAAGAAGTGCTGGAGGCCGCTTATGAACGCGCATTGCGGGATGGAGCGGACCCTGCTATTGCGGCCCACATGAAGGGGGGCTATACGGCCGTTGTTGGTATCCTGCGGGGAGTACAGGATGGTCCTACCGTCGCGTTCCGGTTCGATATGGACGCGCTCCCGATTACAGAAAGCACAGAAGCACGGCATGTGCCGCAGGCCGAGGGCTTCCGTTCACTGTATGAAGGTCATATGCATGCATGCGCCCATGACGGGCATACGACGATTGGCCTCGGCTTGGCCGAGCGATTAAGTGACCGTCAATTTGCAGGCACGGTTAAACTGATCTTTCAACCGGCAGAAGAGGGGGTTCGAGGCGCTTATGCTATGGTGAACAAAGGAATGCTGGACGACGTAGATACGCTTTTTTGCCAGCATCTGGGCTGTGATGTACCGCTTGGTGAAATTCACGGCAGCTCGGCAGGCTTTCTGGCGTCCACCAAGCTGGAGGCACGCTTTCGCGGTGTGGCGTCACATGCGGGCTCTTCGCCGGAAAAAGGGAATAATGCCTTGCTGGGAGCGGCCACCGCGCTGCTGAACATTCAGTCGCTGCCCCGCTTCAGCACCGGGGAAACACGTATTAACGTAGGGGTACTGGAAGGTGGCACAGCCGCCAACATCATACCTGAAACCGCGCGTATGATCATCGAAACACGTTCGGTGGATGAGCAGACGAATGAAGAGTTGGAGAGACGGGTACGCAATATCATAGCCCATAGTGCAGGAATGCATGAGCTGGAGCATGAAATTCGCGTTATCGGCGGCGCAATCCCGATTGTATGCAGCCCGGAATTGGCAGAAATGACAGCAGAGGAAGCGCAGCAGGTTGAAGGCTTCGTGAATCAGAAAGCGATGGGGCAAACCAGCTCGCTGGGCAGTGAGGATGCCAGCTACATGATTCGGCGTGTCCAGGAGCTGGGAGGAAAGGGAACCTATATGATTATCGGCTGCAATCTGCCCGCCCCTCACCATCATCCAGAGTTTGATATTCAGGAAGAGGTGCTGCCACGCAGCGTAGAACTGCTGGAGCGGCTGGCTAGGCGGACGCTTCGCTGAGAAAGGTGGACACCAGTCATGAAGCATATAGAGCTATTATCCGAAGATATTGAACGGCAACGGGATAAAATCATTCGCATCAGCGAGCAAATATGGCAATTTGCAGAGACACGCTTCGAGGAATATCAATCTGCCGAGCTGTTATGCCGTAGCCTGGAAGAGGAGGGCTTCGCTGTAGAGCGTGGTGTGGGCGATATCGAAACAGCCTTCATCGGGAGCTATGGCAGCGGTAAGCCGGTTATCGCATTTCTCGGGGAATATGATGCTTTGTCGGGACTTAGCCAGCATAAAGGCATTGCCCGGCAGGAGCCAGTAGAAAAGGGAGGCAACGGTCACGGCTGTGGTCATCACTTGCTTGGCTCGGCTTCTTTGGCGGCAGCGGTTGCGCTTAAAAGCATGATAGAGCAGAACGGACTGTCGGGAACGGTCCGTTACTACGGCTGTCCGGGTGAAGAAGGCGGTTCGGGCAAGGCGTTTATGGCGCGCGCAGGATTGTTTGATGATGTTGATTTCTCTTTGTGCTGGCATCCGATGGACTATAACAGCATTATGTCCGTGAGCACATTGGCTAACGTGCAGTTTTATTTTCGTTTTAAAGGCAAAAGCGCACATGCCGCCGCCGCTCCTCATCTAGGTCGAAGTGCGCTGGATGCCGTTGAGTTGATGAACATCGGCGCGAACTATTTGCGCGAGCATATTGTGCAGGACGCGCGCCTGCATTATGCAATCACGAACAGCGGAGGCTTTTCTCCCAATGTGGTGCAGGCGAATGCGGAGGTGCTGTATCTGATCAGGGCACCGCAAGCGTCGCAGGTGCAGCATATTTATAAGCGAGTCTGCGATATTGCTCGCGGAGCGGCACTGATGACGGGGACGGAGGTTGAAATCGTATTCGACAAGGCATGCTCCAACCTGATGCCCAGCCCGGTGCTGGAGCAGACCATGTACCGCGTGTTCGGGCAACTGGGTGTACCGGAATTTACGGCGGAAGAACTGGCCTATGCCGCCGAAATACGTACGACATTGGATGAGCAGGAACGCGCAGGGATTGTGGTCAAATATCCGGGCCTGCGCGATAAGGATATGGCTGATATTCTTCAGCCTTATACGGGCACCGAGCCGCTATATGGATCAACCGATGTCGGCGACGTAAGCTGGATTACACCGACCGTACAGTGCACGACCGCTTGTTTTCCTGTAGGAACACAGGCGCATACGTGGCAGTGGGTTGCCTCAGGTGCGACCTCCATCGGCCACAAGGGCATGCTGCATGC